>CAMAZH010000020.1 GCA_945863035.1 Chitinophaga pinensis | reverse complement strand
AGAATAATAATTTTTTCCAGCGCGCTGGAATCCTTCTCGAGTGCTATTTGGGAAGAGATTTTTCGTGTCTGGAAAGCAATCGAAAGGAGGTTTATCGGGAGTTGGTTTGCCGGTGCTACAATATCAACCAATACGGCCTCGATCGCGCTTCGGGGCATACTATCGTATCTGGCTGTATCGGGATCCTATACCGCAGCGATTCCTGCTGCCTCCTTAATCGCCTTGAGCCCGATACTCCCATCCGAACCCATCCCGGAAAGAATCACCCCGATGCTGTTGTGCTTTTGTTCCTCGGCGAGAGAGCGGAAAAAGAAATCCACAGGCAGCCTCAATCCACGGGATTCAACGGGTGAAAACAAATGCAATACGCCATTCAATACCGACATGCTTTTGTTCGGGGGAATCACATAAACCGCATTCGGCTTCAATTTCAGGCGGTCGGTAACCGTGAGCACTGTCATTGCAGTAAACCGCTGCAGCAACTCGCGCATAATCCCCTTGCGGTCAGGGTCCAGGTGCTGAACAACAACAAAAGCCATACCGCTGTTTGGCGGCATATTGACAAAAAACTGCTCCAAAGCTTCGAGACCGCCGGCAGAAGCTCCAATCCCAACAACAGGAAAAGTAGCGGCCTTTGAAACCGAGGCTTTAGTCTTTGAGACATCTGATGAAGGGATCGTTTTCGTTAACGGGTCGGAATGCTTTTTCATTAGAGCAAGGTTCTATACATTCAATAAACTATGGGGTCATACCTGTCATCGCTAGTTATTTTGAGGTCGGGAGTCGATTGATGTCATCATTTTTTTGATTAACATCAATAATACGATGATAAAATTAACAAAATAAACCTTTAAAAACATTGCATCTGCAGAAAAATCTTTTGGGTTTTTTAACGTATGAGGAGATGAGGTCCCCATACCATTATATATGCAGCTCATCGAAAAACAAAGACCTCGACATCAACCGGGTCTATCATCGACATTTATCGCTTCCAAATACGGATTGGGCCGCCTGCGTTTCGAATAAAAACCTTTCCCATTGTTTTTTTATATCGCCACCCGGTATTGACTTCGCATTATTTTTGTCAGTACTTTGCACTAATAAATAAATGCAAACTCTAAACATAATATTTTATGAAAAAACATTCTGTAATTAACGCTCTGGCCATCCTAACCTTAAGTTCAGCAATGGTCATGAGCCTATTCACAGGTTGCGAAGGACCTCAGGGAATAGCTGGTGTTGATGCTAACGAAAATTGCACCCAATGTCATAATAGCGGATCAGACCTCGTGGCAAAAATTAGTCAGGCAGCAAATTCAACGCACCAAAAAGGTTACACATCATTTGAGACTCGTACTTCATGCGCTCCTTGTCACACTTCACAAGGTTTTATCGAAAGAATCGCAAACGGTGCCCAGGTTACTGCTGCTGAAATAGAAAACCCTGCTGCTGTAAATTGCAGAACCTGCCATATGATTCACGAAAAATATGACTCTACCGATTTCGCACTGAGAGGAAGCGAGCCCGTTACTCTATGGCTTGGCGGAACAACACTCGATTTGGGAACCAGTAACACATGCGTACAGTGCCACCAGTCAAGAATCGTTAGTCCTATGCCTGTTTTAGCAGGTGCTGACATCGCGATTACTTCCAGCCGCTGGGGTGTTCACCACGGACCACAATCAGCAGTTCTTGCCGGCTTGGTTGGATACAGAATAGCTGGCACAGCGACCTATCCCACCGGAGACCATGCACACAAAGCCGGTGGTTGCGTAAGCTGCCACATGTCTAAAGCTGTTGGATCATTAGCAGGCGGACACACCTTTAATATGGAAAGCGAAGAAGAAGGTGAAAACCTTGCATCATGCGTGGCTTGCCATTCCGAAGCAAAAAGTTTCGATATTGACGGTTCACAAACCGAAGTAGCAGAACTTCTTGAACAACTTAAGACAATCCTGATTGACAAAGGCTACCTGAACGCCAGTACAGGTCTCTGGAAGGCGACTACCGCTGCTCCTCTGAATCTCACAGCTGATCAGGCCGGAACTCTTTTGAATTACAATCTTATTGCAGAAGACAGAAGCTTAGGTGTTCATAACCCTTCCTATGTTAAAGCACTGCTGAAAAACTCGATCGAGTTCTGGGGAATATAAGCAGATAAAGATTTACTGATTAGCTCCGGGAATTTCCTTACAAACAAGGAAATTCCCGGAGTTTTTTTTGGGAATGATTCCATGCAGAGCCATAGCCTCAGAGCATAGAGTCTGGCTTAGCACCCTGGCATATGCATACTTTAGGCTTCGGACTCTATCTGTGATATGGCATCACCAACAGACCGAACAACGGACTGAAGTCAGTAGTCACAATATCTGGCCGCCCCATCTTGAAAGGATGAACCTCATTCCATCCGGATTAGCAGACTTTACCTAATTCGAAATGCGATAAGAGTCGTCAGCACGAAAACAACCAGAAAAGCAAGGGAAACAATCTGCAGTTTCTTGTCATAATTCAGTTTCTGCTCACCATCACGGTTTGCCTTATAGGAGAGGTAGAACATAGCAAGGCTTAGCAGAAAGACCGTCATTGCGGTCCATGCATGGGTTTTCAGCACGAAGGGATCAACGCCCGGTGCAGCTTCAGCCTTCCGTATGGAGGCTCCCCCGAAACCGCAGGTGAATGTAGTAACCAAAGTGGTTAGAAAAAACAGCCAATACGAGACTTTCCTCAACCGGATATTCCGGGTAATTTTTCCGGTTGTAAGCAGCGCGAAAGCAAATCCCCCGAAATAAACAGGCAAAAAAGATGAGACAATATGCAAATGGGAAGTCATGAAAAGAGTTTAAAAGTTCAATGAATCCGTATCAAAAACCTATAGCCAAAAGTTGGAAGCTATCGGGAATGGTGTTCATCAGGACAAAAACTCTAGTGCAGCTTCTGCCATCCTGTGACGATACTTTTAAAGTTGCTCAGCGGACTTGCCCCCATGGTACTCACATACAAATGGATAATCAGGAAAAGAGAGATAAAGAAGCCCATTACGATATGCAGTTGGGCAGTAAGGAATATTCCGCTAAAGCCCAGCAATTTATTAATGATAAATTCGGGGAACAACAACGCCCATCCTGTGATGAACAAGAGGGGAAGAGCCAGATATAAAGCCAGAAGATAGGAAATTTGCTGCAGAGGATTGAATTTGTTTTGAGAACTTACGGGAAACGGGGATTCCTCATTAACAAAATATCCATAAGCATAGTATCTCATCTGCTTCCACAGACGTATCGATAAACCTTCTACTTTTAGCCGATAATACTTGCCATTAGCAGTAAACATATTACCGAAAAAGAAAAGGAAGTATGATATCGTGAGCGCTATGCCCGAGAAATTATGCATTGAGACCGCCAGACCAAAATTTATCAACGCGAAATCAGGATCTGAATATTGCATGCTAATGCCTGTAAAAATAAGGAGAATGCAGAGAACAGCATTCACCGCGTGCCAGAGGCGGATCCATACCGGATAAAAATATATTTGCTCAGTCATTTTAGTGTTTTTTCGATTTTTTTACCCTGAAAAGAGTATGAACTGTCATTGCAACCAATGTGAGTCCGAATATCAGCAAACTTGCCAGATTCATTATCTCACTGCGGTTTGCACCAATTACATACGAATTGTTGTCGATAATGGCAGCATTCAGAAACCCGCTTGATTTTCGGCTTTCGATAACCCTGAATTTGTAAAGCGACCCCATAAGTACGGAATTCTTCGAGTGGCATTTAACACAATCGAAAATGGCACTGTCGGCAGGAAGGATATTATGGGAAACAAGAATGTCAAGGTTTTGAGCGGAGTGGCACTCGATACAACGAATCGACTTGAAATGCAAACTCTGGTTAGGAAGCCAATCATGTTTCTCAACAATACCGGTCAATTCCTTATCCGATAAAAGCTGGAATTTCTCTAAACTCCCATGGCAAGTCAGACACATTTGATTTGAGCTTACCACAAAGTCGATAGAGAGTGTGTCGCGCCTGGCTAATGGAACATAGGCGTGAGGGTTGTGACACTTCCAACAATTAAACTCCCCATTTTCAATTTGGGCATGCACGCTGCTGGCATATTCCGCATCGATTTCCTCAAAATGATATTGGGCAAAACTCTCATCCCCACCATGACAATCGATGCAGGCAAAAGCCGGCTCGAACCGAAGAGAGGTGGCATGAGGGAAGTTTTGGTATTCCGAGGAGTGGCAGTCGGTGCAACTAAAGGATCCATGTACCGACATGTAATAATTATCCTTTGGAATATTAAAATTGTCGCACATGGCCTGCCTCTTCGAAAGACCTGAAACTGTGTCGGATAGCACGAAATACCCCGATGAATGGCAGCGAAGGCAAAACTCGTTATCCTCGAAAGAGGGAAAATCCTCCGGATTGTATTTAAGGGCTTGGGTGGAACTGTTTTCATCTTCCTGAGCTATGACAGTTAAAGAAATGGTTAGGATCAGAAACGCAAGCAGCAAAGAAAATGCCCTATAATTCTTATGTGTCATAGAGAATAAGTATATTATCCGGTAAAACTTAGAAGCGAACAGTAATATTAAATCCGAAGAGAAACTCCCCTGAAGCAAAATCGTTGGAATTATACAGATAGTTCCTTTGATTTATGATTCCGGAGTAATTGGCTGCAAAAACCTGAAAGGCGTGGGTACCGGTAACTATTTCATAGCCGATCGACAAATTCGGTTTGGGCTGTTCCTCGGTGTCTTGCTGTGTGAGCAGCTGATCGTATTCGAAAATAATTGAGCTGTAGCCAATTACTTTGGCGCGCCCACCGGCGTGAATCGTGAAATTCGCGTTTTGCAAACCTTCCTCAACGGCATTGTAATATACGAAACCCGGAGCAACCTGGAATGAGAATTTGTCGTTGAATTTGCGGGCAACAATAAGTTGGGAAAAATAGGAAAAGCGGTGGATGGCACGGTATTGTTCCTCAGGTCCAAAAGCATCATCGGCTCTGGCATCGAGAACTGCATTTCCGTAATAACTGAGAGATACAGGCATTTTACCCGATTGGGTTTGCTGAAGAACAGCATATTTCCACTGGAGATCCTGAAGTTTGTAGTCCTTGGTTGAACCCGCGCCAATCATAATCTTATCGCTAATGCCATAATTCAATCCCAGACGAATGTTCGAAGGGGCATAAATTCCATAGATATCGGTGATACCATTCTTAACGGTACCGAATCGGTGGAGGATGTTAAACTCAATTCCGCCTTTATACGGGCCATTAACCGTCTGATTGTCGATTAGGACAGAAGCATCAAAGGTTGCATCAACCGGGAGATCTTCAGCAACTTCCTGTTCCTGAGCAAATGTGGGTAAAGCCACGAAAATAAGCAGCATTGAAAAGAATAAGTTCTTCATACCAAAAATTTTTAGTTATAGTTATTTTCATTAATTGTTTTTCGCACCTTCTTCGATCCAGGTTAGAATCGTTAATTCTTCTGTAGCATTTGTAAAAGGCTGGTGAAATGCGGATGATATCAATTTATCATAAAGTTTGCTGGATTCCGGTGTGGTAAGATTTACCAATTTTCGGGTCGTGATTGACGCAAAAGCAAATTCAGCTTCGAAATTGGGAGATGTTTTGCCGGTGGTGTGACAACTAACACAATTCTTGGCTAAAATGGGTACAATATCAGTTGCAAAGCTCACATTCTCCATTTTCTCCGGACCCTCAATAGTATATTTCTCGCAGGCAATAACCGAAATACCAAGCAAGGCCACTACGAGAAGGAAATTCCTCTTGAGTTTAAAAAATTCTTTAATTCTGTTCATATCGGGTAGTTATAATTAATAAACAAAGTTAATCTTAATTGAAGTTTGGATGCGCAATATTAAATAAAATAAACTTTCATACTTGTCGATGTTTACATTCATTACAATCGATATACCTCTTATTTTTAACTGTTTTTTAGCGGTAAATAAAAATACATAATCCGACAAATAAATTATCTTTGGCACAAGATAAAAATCAGAATTAGAAAATAAAAATAAAATGACGATTTATAAAAAATCTGTTTACTGTGTAAACTGTGAAGATTGTAATCGGAAGTCTGATTTATTCAAGCTGCTCACGCCCCAGGAAATACTTATTTTGAATGCGGACCGATTCGAGGTACAGTTCAAACCCGGCGAGAACATTGCGAAGCAGGGCACCAATCTCACTCACATTGTAAACCTCACCTCCGGGCTGGCCAAAGTATATATTGAAGGAATCAACAATCGGAATTTGTTATTGGACCTGACCGGTACCAACACCATTATTGCCGGACCCGGAGTATTTACCGATCAGCGTTACCACTTTTCCATCACAGCCCTCGAACACAGCAGCGTGTGTTTTATAAATGCGGAAAACTTCAAAAAGGTCATTAATTCAAATACAGCATTCACAGCAAAATTCCTCGAATACCTAAATAAAAAGCAATCCTTCCTATACGACAAATTAATAAGTCTTACCCAAAAACAGATGCACGGGAAGATTGCCGATGCCCTTATCTACCTTTCGGAAAAAATATATAAAAGTCAAGATTTTGATTTAACTATCAGCCGACAGGACCTTGCTGACATGACGGCACTGTCGAAAGACAGCGCCATCAGGATATTGAAGGAACTTGAGAAAGACGGGATAATTAAGATTGGAGGGAGGAGAATCACCATTCCCGGGATGGATGCGCTTAAGGAGATATCGGCCAAGGGCTAGAAACCCATTGATACTAGGGTTTTCAGATTGATGCACTCTCAACCTTTTGGAACTTTCCAAATTTACGGCTGGTTTGGCCGACTGTCAGATTTTCAGCTACAAGTTCCGCAATGTCAATTATTTTAAGACTCTTGCCCGTCGAAACAAATGTTTTTTTACATAAGGGACAAGCTGTGACGAGTGTTTCTGTATTTTGCGGAACGATTTTCTCAAGTGCGGACAGGGCTAATTCTTTTTTCTCATGAGAGGTAAGTATAATGTTGGCAATGCTTCCACCGCAGCACAATGCCAGCTCCCTGTTTGCGGGCGTTTCGTTAAGATTTGCCAGAGAATTAATAATATTCCTTGGCTCATCGTAAATTCCCGAACTTCTGCCTAACTCGCAGGGATCATGATAAGCGACATGCTCTTCGGATTTGACAAGGTCCAGTTTGCCCTCTTTCATGAGCCTGTCAATATATTGGGTATGATGAATCACTTCGATATCCAGATTGTACTCTTCCCTGAAGACCTTATAACAGATTGGGCAGGAAGTAACCAGAGTTCGGGCTCCCGACTTTTCAAAAAGTTCCTTGTTCTTATTTACCATTGCTGCAGCCTGATCTGCCAATCCGGATAGCATCATAGGCCTGCCACAGCAAATATTCCGGTCTTCATCGGCCAGTGCGTAATTTATTTTTGCAGCCTTGAAAATTGTCTGCATTGATTTTTTTATCCCGGGAGTCAAATGCGTCATGCACCCGGCAAAATATAATACATCAGGGCTCGAGTTAAATGATGTGTCCACATGTCTGAGGTAGTCGTGGTTCACTTCAGCCGAAGAATTATGGCGGATTGCCTGGCGCGCCGAATTTGTCTTTATCCCAACCACGCAAGCCGTTTCGCATCTGCCGCACATAAGACAATTCTGAACCTCTTGGTCAGTAAGTCTATTTGCCCTGAAATTCCTAAAAAGGTAAGGCGATTGGATATTTGAATGACCCAGTTCCATCAGCTGGCACGAGTCAAGGCAAATACCGCAGGACGAGCATGAGTGGACCTCAAATTGTGTAATTCCGTCTATTTTGCCCGAGTATTTTGTTGCTCCCCAATTGCGGAGCATAATCAGAATTACTTCTGTGGGAATGTGCATATACCTCGAGAAAGGAAGGCAAATAAAAAACAAGCCGAGGCTTATCGAATAAGCCCACCAACTTGCAACAAAGCTGAGGTTTGTCGCTATATTGTTCTCCAGCAGTGATCCGAGGCCGGAAGTCAGGAAACTCCCCCCACCATACAAAGCCGAGGTTATGCTTTCGGCCAGCAAGCGCAGCGGAAAGATGAGCCATAGCACAGAGAGTGCGACCCTGTCAGCAGGAAGATGCCGGGTTGTTTTCCTCATGCCGAAGCGTTTTTGGTTCTGTCTTTTGTACCATGCAAGAGCTACCCCGCTGAGCACAAACAATAAGAGAAAGTCCATTACAAACCAATAGACAACCTGGAGGGGATCAGCTAAAGCATCTTGTTGGAAATATCGCAGGAAAATGGGGATATAGGGTGGTTCCATGGCCGTCTTAAAGTAACTGTACGACTCAAAATGGCCGACAATTATAAGCAAAAACCAACCAAAGGCAAGGCTCATATGCATATAACCCAGCAGCCTGTTTTTTTTTGAGATGTTGCGGTGAAGGAGCGATTCCAGAAGGATTTCCTTAAGTCCCGAAAGTGTCTTTATCGTTAAAAAGTTTTTCTTAACCGAATCGCGCTGTTCAGGGTTTAAGTTTAAAAACCAACGGACATATTTGGCAATCAATATGCAAAACAGCACTACCAGACCAATCGTAAAAGGCAAAACAAACAGGTTGAATTTCATTTCAGTTCATGTTTAATGCAATTCTAATCTGACGGATCACGTTGCGGGTATTAACTCCCCTGGGACAAACAAGGATGCATTTCCCGCACAGCAGGCAATGGGCAACATCTTCGCGCAGGTTTTTTATTTCTCCCCGGCGCATCAGGAGTTGCATTTTCCTAAATTGGTACGAGCTTATTGCAGAGGCCGGACAGGAGCCCGAGCAACTCCCACACTGGATACAGTTGTACAGGCTTGGTTCGTGCTTCAAAACAAATGCTGCTAGCGACAAGTCATTTTTGTCGTATTCAATGGTGTTATCTTTTTGTATCTCGAAACCGAAACTGTTCATTTCTTTTAATTTAGGATATTCGAAGATGGCGAGCGCAGCAAAAACTCGTGTATTTTAAGGGAGGCGCTTCGGGCATCGGCGAGGGTGTATTCCAGGCTTTTAGCACCGGTACATGCTCCGGCAACAAAAATCCCGGTTGTTTTTGCCGAGTTTGTGTCGAGATGCGAATCGCAGGGAGAAAAGAAGCCATCCGAGCCAATCTCGACGCCAAACTCCTCCCCCATTTTCTTATGAAAATCGGTTGGAACAAATCCCAGAAGCAAAACCATCATATCGGCCCTGACTTTTATCGGACTTCCCGCAAGTGTGTCATCGGCTTTCAAAAGCAGACTGCTGTCGGGGTTTTCAGATGATTCGGACAGCCTGCCTCGGATAAACTGAATATGGTGTTTTTCCTGAGCCTCCAGATATAGATCCTCATAAAAACGCCCATGCATTCTCAAATCCATATAAAACATCATCACATCCGTTCCCGGAAGCCTCTTCTTTATTTCAATCGCCTGTTTAACACCTGTAACGCAACACATTGACGAGCAATGTCTGAACCCTGCTTTCTCGTCACGGGAACCAACACAATGAATAAACGCAACCCGGCCCGGGGTTTTTCCTGTAGCTGTTACCAGACTTTTCTGATTAACAAACATAGATTCGAGCTCGGCTGAAGTAATAACATTATCGTAAATCCCATAACCGTATTCCTCCTTTAAACTTGCATTGAACAAGTCAAAACCCACTGCTACCAGCACTGCCTCGGCCTGAATACATTGCCCTTCATTGAACCAAACGCTGTATTTTTTCCCTTCATGACTAATCTTCCTGATTTTTGCATTTGTGATGAGATGAATATCTCCTGAAATTTTTTGGATCATCTGCTTCAGGATTCCGTCAGCTGAAACATTATCCGGGAAAAGCTTGTGCCAATTCGAAAGTTTGCCCCCTGGCCTCTCCTCTTTTTCCAAAATGGTTACGGCATGGCCAAGCTTATTGAGACTGTCGGCAGCTTCAAGTCCGGCGGGTCCTCCCCCTATAATCACAACTTCTTTTTTTAGCGCTCTCATACCTTGCTCTTAAATAAAATCAGTCCGGCGGCGAACCTTGACAATGGCCAAAACCTAATCAACATATTTTTATCATTTCAGGGATTACAGGTTTGCCAAAAGTCCTTCCCTGAGCATCGCAGTATTTGTCATCCTGTTGGTATTCAACTCCGATTTTATCAAGAAGAGGCTCCACCGGAATCTGGTGCATCTGTAGCCCGATATCCCAAGGGTTGTATCCCATCATAAGTCCTGAAAGCTCTTCAAAAGTAAGAACTGGAATGCCCTGGCCCTTTTGGCCATACGTCTTGCCCTCCATCTCGCTGATGACGTACTGCCAAGAGTCCAGGAAATAAGGGCAGCCCGGGCAATTGGTGATAATAAGGTCCGGTTTGTAGGGAGCCATGGATTCGAATTTCCTTTTGGAGCAGGAGATGCTGTATCCGCGATTTGCCTGGATCACATATTGTCTGAATCCAAAACCGCAGCACGCTCTTCTTTCCGGATAGTCAATCACCTCTGCCCCGAATGTTTCGGCAAGGCCTGACAGAACGCACGGATACTCAGCTCCGCCAATGCCTTTGTGCGGGAACATACGGGCGTAATGACAACCGATATGCTCTACCACACGAAGCGGAGCTCCGGTGTTTTTGTTGATAAGCTTGAACTTCGACATCCCCGCTATCTCGTTGCGGTATTTGTAAATAATATCACTCGAATGAGCCAGATTGGCCGGAACCTTAAACTCCCGCCCTGTGGCTTTGAACAGCAAGTGTCTGATCTTGTCTTCAATCTCCGGATGGTGTTCCCACAATTCCATTATTTCGGTATAAATCCCGAAGGAGGTAATACAGGATGGCACAAAATTTCTATACCCTCGCTCGGTCATAAGGGCAAATTGCCTTGCTACAACGGTCATGGTTGTTTCAAGCGAAACCACATCAGAATGGTAGGCTATCCCTGTACATGTGGTGTGTCGGGGATCATCATAAACATCCTTTTTAAGCTCTTCCTTAAGGATCTTAAGAAAGGTTTTCTCCGCGCCGGGAAAAAAGTTTTGCCGTATACAACTCCGGGCATAGAAATAGTTGTCATCAGCAATTTCTTTCTGGTAATCATTCCACAGCGTTTTTTTGCCTTCGCTTATCATAACCGGCTTTTTTTATGTTTTCCCGAGTTTGCGGTATAAACCATTTGGAAATAGGGGTCGTCGGCTTTCTCGGTAAGATTGTATCCCATGGATTTGGCTTTAGCCGCTGAGAACTTCTCTATCGATTCGAATCGGCTAAGTGCCTGGGTAACTTCAAAAATGCTTTCAAGTTCTTTTAAATCCTCATCGGCAATTTTTCGCAGGGCCCCAGGTCCTTCTTCTTCAAAATTCCCGCCGAGTCTGTTGTACAGGCCCTTTGCATTGTCCCTTATCCAGCCCCAAACAGGCCCTTGCTCCGGGTGCAATGCATGATTCATGGTTGATATATGAACACAGTAACCACGATTGAGGATACTGCCACCTAGAATTCTTTTCAGGGCAAGTACCTGCCTGCCTTTTTCCGATTCCACAAAAAAACCCGTTTCAATGGAAAGCTGCCTTAGTGCCATGATTATCAAGCCAGGGGTATTGCCTCTGGGGCAACGGGTTTTGCACGACATGCACTCACCGCAATACCATATCGTATCGCTCTTGAGCAAAGCCTCAATAACTTCATCATTGGCTGACTGAACCTGGGTTGCTATTTTTTTCGGGTCGTAGTCATAGAATGAGGCAGCAGGACAAATAGCTGTGCAGGTACCGCAATTGATGCAGGCCCGGAGTCCCTCCTCAAAACGAATGTCCGATTTTAATCTTTGAAAATAGTTTTTCAATTTGTCTGGAAATAAAACATAAAGTTACTTCCGGCAGCGCATTAAAGAAACAGTCTTTAGTTGTAAAAAAAATAGGTGGAAATACTGCTGGTATTTACACTTATTCCAAGCTAAGCATTTATACTTACCAGACAAAAATCATTTAATTACAGGAGAGAATAACAATGGTTTACGACAAGCAAATAGCGGTTATAAATGGGCCTACAAGTCAACCAGCTTATGCTCAACTGCAAACATTACAAGACTTGCCGTGTTCTTTGTTTCTGTTTTGCCAAGTATATTTGAGCGGTGTTTATCTACTGTGCGCTTACTGATACTAAGCTCGATTGAAATTTCCTGATTGGAAAGGCCTTTACAAATCAATTCCAGAATCTGCTTTTCACGGAAGGACAGCTGAAATTGAAGGGCTTCGGTTTTTCTTACATCCCTGATGTTCCTGACCACATTATAAAGGATTTCCTGGGAGAAATAGTTATTTCCTTGGGAAACACTTGTAATAGCCTTGATTACCTCATCAATATCGGAATTTTTCAGAATAAATCCCTTCACTCCGGAATCGATCATTTTAAAATAATAATCCTCTTCCCCGAACAGGGAAATGGTGATAATCTTCAAATCGGGATGTATTTTAAGTGCCACACGGGTAGCGTCGATGCCGTTCATAACAGGCATTTCAATATCCATTAGCACAATATCGGGCTTATAACCGGGTAGAGAATCGACAAAGTCCTTACCGTTTGAAAACTCCTTGATATCAGCTATTTGAGGAAATGCTGACAATAAAAGCTTCAGCCCCTTTCTGAATAATGAGTGGTCATCCACAATGCAAATACAAAGTTTTTCCATTTTCTAGTTGAGTTTTAGATAGATGTTAGCCTTGAATCCTTTGCCAATAGCCGTGTCAATATCCATGTGGCCGTTGCTGGAACTGAGCCGCGACCGGATATTGTAGTATCCCATTCCGGAACTCTCGGTATTCAAGTCCTCATACTCAAAACCAATGCCGTCGTCGGAATATGACATCAAAAGCATATTATCCACATGGTTAAGCACGAGGTTTATGTTTGAAGCTTTTGCATGCTTAAGTGTGTTATTTATCAGTTCACATGCGGCACGGTATAGCACGCATTCAACGGTTGAACTGAATCGCTCATCCTTTAAATTGGTTGTGAACTGCATATTAATCACACCTGTTTTGCTGATTTTGCTAATAAAACCGGAGAGCGCACTCGATAATCCAAAATCGTTAAGTATTTGTGGACTAAGGTTGTTTGAAATCTCCTTGATTTCATCCACTCCTTGATTAATAACATCCATCAGGTTTGCAAGAACCGCATTCCCATGGGTATCAAGATCCCTCTTCGATAAAGCGGAAACCGACATCTTTATAGTTGACATTATCGGGCCCAGGCCATCATGCAAATCTTTGGCAAACCGAAGGCGCTCCCTTTCTTCGGTTTTTATAATCGCATTCAAAATTCTTTTCTCCGAATGCTTCCTTATCCTGTCGGCTTCCTTGATCTGGTTGAATATCTTTTTTACCAGCAGTATCCCGATTGCAATAAGCACCGAGGTAATAATACCGATCCACTGATCAATAATCAGGATGTCTTCATAAAACTTGTTGTAAAGGAAGGGTATCAATTCAATTATCCGCCGTATTGCCAGAAATATCAAAGCAATGGAAATCATAACCCATGAAATGTTGTACCGGGTTAATTTTGTCAGGCTTATAGCAACAATTGCGGCTATCAGTTGCAGGGTAATAGAAATTACCAGGGCAATAATGGTATACATGGGAGGAAATTTACATCAAATCTAGGTTTTTTAAACAGTATTGCAAAAGCAATCCTTACCACAGTGCAGAGGAAGTTTAATTTTACCGCCAAATATTAATGCGTGGAAAATTTTTTTTCTATAAAAAACAAAAATTATCGAATTCAAACAACTAGATTTTAAAACTCATGACATTAAGGAATAAAACCTCATGCATATCGTCAAGACTCAAAAGATTCTTTACAATCACGAAATAAGAATTCAGTTGATTACCGATTTCGAGGATGCCAATTATGTCAGGCTTGTAAGAAAACTTCCGGATAGCAGATGGAGCAATCATCTGAATTCCTGGCATTTTTGCAACATCCAAAACCATATTTTCTACCTGAACAGGATTTTCCCTGCCGAAATAAAATTTTATGACATCAGTAATCCTGAGGCTCTTGTCAAAGTCTGCGAAGAGCCTTCGGAAAGGAAAATCAGTGTAAGTCAGGATAATAGTGATAACACCATAAAATTGAGTTTTCTATACGACCGAGAGCTTACCTCCATGATTTTGAACCTTGGCGGAAAAGCAATGGAAGAACCCGCAAGGACATGGAAAGTCGAAAACTCGATGGGAGCCCATGAGCAGCTAAGCTCCTATCTGAAAAAAGCTAACTACCGCATCGAAGTCGTAAGCGATTCGGCTGATTCCTCATGCCCTGAAAACAATTCCATCCCAAGCCGGGGAGATATGGAGAAATTCGAAAGCGTTTTGAAATCATTGAATTATAAACATCGAACCATACACCAATACGCCTACAACGTAAAGAGGTTTCTCGCGACGGTTCAGGAAAGCCAGGCTGTAAGCAGCGAAAAAATCCGCGATTACGTGGATGATATGTCGATCGGCAAAAGCCTGTCAGGTTCATATCAGAATCAACTTATAAATTCCATAAATGCATATAATAAAATTCAAAATGGCAAGCCTTTCGGGCATATTGAAATACCCAGGCCCAAAAGGGTCAGATCCCGGCCACCGGTTCTCAGTATACAGGAGGTTGAGAGAATCATCCAGTCGATCCCAAATATCAAACACAACGTGCTGATCAGCTTGATAACCGCCACCGGGATCACGGTTGGCGAAGCGGTTTCTGTTAAGCCGGAGGATTTGAATTATGAAAAGCAACTTGTTTTCATAAAGGGGAGCCATGAGAAGCCAGGCAGAAATATTCCCTTATCGGATGACCTGATTCAAAAGATAGATATCTATCGGAGCTTTTACCATCCGGAGAACTTTCTGTTCGAAGGATACCGTGGGACAATGTATTCGGAAAGAAGCATCCAGAAAGCGATAAAAAAGTATGCTGCCAAAGCAGGTATCCTAAAAAAGATAAGCGCAACCACACTGCGGCATAGCTTCGCTGTACAACTTGTTGAAAGAGGAACAGACATTAGAACTATCCAGCAATTGATGGGACATAAAAGCATCAGGACAACCGAAATCTATAAACCGCTTAAATCGGTGCAAACAGTTTCTTAATGTTGTGAAAAATAATTCAAAATGCAAAGTGCAAATATCAAAATGCAAAATGTGTCGCATATCCTCATTTTTGACATTTTCCATTTGCATTTTGCATTTTGACATTTCCCAATCTTTTCTGATCCCAAATACAAATTTTCTCTTCTCTATCAAAACCTTTTTTAGTTGCAATAAAGTTTTTGTAGCTTTGAATAGGATTACAGAATATCTGAAAACAAAAATCAAATCTCAGAAAGTATTCCCCTCTTAAAAAATTAAAAAAGTCAATTTATGAAGAAAAAATTCGCATTCCTTATTACGATTCCCGTTTTTGCGGCCCTCCTGTCGATCAATGCCTGCAAAAGCAAAGAACTTATCCTTCCGGCAAAACAATATGCTGTTGAAGACTTCTTCAAAAACCCTGAAAAATCAAGCTACCAGCTTTCCCCCGACGGGAGATATTATGCCTATCTGGCTCCTTACATGCGCAGGATGAACATCTTCGTTCAGGAGATAGGGAGCGATTCGTTTGTTCAGCTTACACAAGACACCATCCGCGATATCAGTGGATACTTTTGGGCAAACGACAACCGTATTCTTTATCTTAAGGATTCGGGCGGTGATGAGAATTTCAAACTTTTCGGAGTAAATATAGACGGTAGCAATCCAGGTGGCCTTACAGATTTCGATAAGGTCAGAACCAGTGTTATCGACCCTTTGCCCGAAATTGAAGACTACATTATTATTGAAATGAACAAGCGTAATCCTCAGGTCTTTGATCCGTACCGCCTGAATATCAACACTGGTGAACTCACCATGCTGGCAGAGAACCCGGGCAATATCCAGTCGTGGATCACCGATCATGACGGTAAATTGCGGTTGGCAGTAGCGATTGTTGATGGGGTTAATGCTTCCGTTCTTTTCCGTGAGACAGAGAAAGACCCTTTTAAAACCGTTCTGACAACCAGCTTCAAGGAAACCATGTCACCTCATTTTTTCACGTTCGACAATCAAAACATTTATGCTTCATCAAATCTGGGGCGCGATAAAGCAGCCATCGTGGAGTTCGACCCCCGCGAAGGCAAGGAGATCAGGGTATTATATGAGAATCCCGATTATGATGTTGACGGCCTTTATTACTCCCGGGTTAAAAAAATCCTTACAACCGCTCGCTTCACCTCATGGAAAAGGGAGCGCCACTTTTTCGATAAGGACCTGGAAAAAACATTTACCCGGCTTAAAAATGAACTAGGCGATTTATCCTTTGAAATTTCATCAAGGAACAAAGCTGAGGATCTATTGATTATCCGCTCCTACAGCGATAAATCTCTGGGCGCATATTACCTGTACGACACCAAAACCCAAGCCATCAGCAAAATTGTGGATGTCAGCCCCTGGCTCGACGAAAACGAAATGGCCAGCCAGTTGCCGGTACAGTACACAAGCCGTGACGGATTAACCATTAACGGATACCTCACACTCCCAAAAGGTTACACCATGGAAAACGCGAAAAACCTTCCTGTGGTTGTAAACCCGCACGGGGGGCCTTGGGCACGCGACGAATGGGGATATAATCCCGAAGTCCAGTTTCTTGCCAACAGGGGATTTGCAGTGTTCCAGATGAATTTCAGGGGATCAACAGGTTATGGAAGGAGCTTCTGGGAAGCGTCGTTTAAACAATGGGGCAGAGCCATGCAAGACGACATTACCGATGGCGTAAACTGGCTCATCGAAAAAGGTATAGCCGACAAATCCAAAATCGCCATATATGGAGCCAGCTATGGTGGATATGCAACTCTTGCAGGTGTAACTTTAACTCCGGATATGTACGCCGCAGCTGTTGATTACGTTGGTGTATCCAACCTTTTTACTTTCATGAACACAATCCCTCCCTACTGGGCTACCTATCTTGAAATGCTATATGAAATGGTAGGAAATCCCTCTACCGACAGCCTGATGATGCGCGAAGCCTCACCTGTGTTTCATGTCGACAAAATCAAAACCCCTCTGTTTGTTGCCCAGGGAGCAAACGATCCCAGGGTTAATATAAACGAGAGCAATCAAATGGTGGAGGCCCTCAAAAACAGAGGAGTTGAAGTGGAATATATGGTGAAAGACAATGAAGGTCACGGTTTCTATAACGAAGAAAACCGTTACGACTTCTACCATGCCATGGAGAAATTCCTAGCAGAACATCTCCTAAGCACAGACAAAAAAGACCTTTAACAAGAAGCAGTTTGTGAGCCAACGTTAATACACTATCAAAGGTGCCAAATCCTGATACTGAACAATGCCCGCTTTGCCTGGCGCAAGGACGGGCATTTTTCAAACAATCATTTTTTATATGCAGTCAATGCCGTGGAATTTTCCGCCCGAAAGGGGATCGCCCTTCTCCCGGGAAGGAGAAAACCAGATATGAACTGCACCAAAATGACATACAGGATAAGGGATACAGAGATTTCGTCTCCCCCGTGATAACCGCGGTATTGAAAAATCAAAAACCTGAACACTCAGGTTTGGATTTCGGGTCAGGTGACGAGGCAGTGCTATCGAAAATATGTAATGAAAACGGATATCATTGTAAAACTTACGACCCCTTTTTTCATAATTACCCTGATCTTTTAAACGATTCGTACGATTACATCGTTTGTTGCGAGGTAATCGAGCATTTTCACAATCCCGGAAAAGAATTCGGATTGCTAAAAAACCTTTTGAAACCATCGGGTAACCTATATTGCATGACCCATATTTACAACAAAAGCATTGACTTCCCAAGCTGGTACTATAAAAACGACTTCACCCATGTGTTTTTCTATCAGGAAGATACGTTTGAATGGATCAGGATGAATTTCGGCTTTACGGAAATGGTCAGTAATGGAAGGTTAATTCATTTTAAGAACTGATTCTGAGGAGCGAATCAAACAGTACCGATCATCAAACCCCATAAATGGCCTTTCATACAATGGATGACGATTTCAAACTTCTGGAAAACTGCCGGTTATGTCCCAGAAACTGCCAGGTTAACCGTCTTAACGGGGAGCTGGGATATTGCCAGGCTGGTTCAGGGTTTGATATCGCTTCGATTTCAGTGCACCTGGGGGAAGAGCCCGTAATCAGCGGCAAAAATGGAATCTGCAACGTCTTTTTCAGTCACTGCAATCTGCAATGCGTGTACTGCCAGAACTATCGGATTTCAGGAAGAGACTGCCAGCCCGTTGGCCCCAAACGTTCATTGCCGGAAATTGTTAACTCCATAAAAAGTATTCTTAATGGGGGAGTCGAAAGCCTCGGCTTCGTTTCCCCTACCCACATGGTTCCCCAGATGAAAACCATCATTCGCGCGCTCCACGAAGAAGACTTTTTCCCTTACATTGTTTACAACACAGGTGCTTATGATTCGGTTGAAATTCTAAAAAGCTTGGAGGAATGGGTTGATGTATATCTTCCGGATTTTAAGTATGCAGATCCGGATTTGGCCAGGCGATATTCCGATGCAGGGAATTACCCGGAGATGGCAGGCAGGGCGATAAAAGAGATGTACCGTCAAAAAGGGAGTACACTTCGCCTGAACGAGAAAGGAATTGCAGAATGGGGGCTTATCGTGAGGCAGCTTGTATTACCCGGGGCCGTGGACAATAGCAAAAATGCACTCCGGTATTTGGCCGGCGAGATCTCCGAGCGGATAAGTGTGTCGCTGATGTCGCAATTCTACCCTGTAAAACAAGTTTCCAAGATCCCGGACTTAAATCGAAAGTTGACCCGGACCGAGTATGAAGAGGTGGTTAAAGAAATGGAGGATCTCGGATTTACAAAAGGTTGGGTTCAGGATCATGAAAGTGCGGATTTCTATCTTCCGGATTTCGATTCGGAAAATCCCTTTTAGGGCATGCAGCAATCCAACATTGCCAGTCTCCTTCAACCGATGCTGCCGTTCTCCAACCTGCACAAAGCATGCTTTTTCAGCAGTTCAGAATATACCTCTCTGCTGCCACAGTGATTTAGCGTCACAAACCCTGAAACACGAGGCCTGCTTCCTTTATCTATAACGATTTTAAACAGAGTTGCAGAGGCAATTATCATTCTTGCACGAGTTTGAATATAAGGTTGAAATTGTATCTTAGCCTTAATTTTTCGACTGTAAGAAAAACCTATAAAACCAAAGGTATGAACATTGAGGCATTTTTCAAGATCAGCTATGGATTGTATGCCGTTTGCTCAAAATCCGGCGCGAAACTAAATGGGTACATATCAAACACCGTTTTCCAGGTAACTGCTGAACCGGCGAGGTTTGCCATTTCATGCAGTAAAAACAACTTTACCACAGGCCTCATTGAGGAAAGCAAGGCCTTTTCAATATCTGTTTTGGAAAAAGAAACCGGGCCAAATATTCTCGGGACCTTTGGATATCGGTCGGGTAAGGACACAGAAAAATTTGTTGATATAAATTACAAAACCGGCCTTACAGGCTCCCCCATCCTGCTCAACAACACTATCGCATGGTTTGATTGCCGCGTTATAAATAGTTTTGATATGGGAAGCCATATGCTGATTATCGGCGAATTAGCAGACTCGGAGCTTTGCATGCCCGACAAAGAGCCATTGACCTATGCCTATTACAGGGAATTTAAAAAAGGTAAAGCTCCAAAGAACGCTCCGACCTACATTGATGAGAGCAAGAAAAAGGAGGTTACACCCGAAACAAAAGCAACAAAGTACTATTGCCCGGCATGCGGGTATGTCTACGATCCCATGGTTGGGGATCCCGATAGCGGAATTGCTCCCGGAATCCCTTTTGAGGATATCCCAGGGGACTGGGTCTGCCCTACCTGCGGAACGGAGAAGGCTGATTTCGTTATGGTCAGTTAATCCTTAACCTTAACCTCAACCTTAACCTTAACCTCAACCTTTATTTAAAAAAAACAGAATAACTAAATAAATATCAAATCATGGAAAAAAGTTTAAAAGGATCACGCACAGAGCAGAATCTGCTCAAAGCATTCGCTGGCGAATCACAGGCACGCAATCGGTATGAGTTTGCAGCGAAAGTTGCTAAAACCGAAGGGTATGTTCAGATTAGCAATATATTTCAAAAAACCGCCAATCAGGAAAAAGAGCACGCCAAAAGATTTTTTAAATTTCTTGAAGGCGGCGAAGTGGAGATCACTGCCAGCTATCCTGCCGGATTAACCGGAACCACAGCCGAAAACCTAAAAGCTGCTGCCATGGGGGAAAACGAGGAATGGACCAAGCTCTACCCCGCCTTTGCGGAAATAGCAAAAGAAGAAGGGTTCCCCGAAGTTGCTGTGGCTTTTAAGATGATCGCCAAGGTCGAAGCGGAACACGAAAAGAGATTCCTTAAGCTTCTTAAAAACATTGAAGAAGGATCGGTTTTCCAGAAAAAAGAAAAAGTCCGCTGGACCTGCACCAACTGCGGCTATGTTCACGAGGGAGAAAAAGCACTGGAGAATTGTCCTGCATGCCAGCACCCGAAGGAGTATTTTGAGTTGGAAGAGGCTAATTATTAAATCCATAGCAATCTTATGCCATATATTTCTTAGCTTTGTTCCACAACATTTTTGATGGTATACAAATGAAGAGGCTGATATTGAGCATATTGCTTTTCGGATTTGTTGGGAATATATCCTTCTCCCAAAATCTGTTGGGTTTTGAGAACATTTCCGGCAACGACAGAAACGACTTCAAAGCAGCTGAACCCAAAGCATTGGAAGCGGCAAATTATTTGCTTTCCACAGCAATCGACGAGAATATTCAGGATCGGGAAAAGGCCCTTAAATACATGTTGATGTGGATGGAGGGCACTCCCGATTTTGTTTTTTATATTGACGAAAATATTACTGTTTTTACCCGATCCAACGAATTGCTCCTAAAGGTTTACATGGCTTGCCTTACAAAGGAAAGCCTTGCAAACAGAGCTGTGGCCAACAACCGTGATGAAATCAAGCTTAAATCAATTGAGGCGTTTATGGATTACTGCCTTGATCCGGAAAATCGCGTGGAATCGTACAGACAACTCGAAAAACTGGTAAGGGCCCGCAACAAAAACAAGCTTAGGGAGTTTGTTTTAAATTAGATATTCAAATTACTATGACATCGTTAACACGATCAAACGAATATTCGGGAGGAATCCGACGATTCCCTGAAGAAAAACTCAGGGAATATATTGATAAGCCCGATGACTTTCATGAAGAAGCAGTGCTTGCAGCAATATGGGAACTGGCCAAAAGGCGTCCGCTGCGAAATGACGAGAAGAAGCTGGAAGCAGAATTGAGTAAAAGTGTAAGCTCCCCCGAGGAGGAGAATTTACCAAGCCTTGCTTCCGGGATCGAAATGCAGGAGGCTCCCCTCCCCGTGCTATACTCGGTGAGGTCGATCCAAATCTTTTCCGTTTTGTTTTCGGTTTTAGCCGGGGGAATACTGATGGCAATAAACTTCAACAGAACCACTGAGAAAGCAGAGGTAATGAAAGTTCTAGGATTTTCACTCCTATACACCATAATCACTTTCATGATCTTCTCACTGCTGGGAACTCAATCGCCGTTTCTAACAATCATACTTAACCTTCTGGGCGCATACCTGATTGATGAACTGTTCTGGAAGCGAGTGCTGGGAAGCGAATTCCGATTCGACAAACAAAAAGTATGGACTGCACTTCTGGTAGCGATGCTGTTGATTTCCCCAATTATATGGTACGCGGTCAAAACAGGCGCGTTGGAAACCCTGTGAACCCAATTGCTTTGAAGAGTGTTTTGAATTAATGTGAAACCGTATCATTGCATAAAGCCAATATCACATCATTTAAAATAGAATGCCATGCAAAGAAGATCATTTATAAAAAAAGCCGCTTTGCTCACAAGCCTTGCAAGCATCCCTTTCATCAAACCCAAAGCAAACAATAACGTGAAAAAAATCAATTTCCGCCATGTGGTGTATTTCTGGCTTAACAATCCGGAAGATGCTTCAGAAAAACGTCAGTTTCTCAACAATTTGAAAGAGTTTATCAGCCAGATGGAAAACATTCCGGACGCTCATATTGGAACCCCTGCCGACACCAACCGGGAGGTTATCGACAGCAGTTACCAATATTGTCTGAACCTTGGTTTCACAAACAAAGCTGAACACGATGTTTACCAGGACCACATCCTGCATAAAAAGTTCATAGAAAAATCAGCCCATTTGTGGAAAAGAGTGCTTGTTTACGACTCGGTTTCGGTTTAAGCCGGATTGTGCTAATCGGTCACAAAAGGTTTGTACTTGCTATAATTTGTAATTAGCAGGAACAGGTTCAATGCAACCAACATCACGCCAATGGTGGGAGTGCCCACGAAAAATATTTCATACAATAAAATATTCAAGCTGATAGGGGCAATCAGAACCAGTGCCAGCGCTTTCCTGAAATTGAAGATCAAGAGCAAACTTAAAAGGATTTCAATAACTTTCAGAACCGTGAAAAAGCCGGAAGTAAC
Source organism: Chitinophaga pinensis (assembly GCA_945863035.1). GTDB lineage: Bacteria > Bacteroidota > Bacteroidia > Bacteroidales > JACJXF01. Next base: position 20,009 of record CAMAZH010000020.1, on the reverse strand, counting down.
AAGCAATCCGGCAAATGTGGCAGCATCGCCTTCCGAAGGTGGCATGGGAATGAAGTTGAAGAAGAAATTAAGCCCGAAAACAAGGTAAGGCAATGCTAACAGGTAAGTCGCTACAATTTTTACAATTTTCATATTCAATGTTTTAAGACAAGGTTGAAGTAAAAGGTTTATTTGCAAGCCGTTTTAAGTATTATGTTCTTAAAGAACCTAAAGTTTAATATCGACTTTGACAATCAAATAAACACCGCAGTCTTGTTTTGGTTCAATACAAACAGCTTTACAAGGATACAGGTCGGTTCGTTTTAACTGCATCCCTTAAAATAATGTAATAAAGGCTTTTTATTTACTGTTTCAAATTGTACATTTGCACGCAAATCAATACCAATTTCAACATGGACGAGGTTCCGTTATACCGTTTACACGATTTATTAACCCAATCGTAGGGAGGAGCTTCAATTGATGGAAAGCCTCCTGATGATAAAAAACTTAAGGAGGTTCTTATGATCACTTACTGGAAAAACCAAAACGGTCTGGTGCAAATCCGTCAGTTTGAGAAAGACTGCTGGATGAATGTAGTAAATCCGACACCATCCGAGGTTTCCATGCTAATCAACAAATTTAAAGTTCCAGAAGAGATTGTCACCGACGTCCTCGACACGGATGAGCGCTCCAGGCTTGAAGTGGAAGGAAAGTGGCTTCTGATTATTATCCGTATCCCCATACACGACCCGAGCAGCACCTCACAGCCTTTTTATACCGTCCCTCTCGGCGTTTTGCTGTCAAGCAATTTCATGATGACGCTGTGTGCGCAGGAAAGCGATGTAATCCGTGAACTCACCCGGTACCCCTACAGTCAGAAAATCAACTTGAACGACAAGGATGACTTCATCATGCACCTGTTCCTGCGGTCGGCAACCTCCTATCTAAAAAACCTGAAGCAGATCAGCATCACTTCCAACCAGATCGAGAAGGATCTGAGCAAACTGGCAAAAAACGAAGTTTTGCATAAGGTTCTCGGGATGGAAAAGTGCCTCGTTTATTTTATAACCTCCTTAAAATCGAATGAGCTTTTATTGGCAAAAATCCGATCCTCCCGCTACCCGATCCTCAACAGCGTTGATGAGGATGATCTGGAGGACGTTATCATCGAAAACAAGCAGGCAATCGAAATGGCGAACATTTACAGCGATATTCAGAAGAGCATGATGAATGCCTACTCTTCGATAATTTCAAATAACCTGAACGTCATTATGAAGAGGCTCACCTCCATAACCATCGTAGTGGCAATACCTACCCTTGTGGCCAGTTTCTTCGGCATGAACCTGCTCAACAATATGGAAACAAGCGTTTACGGATTCGGAATTGCCATTCTTATTGCTTCGGCAATAACTGTTGGCATCACTATTCTTTTCAGAAAATTAAACTGGTTTTAGATACTGCCCCCCTGGAGGAATGGAGCACGGCAATTCGGCAGCCGACATATATAGGTTTTGCATCGTAACCAGCCTCTTCTGAAAACTGCTTTTTAAACCAAGTGAGGATTTTACTGTTATAGTGGATGCGATCCTGAATTTCTACCACAATCAAAATAAAACCAACGATGAAAGCAGCCATAATTGAGCAATACGGTGGTCCTGAAGTAATTAAAATCACTGAAGTAACAAAACCGACACCCGGACCCGGAGAGGTTTTAATCAAAGTATTTGCAGCCTCCGTTAATCCCGTGGATTGGAAAATCCGCAAAGGCAATCTGAAAATGATGCTTAACAAGAAGTTCCCGAAAATACTGGGAATTGAGGTTTCAGGTATTGTTGAGGAACTGGGGGAGAATGTGCAAAACCTGATAAAGGGTCAGAGGGTATTTGCCGGCATGGGATACGAGGGAGGCGGATATGCCGAGTATGTTAAGGCTGAAGCTGGAAGAACTATCGTAATCCCCGACAACATAAGCCATGAGGAAGCCTGTACAATGGCCGTTGCAGGAATGACGGCCTTGCAGGGTCTTCGTAACAAAGGCAAAATCAAGCCCGGAATGGACGTTATTATCAACGGGGCCTCCGGAGGGGTCGGAACATATGCCGTACAGATAGCCAAAGCCCTTGGTGCCAAGGTCACCGCCGTTTGCAGCGAAAAAAACCTTGAACTGGTGAAGAACCTGGGAGCTGATGTTCTCATTGATTATAAAAAGACTGATTTCACAAAGCTCCCAAAAAAGTACCATATCGTTTTTGATGCCGTAGGATACCGCACCTTCTGGCAAACCAGAAAAACGCTCCGAAAAAAAGGCGTGTATGTAAACATCAGCCCATCACTCCCGCTTTATATCACCTCCCTCCTCACCCGATTGTATCCGGGGAAAAAGTCCAAAGGCTTTATGCTCCATCCCGACATGAACGACCTGGCAGAAGTAATGCAGATGATTTCCGAAAAGAAGGTTAAAGTGATTATCGACAGGGTTTTCCCCCTCGAAAAACTGGCCGAAGCTCACCAATACAGCGAGACGGAAAGAGCAAAGGGTAAAATTGTTATTTCAATAAACTCTTAGTTCCTCTTCTTTGACAAATTAGAAAAATCAGCGTGTTGGAACCTTTAATCCCTTTTGGGAACATGATTTTCCGGCTGCTCCCTTATTTGCTGAGGCGAAGCTTTAGCAATGCGCAATAGAGGGCTGGGGGAGGGATGAAAATCCCCGAAAATGTCAGACTGTCAAAGTAAAATTAGAATTACATTCTTTCCTTTTTTGCGAATTGCCTTTAAAAATACCGAAATCCGAATTTATTTCAGCCCTTTTTACACAACGCTGATTTAAAAACCATCGGAATCTAAACTGAAAACCTGCAAAAACCGTCTTTAGATCTTTGAATCACAACGGTTTAATAAATAGTTCTTTTTTTTTTCACAAATTTCGCGATTCTTGGATTTTTTTAAAAACTAAAAAATATATTTGCTGTATGCTAATAGGGCAAATTAACGATATGAGAGTAGCATTATAACATTCATTAGATCATGAAATTATACAGTTTAAACACTAAACTTGACTTCGGGGAATATAAGGGCCAGAGCCTGAAAGACGTATTCATGAAGGATCCAGACTTCATTGAAACCAGTATTTTGGAAAACCCTGTGTTCTGCTTTACCGACAACATAATGGAAAAGCTCGAAGACATGCACGACGAATTCTCCTTTTCGGATGAAGCAGTTGAAAAACTGGCTGAGAAATACGAAATCTACGAAGAAGAGGAAAACCAATTCGACGAAGGCGAGAACTTCAATGCCGAAGACCTGAAAGGCTTGGGTATTGTTGACGACTCCTTTGATGATGACTTTGACGAACCTGGTAGTTCTGGCGGATTCTACGATGACTCCGACGGATTCGGCTACTAAGAAACCAACCTGAGACTGCAACAAAGCAGTCTTTTTTTTGCCTCATGTTTCTCTGCCCGCCCTAAAAAGCTGTCTTCCGGGCCTCCACCGATCCATCGGCAAGCCAGCCTCTCATTGATTGCAAAGTGCACATTGTGACTTTATCCCGATTTATTGTCCCTTGCTATTGTTTTCATAGTGCCAGTGTACTATATTCGTGTATTAAGAACAAAAAAATCAAGTGATATGAAAAACACGAAAGCAAACCTTCTTGCATTAGGACTGTTGTTGCTCTTATTCGCTTCCTGCTCCAACAGTGAGAATGTTAGCGCTTGTCTGGATGGTTACACCTACCGCTTCTGGGGAGGCCTGTGGCACGGGATTATTGCCCCTGTAGATCTGGTGATATCCCTTTTCAGGGATGATGTAACGGTTTTCGCCCAAAACAATAACGGGGGCTGGTATTCCTTTGGATTTATCCTGGGAAGCGGTGGCTGGGGGTTTCTGGGAAGCAAATCGGGTAGCAAGTGGAAAAGAAATCGGGATTAACAACAAGATGTGAAAAACAATGCCCACTGTACATTTGTAAAACATCAGTCCCTACTGTTATATAGCAGCGCTTCCCTCATTTCCTTGTGCTAGATTTGTTTCAGGGTTATCCCAAAACCCTTAAACAATATCTACTCTATGGAAAAGCACAGTTTCAGTCCCGAATCATTAATGATGTCGTATGGCTACAAACCCGAATTATCAGAGGGAGCCATAAAATGTCCGATATTCCAGACCTCCACCTTCGTTTTCAAAACTGCCGAAGAGGGTAAAGCTTTTTTCGAGATTGCCTATGGGAAAAGAGACAAAGGTCCGGCAGAAGAGCTTGGACTCATCTATAGCCGTGTAAACAATCCCGACTTGGAGATACTCGAGAACCGTCTATGTCTCTGGGATGGAGCCGAAGAGTGTGCAGTTTTCGAAAGCGGCATGTCGGCCATTTCCACTGTAATGCTTGAATTTCTCAAGCCGGGAGACCTGCTGCTTTTTGGATGCCCCGTATATGGAGGAACCGATCACTTCATACGCCATGTACTCCCACGGTTTGGAATACAGGTTCTGGGATTCCCAACCGGAAAGCCAAAAGAAACTATCCAGGAAATACTTGCCAATTCGGGCATGGCCGACAAACTTGCCATGATCTACATGGAAACCCCGGCTAACCCCACCAATGCACTTACCGATATTGCAGGATGCAAAGAAATCGCACTCCGGCACAGCAGTAGTGAGAGAAATATTCCTGTTGTTGTTGACAATACCTACATGGGACCACTATGGTCTCATCCCCTGAAACATGGTGCCGACCTGGTAGTTTATTCCGCAACCAAATACATAGGCGGACACAGCGACGTGATTGCCGGAGCATGCCTGGGATCAAAAGAGCTGATGACAAGAGTCAGGACCCTCAGGACATTTCTTGGCAATATGGCCGGTCCCTGGACCGCATGGCTGCTGATGCGCAGTCTCGAAACCCTCAAAATCCGCATGGAGGCTCAGGCAGCAGGTGCACGGGTAGTTGCTGATTTCCTGGTCAACCACCCAAAAGTCGAAAAAGTGTATTACCTCGGATTCCTTACATCCGAAAATGATCCCTGGCAATACAGTATCCACAAAAAACAATATTCCTCCGACGGAGCCATGATTTCTTTCGATATCAAGGGTGGCGAAAAAGAAGCCTTCGAATTCCTTAACCGCCTCAAGCTCTTTAAACTTGCGGTTAGTCTTGGAAGCACCGAGAGTCTTGCACAGCATCCCGACACAATGACCCATAGCGATATGTCAACAGATGACAAATTGGCCATAGGAATTACCAGTAAACTGATTCGTTTATCAATAGGTATTGAGAACCCAAACGATCTGGTTCATGTGATTGGAAAAGCCCTTGAATAGACCAGTTTACTGTTTTCCGTTAAACTTATTCAAGGCTTTAACCATCGCTACTAAATTTTCGACGGGTACATTTGCCTGTATATTGTGCACGGTATTGAATACAAACCCCCCATCCTTTCCAAGTATCTCACATTGCTGCAATACTTGTTTTTCAACATCGGCCGGGCTTCCAAAGCCCAATACCATTTGGGTATCCACTCCCCCACCCCAAAAGGTAATCCGACTTCCAAATTCGTTTTTCAGAACTTTTGAATCCATATCAGTGGCATTAATCTGAACCGGGTTTAAAATATCAAAACCCGCTTCAATAAATCCAGGAATCAGGGGAAGTACTGCTCCACATGAATGTTTAAAGGTTTTCCATTCTGTATTTGTGTGGATCCAGTTGTTCATTTTCTTGTAATACGGCATATAAAGCTCTGCAAAAATTTCAGGGGAGCAGAATTGGGAATTCTGAGTTCCAAAGTCGGTGCCGCAGAGAAAGACTGCTTCAATAGAATTGCCGAATATCCTGAAAATTGTCTCCAAATTTTTAACGGCTATATCAGTTTGCCTGTCAAATATCTGCTGCATTAAATCCATGCGCGTTAAAGTGCTCATGTACCATTCCGTAACATCTCGGATTCCTTTTGGGTTTTTCATCCATGGACCCGGCACAAGGGCAATGTCGCCCAAAGCAGTCCCTCCCGGATTTAAGATTATTCCATAGTCGGAATCTTTGATTTCCAAAGCCTTGCGCTCCCAGTAAGCAATATCAGCAGGAGAATACAAACTGAACTCTTCAAGATTATCTTCAATATCCGGATTCATTTCATCAAAAGGCTGCTGCCGGGTTATCGAATCGAAAAAATAGCCGGATTTCGGCATCCTTGCAGAGGCTGGAACGTTTTTATCTCCCTCGGGAAAAATAAGAAGGTCTCCTTTTTCATCAATCAATGTATTAAACTCACCGGGAACCAATACTTCCTGACCCCAAAAGGTCCGGAACTCTTTCCAGTTACTGCCTTCCAGTCCAAACATATTTTTTCTCGGGCTAATACCCTTGATGTTGCATCCCATTACTTCCGCCAGATCATCATCAACTATACCAAGCATCTGGTAAGGCTCATGAACTTTAACCAATCTTTTTTCCAGACTATAGAATTGTCTGAGGCGCTCAATTGCCTGTACATGAATTCCCGTAACAGCAGTTGCTCCAAAATCGATTACCACTCCGTCGGGTGAACGGTGATCCAGACTCCGTTTGAATTTTTCTTTTGATTTCATTCTCAAATTTTTATTAATAAAGTCAAATAAATGCGTGAGCTTTTTTAAATACCCTTATCAAGCATAGGCAAAGGGTTCAATATACTATGGTGCCGGTATTTCGCGACTTAAACAATGGAGGGTTCCCAGACCCCATATCAGGTCAATTGCCGAAATACCGATAATCTCATGTTTTGGGAAGAGCTCGGTGAAAATACCCAAAGCTTTATAATCATTCCTGTCGTTAAAAGTCGGAACCAAAACACAGCCGTTTGTCATAAGAAAATTAACATAACTTGCAGGAAGGCGCAAATCCTCAAAATCGAGTCGCGCAGGCATAGGAACAGTCACAACATTTAATTTCCCTCCATTCTGAAGGGTCTCTGCAGAAAGAATTTCAAGGTTGGCTGCAAGCTTTTTATGGTTCTTGTCTTTTGTGTTGGGCTCAATGCAGGCAACCACTGTGTTTTCGTTTACAAACCTGCATATATCATCAACGTGTCCATGCGTGTCATCGCCTTCAACGCCTTCCCCCAGCCAGATCACCTTGCTAATCCCAAGATACTGCTTAAAGACTTCCTCATAATCGTTTTTGGTAAAGCCGGGGTTCCGAACCTGTACTTTCGGATCCAGCAGGCATTCTTCGGTCGTTATGAGTGTGCCTTTCCCGTTCGAGTCGATTGCTCCTCCCTCGAGAACCACCTGCCGGCCTTTATACATTACTTTTTCAAGGGGGATTTTCAGCGCTGCGGCCACGGTTTCCGGGGTCGACACATCCTTCCGGTAATTGCCGTACTTTGCCCAGCCGTTAAAACCGAAATTCAAGGCAACCCGCGATCCGTCAGGATTCCTGACAATAACAGGTCCTGAGTCGCGCATCCAGCCACGATTGGTATCCTTGATCAGAAATCTTACCTTTTTCGGGTCCACATGCGCCTGTTCGAGCATACGTGCTACCGCATTCTGTTGTTCAGGGGATTTCACCAACAACAATACCTCTTCAAAAAGCGTGACTTTTCGGATAATTTCAACAAAGGCCCACTTTACCGCATGGAACTTGCCCGGCCAATCGCGCCCTTCATAAGGAAAAGCAAGCAATGTGTATTGGTGTTTTTCCCATTCGGCAGGGAGTGTTCGTAAAATAGGTATTTCAGTCATCAGGTTTCAAAGGTTTCAGGTTTCACAATTGGGATGTTTCAGCCTATGCAAATCAAGGATTTCAGACTTCGAGCTTCAATTCTGTCCGCCCCATCTTTTCAGAACATCCCCATACGCATCGATCCTCCGGTCGCGGAAGAAAGGCCAGTTGCGGCGAACGGTTTCGATGAGGCCGGTGTCGACCTCTGCCATAATAATTTCTTCTTTGTCGAAGGATGCCTGCGCCAGAATTTCTCCCTGAGGGCCCGCAATAAAAGAGGATCCCCAGAACTGAATACCGGCTGAATCCTTAAGTGGCTTTTCAAGCCCCACGCGGTTGCAGGCAGCCACATAAATGCCATTGGCCACAGCGTGCCCGCGCTGCACTGTCATCCATGCATCATGCTGGATTTTGCCGTAACGTTCTTTTTCATCAGGGTGCCATCCGATTGCTGTGGGATAAAAAAGCAGTTCGGCACCCTGCATCGCCGTGATTCTTGCTCCCTCGGGAAACCACTGATCCCAGCATATAAGTGTCCCTATTCGCCCTACGCTGGTGTCGAATGCTTTGAAGCCAAGGTCTCCGGGAGTAAAATAGTACTTCTCGTAAAACGCGGGATCGTCGGGGATGTGCATCTTCCGGTACAAGCCCGATTCAGAGCCATCGGAATTGATGATATAGGCCGAGTTATGGTAAACCCCTGCCGATCGACGCTCAAAAAAAGGAACCACAATAACTACCTTGAGCTCCAATGCCAGAGAACTGAATTTCCTGAACGATATGCCATGTAAGGGCTCGGCAAGATCGAAGTTATTGGTGTTCTCGCTCTGACAGAAATAGAACGAGCTGTAGAGCTCGGGCAGACAAACAACCTGGGCGCCTTGCTTAGCCGCTGTCCTTACCCATTCTTTGCACTTCTTCAGATTAACCTCCGGAATGGAGTTCAACTCCAGCTGGGCAAGTGCGATTGTATATTTGGTTTTTACCATGGTAGATTGATGTAGAATACAAATTTAGATTTTTTCTTTAAACTGAGCCAATTCCTGCAAAGAATGAGGAAGATAATTCCCGATAATGAAAACTGCCGGGAGTGGAATTGGGGTTCGGAAACATTGAAGGCTTTGATTGAAACCCAGCCTGATCCAAGAAATATGATCAACATGATTTTACAACATGATTTCTTTTACAGAGTTTTATTATTTTGCCAAAGCCTAATTATCATTAATATAATCCCTAAAACAGTGAGAAAAATAACACTAATCATTGCAGGTATGGCATTTTTTGCCGCTGCCTGCACCAACAAGGAAAAACCAGAGAATATGACAAACCCACTCTTGCTGGAGTATAACACTCCGTTTGAAGTTCCCCCCTTCGACCTGATAGGCCTGTCCGATTATGCACCTGCTATTCGGGAAGCCATTAAAGTCCACTCAGGGGAAATCGATGAAATTGTGAACAACAGAAAATCCCCGGATTTCATGAACACCGTTGTTGCTTACGAGCGCAGCGGTTCCTTGCTCTCGCGGGTAAACAGTGTTTTCGACAATCTCAACAGTTCGCTCACAAGCGACGAAATGCAGAAAATTGCCGAGGAGCTCTCCCCCCTGCTAACTTCCCATCAGGATGAAATAAGGATGAACGAAAAGCTTTTTGAGAGAATCAAAGCGGTTTATTCCACCAAAGAAACACTGAATCTCAGCAAAGAGGATTCCATGCTGTTGGAAAACACCTATGTTTATTTTGTCAGGGGAGGTGCGGATTTATCCCCCGAGAACAAAGAAAAGCTTAAGAAAATCAATGAGGAACTGTCGCTTCTGTCCCTTAAATTTGGTCAAAACGTATTGTCGGAAATCAACACGTACAAAATGGTTGTCGACAATAAGGCCGATTTGGCCGGACTTCCGGAAGCCGTTGTAACCGGAGCCGCTGAAGCAGCTGAGGAAGCAGGTCTGTCGGACAAATGGGTTTTCACAGTTCACAAACCCAGTTTGATTCCCTTTCTAACCTACTCCGACAAGAGGGAATTGCGCGAGAAACTTTTCAAAGCCTATATAAATCTGGCGAACAACGATAACGCAACCGACAATAAGGCTGTAATCATGAAAATCGCAAACCTGCGGGTTGAAAAAGCAAATCTTCTAGGCTACCCATCCCACGCAGCCTTTGTATTGGAAAGGAACATGGCCAAAACCCCGGGAAAAGTAATGGATTTTCTCGACGAGTTGTGGACCAAATCGCTTCCCGTGGCAAAACTGGAGGCTTCCAGCCTTCAGCAGCTTATAAAAAAGGAAGGCCATGATTTCAAGCTTGAAGCATGGGACTGGTGGTATTATTCGGAAAAACTAAGAAAAGAAAAATACGATATCGACGAAGAAGAGATGCGTCCGTATTTCTCCCTCGAAAAAGTAAGAAATGGGGCGTTCGATGTTGCCACGAATTTGTGGGGAATAACTTTTGTGGAAAGGAAAGACATTCCGGTTTACCACGAGGACGTGCAGGCTTTTGAGGTCAAAGACACCGACGGCACGCATCTTGGGGTTCTTTACATGGACTTCTATCCTCGTTCGAGCAAACGATCGGGTGCATGGATGAGCGAGTTCCGCGCACAGAAAGTGCTTGACGGACAAAACATCCGCCCGGTTGTTACTACCAATTTCAATTTCTCGAAACCCTCTGGTGATAAGCCTGCCCTGCTGAGTTACGAAGAGGTTGAGACCTTGTTTCACGAATTTGGCCACGCCTTGCAGGGGCTGCTTTCCCAATGTACCTATACAAGTCTTTCGGGAACTTCTGTAAGAAGGGATTTTGTTGAACTGTGCTCACAGGTTATGGAGAACTGGGCATCAGAGCCTGAAGTGCTTAAGTCGTTTGCAAAACACTACCAAACCGGCGAAGTAATACCCGATGCCTTGCTTCAAAAAATGGACGACAGCAAGTACTTCAACCAGGGTTTCGTAACCGTGGAGTATTTATCTGCATCTTTGCTCGACATGAATTACCACATGCTCACCAGCCTCTCGGATATTGATGTTACTGCATTTGAGAATGAGGCAATGACCAAAGCCGGTTTAATCCCTGAAATTGTAGTGCGCTACCGAAGCACCTATTTCAACCACATTTTTTCAGGTGGATATTCATCCGGTTACTACGCCTATATCTGGGCAGAGGTGCTCGATTCGGATGCATTTGAAGCCTTCAGCGAAACAGGAGACATCTTTAATAAGGAAAGGGCTTCATCGTTCCGGAAAAACATCCTTGAAAAAGGCGGCACAGCAGATCCTATGGAACTCTACGTGAGTTTCCGCGGCAAGGAACCGGGAATCGAGCCCTTGTTGAAAAAAAGAGGTCTGCTTTAGTTTTTGCCCGCCAGCTTAACAGCGTTGTAGGCATTTACCACACCTCCGGTTTTACTAAGCCCGGCAAACCTGATTACCTCATCGGGGCTGCCGGGTTTTTTGACTTTCAGCTTTTTGTATGGCACTACCGATTTTAGGAGAATCTTCTTTAACTCCAGGGCAGTTAGCTCAGGATAATAGGAAAGCACAAGGGCTGCAACGCCAGTTACAACCGGAGCAGACATGCTGGTTCCGCTGGCATTTTTGTACGACTGACCGGGAACGGTACTTAATATTTCCACTCCGGGAGCAAACAGGTCAACGGTTTTCTTTCCGTAGTTGGTAAAACCGGCAGCCATCTCTTCACCGTCTTTCCAGTGAATTGCACCAACTTCGATCCAGGTTTTGCACTCACCTTTCCCATCAAGGTAAGTTTTCACCGGATAAGACGGGCTGATGTCACTGTCTTTGGAATCGTTACCCGCCGCATGAATAATCAGCACCCCATGCTCATCGGCATAACGAAAAGCTGCGTCAACATATTCTTTATAAGGAGAGTAGTCTTTTCCGAAGCTCATATTGATAATTCGGGCTCCGTTATCCACCGCGTAATAAACCGAGTTTGCAACATCCTTGTCGCGCTCATCGCCCGAGGGAACTACGCGCAGAACCATCAGCTCAACATTGCCGGCCACACCCGCAATCCCAAGCTTATTGGTCCTGTTGGCGGCAACAATACCCGCAACATGAGTGCCATGAAAAGCATCAGGGCCTTCAACAAAATTATTTCCGTAATTCCGAACCGAAAAATCGCTGTAATCGTCGCCTACAATAGACCGGGGATCAAATTCGGGGTTAAGCTTGTAATCGAGAATCTGCTTATAAACATTGATTCCCTCGTCAAAACGCGAAACCTCCCACTTCTGGGTAATCACCCTCTGCATAAACCACGAGGCCTCATCAATACTGTCGATCCCGGTGCTGAGAGAAGCAAGATCCTCGATACGGATACTGTCAACTTTCAGGTAGTCCTTCATGATTACTTCGGAAGCAATAATTTTATTCCTTAGGTTTTTCAGATTCTCATAGATCTCCTTGTTTTCCGCGTACTGCTTTTCGTAATCGGCTTTAAGAACCAGGTAATGCTCATAGTCGTCCAGATCTTTATTTATCAAAAGTTCTCCTTCCCTGAGCTCATACTTCTTACTGAAGATCCCGTATTGCCGGGTCAGCTCCCAGGTGTCGTTATCCACAAACGTGCTGTCGGGTCCGCCAATAAAGTTCCAACCGTGAATATCATCAACATAACCGTTGTTATCATCATCAATATTATTTCCGGGGATCTCACCCTTGTTGGTCCATATGGACCCGACAAGATCCTCATGATCGGTTTCAATTCCGGAGTCTATAATAGCCACAACCACTTTTGCAGCTTTCTTGTTTTTCAGCAATTCGTTGTAAGCCCTGTCTGCGCTAACACCAATAACCCCATCCTTCCATGGGTCGAGATTATACCAGTTATTCGGAGCCTTCTTGATGGAATCGGGTAAAAAGATGCTCTCGCGGATATCGATTGCCGAAAGTTGCAGTGTGAAAACCAGCAAAAGGATTGAAAGTGTTGACAGGCTACTTTTCATATGGCTTGCTATTTGATTGTGTTACTAAGCTTTTAATTATGGCGAATTCGCCATAATTAAAAGACGGATTATTTACAAGATTCCTACTGCTCATCAACACCAAACCCATAAACAGCAATGTGCTCATAAGTCTGACCGGGCTCAAGGATTACAGAAGGGAACTCAGGCTGGTTTGGTGAATCGGGAAAGAACTGAGGTTCCATAGCCAGTGCATTCCTGAAGTTGTAAATTTTTCCGGATTTGCCAACTACGGTTCCGTTCATGAAATTTCCACTGTAAAACTGAAGTCCCGGCTGGTTTGTGGACAGTTCGAGAAAACGTTTGGAAACAGGATCGGTGAGTCTTGCTGCGAGAGCCAATGCGCCGGTTTTGTTAACCAAAACCCAGTTATGGTCAAAACCTTTGCCAAACACGATCTGCTGATCTTCGGTCTTGTTAATTCCTTCAGCTATTGCCACCGGGTTTCTGAGGTCGAAAGGGGTGTTTTCAACGGGCATAAACACGCCGGTTGGAATAAGGGTAGAATCGACCGGAGTAATGGCATCGGCCAAAATCATGATCTGATGCTCCAGAATCGAACCACTTCCTTCCCCGCTCAAATTAAAATAAGCATGATTGGTAAGGTTGATTACCGTTTTCTTGTCGCTTACCGCAGTAATTCTGAGCTCGAGCCGGTTTTCAGGTGTTAGGATGTAAACGGCTGTTGCTTTAATATTTCCGGGGAATCCTGCTTCCATATCAGCAGCTTCGTACACCATGGTTACAGTATTTCCATCCTGACTGGAAGTCCAGACTTTTTTCGAGAAAGCGTTTTTCCCTGAATGCAGGGAATTCTCACCATCGTTTTGCTCTAGCTGATAAGCCACACCGTCGATTGAAAACAAACCTTTGTTTATGCGGTTTGCAAAAGGGCCAACGATACAACCCAGATTCATGTTGTCGGTAAGGTACCCACTGATGTTATTGTAGCCAAGGGTAATGTCTGCATAGACCCCATCCTTATCGGGAGTAATTACCGAAACGATGGAAGCCCCATAGTTTGTGAGTTGAACGGCAATACCGCCTGGATTTTGAAGGGTATACAATTCGATTTGTCGACCGTCGACGATCGTGTCAAAGCTATCGCTCGAAAGTAACAGTGCATTTACAGGATTATCGTTGTTTCCGGGAGTGGTTTTGCAGGAGTTGAACCCCGCAACAGTGCTTGCAGCAAGAAGAAAAATGAAAATTCGTTTCATAAAATGTTTTATTTGGTTTTAAAACCTAAAACTAGGCAAAACTGCTCAGATTTCGCACGATTTAAAAACATTTTTATTTTCGGGGGTATCAAAAAAATGATCTTCCAAAGCCAGAAAGGTTCACTATGTGGATTTTGGGCAAAAAATATGTTGATGATTTTTCAGCCTGCTCCCTTTAGGCTGGGGTAAGCGGGCAGAAAAATCAACCAAAGTACCAATCTGTCAAAGTAGAAACAGCTTGAAAAAGCAAACAATTTGAGATTTTGCCCGACAACAAAGATTAAATGTACTATTTTTGACATGTTTTAAACCTTTCTTAGTTGCAGGCGTCAAAACAGTGAACTAAAATTAAGGAAATGCAATACCGCTATAAAATACTTACGGCAATTCTTTGGATAATCTCTGTCAGTGCAGGGTTTACCTATGCGCAGGTGCATCCCGGGATTTCGAAACGGGAGCAGATCAAGGCCAATCTTACCGCTGAGCAGAAATCGCTTCTGGAGGCAAACCGATCATCCATAGCCGAAACCCGAAAGGCATTCAAGGCCAGTTTATCGAAGGAGCAAATAGAAATGCTGGAGAACAGTGCCCTGTCGATAGAACAAAAAAGGGCCAATCTGAAGGCTACACTTAATGCCCAGCAAAAGCATATTCTTGGCGAAAACCAACAAATGAGGTTAATGCAGCGGCAGCAGTTTAGAAGTACCTTGACCATGCAACAAAAGCAATTTATGAAAAAAGCCTATTTCAACAGGATGGAAACTCTCGATACGCGTCCCGGGCTCAAGCGCCTGCCTCGCCGCTTAAGAAGGTAAAAACAATTTTGTTGTTTTATAACAAAGACATTCAATTACAGATATCGAATGAAAAAACTAATCATACTACTCCTTGCATTTTCCCTGCTGTCAGGGAAATTTGCCTTTTCACAGGAGCAGGAAAGCAAGCTGGACTCCATTCTTGACGCCATTCTCTTTGAGGACGAGGATCTCCTTCAGTTTCTTTATGAGGATCACAATTACCAGTATCTCTACACCCGCCTGAATTACGCCAGCAAAAGTCTTTATGCGGGAAGAAGCGTTGGGACCGATCAATTCGATCTTACCGGTCAGATTCATTACTTTCACTCTTCGGGATTTAATTTGGGAATAGCCGGTGTGGCTTACAGCGGATTTACACCTAAATATAACACTACGATTCTTACCGCGGGATATTTCCACAAATTCAAGAATGCAGAGCCCTTGAGTATCAGGGCCTCCTATTCCCGCTATTTTTTCGAGGATATTGATTCGGTGGAAGCGAGCGCATTCAATTCGAGCCTGACTCTGGGCGCATCGTTCACCAAAAAACATTTCGGCGCATCGGCCAACACAGCCTTTCTTTTTGGCGACGACTTCAGTACGCAATTTGACCTCAGCACCTGGGGGAGTTTTAACCTTTTTAAATTCGGATATTCCAACAAACTGAGTTTCGAACCGGAGGTATCGGTTTATTTCGGCTATCAGACAGCTATTTACGGACAGTTTGGGGTGGATTTCCTCAGTTTTCTAAATCGCTCGTCCGAAGAATTCGGCTTGATGAACACCGAACTTGCCTTCCCCATGACATTGTCATTAGGAGGATTTGACCTTGAGGCCGGCTATTACATCGATTTTCCCCGTGCGTTAGGTCTTGAGCCAAAAATAGATCCGGTTTCGTGGTTTGGGTTAAGCGTTTCGTATATGTTTGATCTGAACAAGAAGTAGTCCATCATAAGTAGGTTCGACAGCCACCTCCTAAACACAAGCGAAGCATACTCCTGGCTTGCACTGCTATGGGCAGTGAAAACAAGAAAACTAAAACTCAGTGAATAATCTCTGGCAATTTCGTATATGATTCTCCGCCTAAGGCGGACAAACTCCTTTACCTATAGAATTAAAATTATTACAGAATGACAATTGGGATTTATTCGTATTTTTAGCCCTTAATTTCATTTTATGATTATCCAGGTATTCCAGCATGTTTCATTTGAAGGCCCAGCCTATATCGAAGAATTGGCAGAAGCAAACTCTTACGACCTCCATATTTGCCGCTTCGATGAAGGCGAAATGCCGGTTCCCCCTACCGATTACGACATGCTTGTGGTTATGGGCGGGCCTATGAATATCCACGAGGAAACGAGTTTCCCGTGGCTGACCGAAGAAAAAAAAGCCATTGAGGAGGCCATTAAAAGTGACAAGGTGGTTTTCGGCTTTTGCCTGGGGTCTCAGCTTATCGCTGATGTTTTGGGTGCCCGGGTTTACAAAAACAAGGAGAGGGAAATCGGATGGTTTCCGGTAAGCCGCGCAATGCCCGGAGTGGGTAATCCACCGCTGCAGTTTCTCCCCGACATCGCCACCGTGTTCCACTGGCACGGAGAAACCTTCGATCTGCCAAAAAATGCGGTGCAACTTTACAGCTCGGAGGCTACCGAAAATCAGGCTTTTCTCTACGAATCAAATGTTCTGGGCATTCAGTTTCATCTGGAAATGCTAAAACCATCGATCGAAGATCTTGCTCATTTCTGCAAATCAGACCTTGGTGAAGGCCAATTTGTGATGTCGGCCCGGGAGATGCTTGCAAACTACAGCAAATACGAAGCCTCCAACAAGAAAATGCTGCAAAGCCTGTTCAAGTATTTCGTGAAAGAGATGGATTTATAATCCCTCGAAAAAAAATGCCAAACAACAACGAACAAAATCCCATACACCAGGATTCCGATGCGAATCCCCCGGAAAAGACAAACGCATTAGGGAACTTCCTGGCCGGACCAAAGTTTTTCGGGTCGTTTTACAAGATGGCAGCCCTGATCTCTATTGCGCTTATTGTCGGGTACGGCATCAATCACATCAACAGAAAATCAGCCAGCATCACGGTCATTGCCCAAACGGGTAAAGAACGGGTTGTGCTACCCGACGGATCGGTGGCAACTTTAAATACGGGTGCCGAAATAAACTATCCAAAAAAGTTCTCATCGTCGGCCCGACTTGTCAGCTTTTCGGGAGAAGGATTTTTCCAGATACGAGAGGACACCCTGCTTCCTTTTATTCTCCGTGCCGACAAGCTGAGCCTCCGGGTATTGGGCACATCCTTCAATATAAGGGCAGAACGAAACTCCCCGGAAATAGAAGTGACAGTGAAATCAGGCAAAATTGCGATGTACCCAGGCTCCGACCGGAAAAAGGAAAAATCTGTTTTCGCGAACGAAAGTGCCGTTTTTGATAAAGCAACAGGGGAAATCCGAATTTCCTTGTATGGAAAACAGGGAAGTACACCTTCGTCGATAGTCCGCTGATCGAGGTGCTCAAAGTCCTTTCCACAACTTATCATAAGCATTTCAGCCTTGAAAATCAAGATACGGGCATCTAAAGGGTAAGCCTCGGCTTCGATAACGAAGAATTACCCATGGTGTTGAAGGTACTCAAAGATTCCTCAAACATTCACTTTTCCATGGCAGGCGACTCCATTACGGTATTCCAGACAACCGCCTGCTAATTAAAAAACATTGTCTTTTTCACAGCCCAAACTCGATTCCGAAATTGTTTCATTCAACTGACTAATTGGCAATTACTAAAATACTCAGCATGCTATGTTGAAAAAAAAATTAAATCAGTTCTCAATTATTCAAATAAAAATATACGCATTATTAAATTAGTGTTATATTTACACATCTATTCTATCACATTTACTAACTAAAAACAAGAATTATGAGACAAAAGATCTTTACTCTTTTACTATGCGCTACATTTTCCCTTGGCGCATTCGCACAGCAACCCTCAGGCGAGATTGTTAAAGCCACCACTGCTCCCGTGATTGACGGTGTGGTTGATGAAGTATGGGCTGATGCCAATGTTTACGACATTGACAAAGCTTATAAGACTGAAGCCGTAACCATTGGCGAGATAGGCGAAACCACCTGGCAAGCCTTATGGACACTGGAAGGTTTTTATATTCTTATTAAAGTAGCCGATGATGTTTTTTATCCCAACTATGCTGTTACTCCAGCCGGAAACAACTGGGAATATGACAAACCGGAAATTTATTTTGACGTGAATTATGTTCTGGTAGATGGTATCGGTTCAGGCGGAAATGCCGGTCACTACCAGATTGCTCCCGGTTTTACCGATGGAAAGAATGACGGTACTCCTATTACCGAGACCAATGGCGTTATTTATGCCTTTATGGTTGAGGAGCCAACTTACATTGGCGAGTATTTTATTCCTTTTTCCCTTCTTAAAGACAAAGACGGTGTGGGAATTGACTTGCAAGGAAATATTGGTTTCGACGTTACTGTCATTGACAGGGATGCTCCGACTCCAACTCGTCAGCGCGCCGTATGGGCAAATATCGGCGGTATTAACGAGAGTTATAGCAACATGGACGAGGCTGGTATCATTACCTTTTTAGGTGCTGAAGCGGGTACAGATGTTGAAACCATCAACCTCACCGGCGGAACTATTACCGAAAACAACGGCACACTTCAAATTGCAGCTGAGGTTCTACCTTTGGATGCAACC
Source organism: Chitinophaga pinensis (assembly GCA_945863035.1). Taxonomy (GTDB): domain Bacteria; phylum Bacteroidota; class Bacteroidia; order Bacteroidales; genus JACJXF01. The sequence goes on along the minus strand of CAMAZH010000020.1, from coordinate 1,583 downwards.
AACAAATCATTAAACTGGAAAGTTGAAAACAATACAGGTAGAGCAACTATCAGCTCAACTGGTGTTTTATCCGCTTTGATGGACGGTGAAGTAACGGTTACAGCTTCGGCTACAGATGGTTCGTACGTTGACGCTTCCGTTACGGTTACCATCACTGGACAATTAATTTCCCTGGGAGAGATTAACATCATTAAAAACCCATACTTCGATGAAGTAACTGCAGGCGGAACAGCTAACCTTTGGGGAGGCTGGGGAGGCAACAAGAATGCCCCAATGCCCCAGATAGTTGATGGCGTTGCTGTTTGTACACCTGATACTGTTATGCCTGATTTGGCTCAGTGGCAGTATCAATATAACCAATCCAACTTAACCGCTCTTCCTAACGTTGACTATGAGTTCAAGTTTAAAGCTTGGGCAGAGGCCGACAGGATTGGAGCTGTAGACTTTGAGGATATAGAAGCAAACAAGCATAATCGTTATGGTGTTTCCAGTGATGTTGAATCAGTGGGCGGTCGTTCAGAATGGGAGTTTAACCTGACAACAGAACCTACCTGGTTTGTTTTCAACGTTAAATTTGATCAGATTGTTGAAACCACGGTTCAAAAAGTTCAATTCATGTTTGCTCAAAGCACTGAGTATGTTTATCTGGACAGTATCTACCTTGTTAGTTTGGAGGATATTGCTCTAATCTCAGAATATGCTGCAGTTACCGAGATCACTGTTACCAGTGCAGGTGATGTTACTACCATTTCAACAGATGATGGCACGCTTCAGATGAGCGCAGCAGTTCTTCCTGCAGATGCTTTATACACTACCGTCAGATGGAGTGTTGTTAACGGCACAGGAAAGGCTACAATTGATGCAGCAGGTCTTCTTACAGCAGAAAAGAACGGTACTGTATCCGTTGTTGCAACTGCTAAAGATGACAGTGGCATTAAAGGCATGATGGAAATTACCCTTTCAGGACAGGTTGGAGTAGCTCAGAACAGTATCAAGGCAGTTAAGGTTTATCCTAACCCTGCTGTTAATGAGCTTACAGTTGTTCTTACTGCAAATAATGCAAAAGTAGCTATCTACAACAGCGTTGGTAAGAAAATGGAAGAAGTAATCGTTAACGGAACACAGCATAAATTTGATGTTAGCCGCTACGCAAAAGGATTGTATTTTGTAAAAGCGAACGACACGGTTGTGAAGTTTATGAAATAGTATTCCCTGATTTTATTAAAAAGGCCGCTTCTTTCGAGGCGGCCTTTTTTTATGCTTCATGATTTTTTTATTTCACGCTTAGGCGCAAAGTTTTTTTTTGGATTTTGGGAGGAAGCGGATTCCGAATTCTCTTTGCGTCCCGATGCAATCGGGATAGCGCGAAACCTTTTTTTATTTCACGCTAAGGCACAAAGTTTTTTTTTTGGATTTTGGGAGGAAGCGGATTCTGAATTCTCTTTGCGTCCCGATGCAATCGGGATAGCGCGAAACCTTTTTTTATTTCACGCTAAGGCGCAAAGTTTTTTTTTGGATTTTGGGAGGAAGCGGATTCCGAATTCTCTTTGAGGATTGCGACCAAACCTGACAGGTTTGGTCGT
>CAMAZH010000019.1 GCA_945863035.1 Chitinophaga pinensis | reverse complement strand
ATCGACGGAATCCGTAATGTGGATAAAGATCTTGTGGAAATGGGCAACACATATCGCATTAAGCGCAGACGTATTATTACAGAAATTTACCTCCCATCCATATCCCCGTTTCTTACAAGCGGCATATCCAATGCCCTGGGCTTCGGATGGAGAGCCATCATTATTGGCGAAGTGTTGGCCCAACCGGGGTTTGGCGTAGGGACGCAAATGCAGAATGCGCAAATATTTTTGCAGGTCAGCGAATTGATTGCATGGACACTTATAGCAATCCTGGTAAGTTCGCTTTTTGAATTTATTGTCAGAAGGGCTGAAAAAAAACTCGTTCGCTGGAAATGAATCTGGAACTTAAAAATATAAGCAAGTCTTACGGGGGATTGGAAATATTCAAATCATTTTCCATTTCTCTGATGGAAGGAAATATAAACTGCATCCTGGGACCATCGGGATGTGGAAAAACCACACTCCTTAACATCATCAACGGCTCTGTTTCCCCTGATTCTGGAAATCGTGACGCCTTTTCCGATCTTCGTCATTCCTATGTTTTTCAGGAGCCCAGGCTTCTCCCATGGAAAACCGTAAAGGAGAATATTGCGTTTGTGCTCAGGGAACGAATGGGAAACGATGAACTCCGGCAACGGCTTGATGAGTATATTTCGTTGGTGCAACTCGAAAAATTCGGGGATTATTACCCTTCTGCCCTTAGCGGGGGAATGAAACAAAGGGTTTCGTTGGCACGCGCATTCTCCTATGATTCGGATATCATTCTCATGGATGAGCCTTTTAAGGGTCTCGATTACAAACTAAAGTACAATCTTATAGAACAGTTTTTCAAGCTTTGGGAAAAAGACAAAAGAACTGTCATTTTCGTTACTCACGATGTGGACGAGGCTTTGCAAATCGGCCATCAGTTGTTTCTATTCGGCAATCCCCCCGTAAAGATCACCGACCAATTTCTCATACCCGAAGACCAAAACAAGAAGGATAAGCTCAGGTCTGTATTGCTGGAAAAACTGAATGGGGAATAAAAGCTATTGTCAATCTTATTATTAATTCCGATATTTTTACTATTGCTATAGTGTAATTATCCGATAATTTTACTATTGCTATAGTGTAATTATCCGATATTTTTACTATTCTATAGGATAATTCTCAGATATTTTATACTTTTGAGCAAAAATCCGCAATGGAACAGAGAGCATTATTCGAAAATCTTAAGTCTCATCTGGATAAAAAAGAGTTCAGTATTATTACAGGTGCGCGACAAACCGGGAAATCAACCTTACTCAAACAACTTGAAGCTTATTGCAGGCAAGAAAACATTCCTGTTTTATTTTTTAATCTGGAAAACAAGTCATTTCTTGCCGAGTTTAATCAAAATCCCCTGAACATTCTGAAATTTCTTCCGGAGTCCGAAAAAAGGATTGTGGCTTTGGTGGATGAAGTTCAATATCTGGATGATGCTTCAAATTTTTTAAAGCTTCTGTTTGATGAACATGCAGACAAAATAAAAATTGTCGCAACCGGGAGCAGTGCGTTTTATATAGATGATGCATTCAGGGATTCACTTGCCGGCAGAAAAAAAATATTTCATTTGCTTACATGTTCTTTTAATGAATATCTGAAATTATCAGGTAAAGCCGACCTTACAGAAGAGCTGCAGAATATCCGACAGAACAAAGATCTGAAAAGTATTAAAATTGATTATTTAAGGAATGATTGGGAAAACTATATGATATATGGAGGTTATCCCGCAATAATTACAGAACCGGATAAACAGGAGAAAATCAATCGCTTAAAGGAAATCAGGGATTCGTTTATTAAAAGGGATATTCTGGAATCAGGTGTTTTAAATGAAACCACCTTTTATAATCTCTTCAGATTGTTGGCATCACAATCCGGGAACCTGGTTAATGTTCATGAATTATCGCGCAGTTTGCGGATACGCAGTGAAACTGTAAATAGCTATTTAAACATAATGCAGAAATGCTTTCATGTTGCTCTGATAAGACCTTTTTCAAAAAGCTTAAAGAAAGAATTAGTCAAGATGCCAAAAGTATTTTTGCTCGACACAGGCTTACGGAATTGTCTTATCAATAATTTTCAATCACTTCCTGTGCGAACAGACAAGGGCGAACTATGGGAAAATATGGTATTCAGAATGTTATTGGATGATTACAGCATCGACGAAATAAGGTATTGGCGGACGGTGGGAGGAAATGAAGTCGACTTTGTGTTACCCGATATCTCTTCACCGGCTGCTTATGAAGCAAAATTCGATATGAATACTGTCAAACCGGAAAAATATAAAATATTTAACGAAACTTATCCTGAAATTCCTTTGAACTTTTTATGGTTAAATCCTTTTGATGAGGACTTTTTCCGAAGAGTCGGATAATTAATAAATCAGATCCGAAATTTCTCTAATATCCTTTTCCATCTGTGCTCGTAGAAAACCCGTATCAGCATTCCCTCCCGGATCCCGAAGCCGCTTGTGAAAATAGATGGTCATTTCCTTTTTGTTTCGGGGACAATCTGCTTCAAGGGGATGAAATTCTATCCGGATATTGTCGCTTAAGAAATTATTCTTCAATTCCCAATTACTGATGCTGAGTAATCCCTTACTGTGAAAACTTTTGCAGGCAATACTCACCGCATATACCCCATCGGGAGGGATCAGCTTAACATTTTCTTCAATGGAGAGTGAAAAGATATCTTTATTAAAATCAGTGCTGGATTGCTGAGCATAATCAGGCATTCCCTTTACAACATAGAAATGATCGAGATATGCGTTTGCCCTTTGGATATTCCCGGTTAGAAGTGCAGAGCGGATTTTCGTTGAACTTACGGTTTCGTTCTGAATATCCTGCTCAGGGATCTCTTCTACTTCAAAACCGTGCGTCCTGCTTAATTTGTAAAGGTATTCAAAGTCACCTTCCCTCCTGTGACCGAACTGATGGTTAAACCCGACAACCACAATTTTCGCATGAAGCATTCCAACAAGGATTTTTTCTATAAAATCGCTGGATGAAATTTGTGAGAACTCTTTGGTGAACCTGATGATCACCAGATGGTCGAGACCTGTTTTTTCCATCAGCTCAATTTTCTCTTTCTGAGAGAGTATCATAAGCAGGTCTTTTCCTTCGGCATCGGGATACAATACGCGGCGGGGATGGGGATCAAAGGTAATAAGAACAGTTTCACCACTGATGTCCTTTGCCAGTTTTTTCAGCCTCCTTATAATTGCTTTGTGCCCAACATGAACCCCATCAAAGCTTCCCGTAGTGACAACCGGATTTTTGATTCCCTTCAGATCTTCAAGGCTATAGTGAATTTTCATGAATATACGGTTTCAAAAGACAGGCGAAATTAGTAAAAAAAGAGCTCGCGAAGATCATAAAGCCATATTTTTCTGATTCACACCTTACACGTACCCTGCTGTCTTTTCAAACTTTTTTTATCCAGCTTGTTTCTTTACAAAATAAGCTACCTTTTCGAGGGATGTAATCATATCATACTCTTCGAGGTGCACGCTTGAAGGAACGTTCAATGGCACAGTAGTGAAATTAAGTATTCCGCGAATCCCTGCCTGAACGAGTCGTTCCGTTGTTCCCGCGGCACTATCGGCTGGCACGGTAAGAATTGCAATGGAGATGTCTTTTTCCTTAACAATCTCCTCAATATTCTGCATCGAATAACACTTTACCCCGGAAACCATGCGGTCGATCTTATTTGGATCAAGATCAAAAGCGGCGACAATATTGAGTTTTGAGCGCTTCCCCATAAAATAAGTTGTTATGGCACGCCCGAGATTCCCGATACCGATTATTGCAACATTCTGTCTTGCTTCCGAATCGATTATCCCGCCGATAACATCAATCAATTCTTTTACATCGTAGCCTTTGCGCTGCATGCTGCTGTATCCAATAAACATTATATCCCTTCTCACCTGAACTGCAGTGATGTTATGCAGATTAGCAAGTTCGTGAGAAAAGATATGGGTTTTGCCTTGAGCAAGACAATCAAGCAACGTTCTGCGATAAATGCTTAACCGCTCAACCGTTTTTTCAGGAAGTTTCATCATTTTCATCTTGGCTTTGGTTAATAATCAAAGGAAGGTGAAACTCTATACCGGCAGCTCAACCCTAAATGTTGTACCTTCATCCGGCTTGCTTGTCACACTAATTTTCCCGTGATAAATATCGGTTATTTTTCTGACAATTGAGAGTCCCAAACCACTTCCACTAATGTTTTTCGTTTTGTCGTTTCTGATCCTCACAAACTCCTTAAAAAGTTGAGACGCCTCCTCTTGTGTCATTCCAATGCCGTTATCGCTGACTAGTATCACAATCCCATCCTTGTCTTTGGAAATGCCAACTGTAACGATGCCGTTATCCCGATTATACTTAACAGCATTGGAGAGTAAATTGTTAAAAATAATTTCCATGTCATAGGGATCAGCCTCAAACTCGATTTTATCGTCTGCCTCAAGTTTTATACTTATGTTTTTCTGAATGGCATAGGGCTTTACCGTGCTTACCGACATTTTAGCTGTTTGCCTCAGGTTCACCATTTTTACTTTATCCCTGCGGTTGTCGAGTCGTATTTTGGTGAAATCAAGAAGGTCCATTGTCAGGTTGCGCATTCCCTCAACCCTTTCCAGGGCGCGTTCGATCATGCTTTCATAAGCTGTAATATCGTTTCCCGACTGCTTTTCCTTCATAATATTCAGATATCCTTCGATAGCGTTTAACGGGGCTTTCAATTCATGGGATAAAACCGAAAGGAACTGGTACCTGATTTTCTTTCCTTCTTGTTTCATCTTGCTGGATATCCGCCTGAGAAACAGTTGCTTTGTGATATTGTCGATTGAGGATTTTAATTCCTGTGGTGTAAAGGGCTTGGGGATAAAATCGTATGCCCCATCGCTGGTTGCTTTAAGTGCTATTTCGAGGGATGCATAAGACGTGATCATAGCCACCATAATATTGTAATTTTTCTGGCGGATATACTCGAGCACCTCTAATCCCTTGATCCCGGGAAGTTTATTGTCGAGAAGCACAATGTCTGGCATTTCGGAATCGATAATGGTTATACCTTCCTCACCGCTTGCAGCCTCAAAACAAATGAAATTGCAATCTTCATCCATAAAGGGATAACTAACCACATGCTTGCTTAGAATTCGGGTGACACCCGAGCGGATACCCGGTTCATCATCCACCACAAGAACCTTAAGAGCTTCCATAGCTTATGGAATTAGTTTTTCAAGTTCATTTTTGAGATGTTCGGGCCGAATACCTTTTTCGAGGTAGGTATCCGCCTTGATCCAGTTTTTGTCTTCCTCGGAATACCGATTAAAACTCATACCTGTCTCGGACGATACTGCGGTTGAAATAATAATGGGAACATCCGGGTATTTCTTCTTCATCTTGTAGCTTAATACGAACCCGCTATCTTCATTTTCCATCATCAGGTCAAGTATGGCAAGGTCGGGCTTGAGGGTTTGGAGGAGTTCTTCTGCTTCCCTTTGGCTTTCGGCTGTGACCACTTTGCAGCCCCATCGCTCCAGCTGGAATTTCAACTGGAACAAGTAATCGTAATCATCGTCAACTATGAGAATTGTTTTTCCTTCTATGCTCATTTTCTGATACTTATGTTATACTTCTTCTTGGCAAAGTTATTGTGAAGCAGGTACCTGTAGGTCCCTGAGCCGGATTATCGTTCGATTCAACCTTAATATTACCCTTGTGCATTTTAACAACCCCATAAGCAGTTGCTAATCCCAATCCGGTTCCCTTGCCAATACCCTTTGTTGTAAAGAAAGGCTCGAATACTTTCTGCAAATCCTCCTGGTTGATTCCAGATCCGTTATCGGCGACTTTAATAACAACATCATGATCGGTCTCATCAAGGCCTATGGTAATGTTGCCTCCCCTGTGCATTGCTTCGAAAGCGTTTTTCAAGAGGTTTGTAATAACCTGGACCATCTGTTCCTTATCGATGTCGGCAAAGCTGTCCTTCAATCTGGAATCAAGATCAATTGTGACATTCTTTGGGATCAGAACCGATGAGAGGGATGTTTTGATGAGTTCGTTCAGATCGGTCTCCGTTTTGCTTACCTGGTTTTTCCTGGCGAAGTTTAAAAGTCCTCCAACAATGGTTTTGCATCTTTGGGCTTGTTCCACAATAAGTTTAAGGTCGGTTTTCAAGGGAGAATCTGCTTCAGTCTCATCTAAAAGTATGTTTGTGTACATAATCACTACCCCAAGTGGATTGTTCAGTTCATGTGCTATCCCTGCCGACAGTTGCCCCATGTGTGCTAGTTTCTCGGTCTGTTTGAGGGTTTGTTGCACACTGAAAAGCTTCTCGTTCGAAACGGCAAGTTCGTTTATCGATATATGCAGTTTATCGATAGAGTTGGGCAGACACATCTCATTTTCCGCCAATCCTTTAATGATAGCTATTGCATGATTTCGGCAGGTATCGTATCCACAAGCCCCGCAGTTCAAATGGTCTTCTTCCCTAAACTTGTTCATTGTTTTCAGCACCTCACGTATCTCTTTTTCCGAAGGGTCGTGCATACGCTGATCATCTGCGCTAAAGGTCTGGGAGAGATCGATAGCAGCCCCTTCCTCCATAGATTTTTGCCAGTTTTCCTCGTCGAAGACTTCCATTTTCGATTTCAGGTAATCGAGAACTTTTGCTCTGCGGCTGAATTTCTTCCCGTTCTTTGATGTTCCCGGACCCATGATACAACCCTCGCAACACAACAATTCCAGATGCTCGGATGATATGGCACCTAGTTTGTATTCGCGTATGGCTTCCTGGAAATTTTCCCTTCCCTCGGCAACAATAACATGACCCTCCAAATCATCGTCAGGGAGTTTTACTGTCTGAAGCATTCCCCTGCTTATGGGGAAGACAGCTCCCTTACCCCCTACCGGAAAGTCAAAGTCCGAGCGGAAATCATGCCCGGCATCCACTCCCCGCATTTCAAAAAGCTTCCTCAATTCCGTAAAAGTGATTTGCTCGTCCAACTCATCCGTTTCAGCCTTTTTTGCAATACAGGGACCGATAAACACCATTCGAAACTTGTTTTTCTTTGTATGCCTCAGAAATCTTGCCATGGCAATCATAGGCGATACGATTGGTGCCAGATTACCAATCAGTTCGGGCTGGTACTTTTCGATAAAGGTCACAATGGCAGGACAGTCGGAAGATATTACACCCCTGATGTCCTTATTCCTAACAACTTTACGGTATTCAGCAGCTACAAGGTCGGCACCAAAAGCAACCTCGTAAACCCCTGCAAAACCAAGTTTCCGTAGCATGCCAATTAGTTTCCTATAATCGTTGAACTCTGCAAACTCAGCGACAAAACTTGGCGCAATCAAGGCATAAACATCCTCGCCCGAATCGAGCATTTCCACGATCCGGGCAGTTGAATCATAATAAGCCTTAGCACCCTGACTGCAAACCCGGGTGCAATTTCCACAAGCAATGCAGCGTTCCGGGATTATCTCCGCCTGACCGTTCACGATCTTAATGGCCTTAACCGGGCATTCCCTGACGCAGGTATAACAAACCCTGCATCGGTCTTTGATGGTGTAAACCAGGTTATATTCCGTGAATCCGGTCATATTTCTTATAGTATAACTTCTCTGGGGGTGAATGTTGTGTGAAGGAGTTCAATACTTTTTTTGCTCATTGGCTCCGAAAGAAAATCCTCATATAAGGCAATAACTTGTGGGTTTTTGTGCGCTGTCTTGATATGCTCCCTGTTATCAATTTCGTAAAGCGCTTTGATTCTGTTTTTTATGGCGTTCTCATCCTTTGTGATGGGCTGTCCTCCTCCGGCAACGCAACCTCCCGGACAAGCCATTATTTCGATTATATCATAATGTTTTTTCTTATTCCTGACTTCGTCCAGAACCTTAACGGCATGATTCATACCGCTAACGGCAACCACACTGATTTCGGTATTTCCGAGCTTTAATTGCGCTTCTCTGATCGGTTTGAAACTTCGCAGTTTTGGCAATTTGGTCTCATCCAGTTCATTTCCCGAATGTTTGTAATAAATTGTCCGTAACAGCGATTCCATAACCCCTCCGCTAACGCCGAACAATTTGCCGGAAGAGCTAATTCCTCCCATCGGGTCATCCGAGGGCTCGGGCTCAAGCAGGTCAATGTCGATCCCGTGCAATCTGATAAGCCTTGCCAGTTCCCGGGTGGTTAAGACTGTATCGATATCGGAAATCCCCTTCCGGGTCATTTCCACCCTTTGTCCCTCAAACTTCTTAGCCGTGCAGGGCATTATCGAAACCGAATAAATGGCAGCGGGATTGATTTTCTCTTTTTCCGAAATCCATGTTTTTATTAGGGTTCCGGTAATCTGCTGGGGTGATTTAACACTTGTCAGAAACGGCAACATATCGGGTGTGTGCTGTTCAGCATATTTGACCCATGCAGGACAATCGCCTGTAATCATGGGTAATCCCTCTCCCTTTTCCTGCCTCTTGAGAAACTCTTCTGCCATCTCAAGTATATTCACATCAGCGGCAAAGGACGACTCATAAACTTTATTAAAGCCAATTTTTCGGAGGGCGGCATTAATGATTCCGTTTATGTCGCGGGTTCCTTTAAGACCGAATTCCTCTGCCAATGAAACAGAAATTGAGGGTGAATACTGGGCAACGAGGATTTTTTCCGGATCGTGAAGAGCATTCGAGATTTCCTCAAACTGGATTTTCTCTGTAAGAGCACCGGTAGGGCAAACAATTACACACTGTCCGCAATTTATGCAATTTGAAAAGTTAATCGGCTTGGACATGGCTGAGGCAATAATAAGCTCGCTTCCCCGGTGAGTGAAATCGAGACATGCTACGGCTTGGGAATCTTCACAAACCCTCACGCAGCGACCGCACAAGATGCATTTCGCGGGATCTCTGACAATTGCCGGGCTGGATTTATCATTTTTGTAGGCACTTTTTTTTCCGGGGATTCGCCTTTCCCTGATATTCAGATTCTCAGCAAGGAGCTGCAATTCGCAATTCCCGTTCCTTTCGCAATACAAACAGTCATCAGGGTGGTTCGACAGCAGGAGCTCCACTATTGTTTTGCGGGCAGCAAGAACTCTAGGGGAATGAGTATTGATCTTCATCCAGTCTTCAACCTGAAAGGAACAGGAGGGCGTTAGATTTTCCCTTCCCTCGATCTCAACCACGCACATCCTGCATGCTCCCGTTGGGGTATAGTCCTTCATGTTGCACAAGGTTGGCACCTGAATACCATTTCTGCGCAAGGCGGAAAGGATGGTTTCTCCTTTTCGAGCCTGAATGGGCCTGTTGTTGACTTCAATAGTAAAGACCATACTGCTTATTTATAATGAATAGCGCTGAATTTGCAGGATTCGTAACACAATCCGCATCCAATGCATTTTTCTTCCACAACAAAATATGGGTGGCGCGGGGTTCCAAAAATAGCGTCGGAAGGGCACTTTTTGGCGCAAAGGGAACAACCCGTACACAACTCTACGTCAATAAAATAGGTTCGAAGTTCGGTGCATCGGTTCGACCTGCATTTCCGATCGAAAATATGCTCCTCATACTCTTCGCGGAAATGGCGCAGTGTGCTGAGCACTGGATTTGGGGCCGACTGTCCAAGTCCGCAGAGGGAGGTGTCTTTCATCACAGCTGCAAGACTCTCCAATTGCATCACTCCTTTAAAGCGCTCAAGGGTAGTATGCCCATTGTCATTGACCGGCTTTCGGGTGATGCTTTCCAGTATCTCAGTCATCCTCCGGGTACCTTCTCTGCAAGGGATGCACTTTCCGCAACTTTGTCTCTGCATGAAATCCATGAAGTATTTCACCATGTCAAGTATGCAGGTATCTTCATCCATGGCGATGATGCCTCCACTTCCTATTCCGGAGCCAATTTCCTTAATGCTTTCAAAAGTCAGTGGGGTATCGAGGAGACTGACGGGAATAACGCTTCCAGCTGGGCCTCCCATATGAATCCCTTTAAATTTCTTGCCCTCTGGCGGTCCTCCGGCAATATCAAAAACAATTGATCTGAGACTCATCCCGAAAGGCACCTCAATTAGACCCGGAAACCTGATGTTCCCTGAAATAGCGAAAACTTTTGTGCCGGCATTGTTTTCGACCCCGATGGAATTGAACCAGTCAGGCCCTTTTCCGACTATTGCCGGTATGTTGGATAGGGTTTCGACATTATTGATTATGGTAGGTTTACGATGTAAACCGGAGGTGGCCGGATAAGGAGGTTTGGACTGTGGCATTCCTCTCTTGCCTTCCAAGGAATTGATAAGCGCAGTCTCCTCTCCGCAAACAAAAGCTCCCGGACCTTTCCTGAGGATAATATCGAAATTGAACCCGCTTCCAAGGATGTTGTGTCCCAGAATTCCTATCTCCCTGGCCCTTGAAATCGCATGTTCGAGTCGCTTAATGGATTGGTAGTACTCCGTTCTGATATAGATAATACCTTTTGTTGCGGTGATTCCATAAGCTGCAATTGCCATCCCTTCTAAAAGCAGAAAAGGATCGCCTTCCATGATGGCCCTGTCCATAAATGCACCGGGGTCGCTTTCCTCGGCATTGCAAATAAGGTATTTCTGGTCAGAAGAAGTATGGTAAGCAATCTTCCACTTTTTACCCGTAGGATAACCGCTTCCTGAGCGCCCGCGGAGTCCGCTGTTCTCCACCATATCGCAAATCTCTTCCGATGAATAATGCTTAATGGTTTTGACAAAGGCTTTGAAGCCGCCGCGGGCAATGTACTCCTCAATAGATTCAGGGTTAACAATACCTGTGTTTTTCAGGACTACGCGTTTCTGCAATTTCATAAAGCCGGTCTCATCCAGGAACAAAGTATCCCTATATCCCTCGTGCTTATCGTTTCTGAGTTGGCCAATGCAAAATTCAGCAGGAATCGTGTTATGAAAAACATCATCCAGCAAAGAACCAACCCTGTCTTCCGTAATGTTTGAAAAGAACAGCCGGGTTCTTCCGGGCATCTGGATACTAACTACAGGTTCGGCCTGACTCATCCCGATACTGCCCGATTGAATTATTTCAGCATCAAGATTCCTTTCCTCCGAATATTGGCAAATCTTCGCGTAAGTAGCATCAGATCCGGCAACCTGCGAGGCTGTGCCCATTGAAACCAAAATCAGTGGACGGCCAACCTTGTCGTGCCGGAGGTATTCCAAACGACTTTCCATGCTATGTGTATACTCAACCTTGTCGAGATGAACAACCTGCATCAGAAACACATCCGTTTCGCTATTTAAAATAATCTCTTCCATCAGACTGCCTCCATGTTTCTGTAGGTGAGAAGTACTGACTTTAGTTTTTCCTTAGTGAGGCGATCGTAGAATTTTCCGTTTATTGAAATTACCGGAGCCTGGCCACAAGCACCGATGCATGAAAGCACCTCCAGACTGAATAAGCCGTCCCGACTGGTCTCCCCATCCCCGATCCCGAGAATTTTTTGAATTTCTTTAAGGAAAAGCCCCGCATTATTCATATGGCAGGTCGTTCCGTGGCAAACTCTTATGTGGAACTTCCCGGGAGGTGAAAACCGGAACTGGTTATAAAAGGTCGACAAGCCATAAACTTTGCTGGCAGGCAGCTTAAGGGCAAGTGAAATTCTCTTTATAGATTCTTCGGATAGATAACCATACTCGTCCTGGGTTGCTTGCAGAATCGGAATCAGGTTATCCCTGCTTAATTCAGGGAATTTCTTTAATAGATTATCTAATTTTTCCATTCCAGAGGGATTAACACATTAGCTTTTCTTCCATGCAAACATCGCACACAATAATTGCGCAAACTCAGGTTCTCTCCGCACAGCGCGAATGACAAGGAAGAAAGGATCCAAAATCAGTTCATTGAACAAAGATTAAAGCCTTCATTTAAAGAGCTTCAGGCAAATATAATAATTCTGTTGTTATTTCGCGAACAATGTTATTGTAATAACAGTAATTATAAAACATATGATAGCACATTAATTGAAATGAGGCTTACAAGAACAGAATACGGGTTTTGCTCAAGAGTTTTGAATAACCAAGGAAAGAAAAAAGAAAAGCATTCTAGAATCGTTCTTGAAGCTCTTTTTAAAAATACTCATCCCCTTTGCCAGATGCTTCTCAACCATGGTTGAAGAGATGTTGAGTTTTTCAGCGATTTCGCGGTTTTTAAAACCATCGATCCATCTCATACAAAAAACGGCCTTGCATTTTTCAGGCAATAACTCAGCAGTTTGGAGAATTGATTTGGTTAATTCGACTTCAAGGTCAGGACTCATTTTATTATCAAGGAAATCGAAATAATACAATTGTTGAATATCAGTTTTTCGTATCTCATTTTCATATTTCGAAATCACCACCTGATGTTTGAGATAATCGAGGCATACATTTTTCGTCATCTTCATCAGATACGAGGAGATTGGCTTTTCCACGTCTATTTCTTCACGTTTTAGCCACAAAGCGGCAAATACATTTTGGACCAAATCTTCTGCAAATATGTTATCCGAAACAAAAACCTTTGCAAAACCCAATAACCGGGAATAATAATTTTTAAACACAATCTCAAAAGCAGTTGCATCTCCGCTCCGCAAGCGCCTATTTATTTCAATGTCAGACAAATATCCTCCGGATTTAAAATACACAATTATCTGAGCAAATATAAATTAATTAAGTATACGGTTAGCATTTTATGTTAAACGAAATGGTTGCGGAAAGCTCGTATCGATCTGGTTTCACAAACGGGAAAGATAATTTGGCTCACACCCATCAATCACCTGTCAATAAGCCTTTTATCCCGATTGCACTATTGAATTATTATATAAGAAAACTAATCGAGAAGAGATAATCCCTCGGTAAGTTTCTCAAGTTTACTTGCCATTTCAACAAATTGCCCAGCGTTCATCTCTTTAATATAAACTATTCCATGGGTAGCTCGAATAAGAGGATGGTCACTTTCGTAGAAAAAGTTCTTCCCCAGCAGCAGTTGTATCTGTTTCAGTTGTTTCACCCATACTTTACGGGTAAGTTCGCTGAATTTCCCATCATACTCATAACTTGGAAAAGAAGCGTTAACCTGGCTTTTGTAGCTTTCCGAGAACGATGTTTCAAGGATATCCAAAGCATTTAGTGAAACAGGGACAATCATTTCAACGTCTGCAGGGTGGAATTTATACCAAACGTTTCTATAGCCAAGTATTCGAAGCATTGAGAGGTCGGTTTCCTTTCCCCACTCTTTTACAGCGCCTGCAATAGCCTGCAGCACTTTGTAATGTGTGTCAGGGCCACTGCCCTCGGGGTCGAGCGCAAGGCTAATGAGTGTGGGTTTATATTTTCTGAATTCATTCAAAACAGGAGTTATATCTCTTTCTTTCTGAGGGTTTTCGGTAAAAAGGTCTCCTTTATAAAAACCAAGCCTCAAATGATGTACATTTTTCACTGGCACACCAAAATGCGCCCATACCAGCTCTTCTTCAAACTCCCTTAGCATACCTTTCAGTTTTTGCACCTCGGGGGAATTTTTGCCGCCGTCGTAACTTCCATTCAACTCAGAAATAATGCCCTCTAGCTGTAAGATCAGGCTGGCCTTGTCTTTCACCTTGTAAATTCCAACCACCGCTCTAACTAACCTGTGGCATATACCTCGTGTCTTCTCCGCTTCATTTCTCTCTGCCACCTGGTCGAGAAAATGATAGACGTCCTTATCGAATTTAAGCTCATATCCCAGATCAAAGAAATCGGGATACCGGATCATCTGAATCTTGCCGGCGTGAATCAGTTTTAGGGTTTCTCTCAAATTTTCGATCACGAAATTATTTGTAACGGCTGTAAAACCCGAAGTAAGAACGGAGAAATGTATTTCATTTGAAGCCGACCTCACCTGACGATTAGTGTAGGGCATGATTCCGAGCATAATATCATCGTGGTGAGGACCCGTGTGATAAACAACTTCGTCCTGATCCTTTTTCATGCCCCTTGCAAGTTTTGCTTTGATTGAGTCGATAACTGATGAAACCGTATTCACATTCAGGCCGGGAATCATGGAACAGTAAGGGTCGGCTTTCAAGTCATCGATAGTGAGATGATGCCCGTATTTATCGAGCCTCTGACAAAGATCAATTACAGCTCGCTCTGTCTTTTCGTGGTTCCATGTTCCGGATTTATAGTATCGCGAAATACTATCGTTTAATCCAGAGGCAGCTCCCGAAGTAAGGTAAAAGCGACTGTTTCTGAGTCGTTGCAGAACCGTTGCCGGAAAAACCGTGCTCATTTCGCTTTCAAGTGAATTTTTCACAATTTCGGCCTTTGCTTCCCCGGCCGCAAAAATTAATGCTACAGCATCGGGTTTATAGGTAATGGTTTCAAGCCCAATGGTTATAACCAGGCGACTACGGGACACTTCAATACCGCCGAGATCACCGGCGGCTACCGCTTGTGTCTCAAAATTAGTGCGGGTAAGTCGGGTTGTTGAAAACAGATCTGAACCGCGGGTATTAAAGGCGATGTGCCCGTCGGGGCCAATCCCTCCGAGGAAAAAGCCAATACCACCCTTTTCGCGAATCTTCTTCTCGTAAGCCGAACACCAGTTATCGATCAGGAATATCGAGTCTTGTTGGATTTTTTCCTTTTGTGATTTTGCTTCCCGGAAGCGGAGCGACAAATCAATCAGGTAATCGGGGAATACTTCCAAAAAGTGGAGATTTTGAGACAAAGGTATTTCCTCCGAATTGATTAGTAAGGCTTTGGATTCGTCAAGTCCAAATCCCCTGATATAAAAATTTCTCACATAATTATAAAAACTGTTATGCTGAGCCGGACTGATAGGATAAAACTCATCGATTTGCACAAACTGCAGACCACTTAAATCGGGGCGTTTCAGGCCACCAAGCCCAAACTTCCCGCGAATATCAATTACCGCCTTTTCATTCCAGCCCGAAAGCAGGGATTGCACGTATTTAATGAAGTATTCAGGGGTTTTGCCAGTAGGCAGGCTAATTACGCCCTCCGGGTTATCAGACACCCATTCAAGAAATCGAAGAGCAGTGAAGAATCCGAGTTTAGGGAAATCGCTTACCGTGATATACGGAATTTTCGTTGTCATTTCATGAATACCGGATTGCATCAGGAAGGATTGCTCAACTTTTGAACTGAAAATATTTTTCATGTGGGATTGGTTTAAATAACAAGTAAAAACAATGTGAAAGAAAGCACAGGAATTAGATTAACGCCCTGCAAAAGCGCGATATGCATTCAAATAGAATAGTTGCCCTAAGAATTAACAGTGTACCCGTTCATTCTTCCGTGCGATAAACAAACTCTTTTTTGTCATCGAAATACTCTGCCTTCCATCTCCAGCTCGTAAGTTTATATCCCCTGAGAGAATAAAAAAGAATAATGAGGTAAGATGGAATCATAATCCAATAGGCTTGTTGGGAGGAGTAAACATCTGAGAGCCGACCCCATAAAAGAGGCAAAAGAGCACCTCCGGATATTGCCATGATAAGAAGAGCGGATCCCTTATTGATAAAGCCACCCAGATTATGGAGTGCCAGCGGCCAAATGGCTGGCCATACGATGGCATTTGACAATCCGAACAGAGCAACAAAGATGATTGATGCAAAACCGGAAGTCGAAACAGCTCCCAGGGTAAAAACAAGTCCGAGTATAGCTGAAATCAAAAGTGCCTTACGTTGATCGATGAATCTGGGAATAAGCGATATCCCCAAAATATAGCCGAAGACCATGGTCACCATGGTATAAGAGGTAAAACTTTTAGCCAAATCCATTTTGATTCCAAGAGACAAGCCATAACGGATGATTGTATCCCCTGCAATAACTTCTGCTCCCACGTAAAAAAACATAGCAATCACCCCCAGGACAAGGTGGGGGAATGCAAAAATGCTTGTTTTGCCCTTTTCGAGTCTTCTATTTAAACTCTCATCCTGCTCCTTTTCGATTTCAGGCAAAGGGGAAAATCGAACACCAACTCCCATAAGAATAAGAACGATGGTCATTACAATGTAAGGGTTAACCACGCGCAATGCCAGAGAATCCAGAGCAATGCTACGGGCAGCTGTGTCGAGCCCTTCCATACTCTTCACAACCGCATCACCATCGTTTAATATGTAGTATGCAAGGATAAGCGGAGCAACAGCTCCTGCCAGTTTGTTGCATACTCCCAGAATGCTGATTCTGCGTGCAGCGCTTTCACGGGGACCAATGATTGTTATGTATGGATTTGAGGCTGTCTGGAGAATAGCAAGCCCGGTGCCCATAACAAACAGCCCCATCAGGAAAACCCAATAAGTGCGGGAGTATGCCGCCGGGAGAAAAATCAGAGTGCCCACTGCAATAATAAACAGTCCGAGAGTCATTCCGTTTTTGAGTCCGGTTTTCTTAAGCACCCATGCAGAAGGCAGAGCCATTACAGAATAGGCAATATAATAAGCAAAAGCCACAAACAGCGCCTGGAAATCGGATAGCTCACAGGCTATTTGAAGGTAAGGAATAAGAATACCGTTAAGCCAGGTGACGAATCCGAACATGAAAAACAGAACGGAAATGATAATCATAGGCAAGAGGTAATTCTTGGTTGGATTAGCGGGAGAAGAAAGAGTCATCATAATTTCTGCAGTTGACTTTTATGTTAAAGAAAGAAGGCATTATTCCTGAATCAAATTTCACAAGCTGATGCTGCCTCAACCGACCGTGGAACGAAAAAGAATAATATCCTTTTCTTTTACGACCGAAAGCATTCCACCGAACATTGCATTAATATTTCCCATGTTGATCAATAAGCCGAGAAAGCATGAGCAATCTATCTTTTGTAACCTTTGGGGCAATCGAACACGCGGTACTAAGAATAAAACCTTTGCGCATTTTAATTCCTGTTTTGATGATTTGTTTCACATCTGCTTCTGCTTTTTTATCGTCAGCAAAAAGAAGTGAATTAACCGAGTCGATATTTCCTTTAATGAAGAGTTTATCGCCAATCCGGTTAAACGCATCCTCCAGATCAACATTGCCAACGGGCTCCGGGTCTAAACATTCCAGACCTGAAGTTTCGCTTTCGCCCATTAACTCAAGGCGATCGTCGATAGACCCACAGGTATGAATATACACATGCAGGCCTTTTGCGCGAATAGACTCAATGATTATTCGTTCATAAGGCAAAACGAATTCCCGGTAATCGTCTTTTGAAATGAAACCCATACCGGCAAAGGGGGAAGAAATTTTAATGGCATCAATATTCTTACTACACATTTCCTCAGCCAATTCCTTTAGTCCGCTGGTAAATTTACCGAGTATCAATTTGCATCTCTCAGGCTCCATAATAAGTGCCATCAAGCCGTTTTCGTAACCCAGCAAATCGAGCAAATAGTCAAAGGGGGAGGTAATTTCGCCATGAATGGAAACCGAGTCTCCGACTTTCGCATACAGGGTATCAAAAACGCCGAATTTATCATCCAAATCCAGTTCGAAATATAGGTTTTGAGATACCGGTACATAATTTATTACTGAGGGAATATCGTGTTCAATATCGATTTCGTCAATAGTCTTTTGAACTTTCACCTGTTTGAACGAAACCATTGGAAGGTCAGCAAGGGAGTGTATTTCCGTGCGGTTGGGGAATGTGAGTTTGTAACTGCCGTCGTCAATTGATACAATGCTAATCAAATCTTTTTTCCACTTTTCGGAGTGACCATGAAGACTGACAAGAATACCATCAAACTTAAACATTTCGCAAAGTGAGACCAGACCTTCTGCAAACACATTTTTATCGTACCAAAATTCGTGAGGTTTAGGTTTTAGAAGCGTCATCATGCTACCTATACTAAACTGGCACATCAGCGGGACCTTGTCGGGGATTTGCCGATTCATTGCTGCAATAATTCTCTCTCGTGAGGTAAACATTTTCATTGTGTTAGAAATAAAATATCGGTTTGGATTTAATCGCAATTAAAGCAAGGAATAAAGCCCAAACGCATAATGGGATTTTTTAAACAGATTCAGTTTTGTGATACGAAATCAAATTTCAGTCAAGTCTTATTTCACATTTATTCAAAGCTTTACTGATCGGCAATTATTTCGTGCGTCCCGGCTGACAATTCAAAATTACAGGTTCCATCAGGGGAAACAGAAGGTGAATATCGATCGTTTCCATTGCTTCTGACGATAATGGGTTGCTGAGGGTTTTTAAAGGGCAGAGTGAATTGAGCTGTGCTGTTTTCAGGTATCGTCACATAAAATGAATATCCGTTTTTTGTTTTTTTCCAGTTTGAAGTAATTTTACCGAGTGGGGATTCATAGCTGCAATTAGCAAAAGAAATGCCTTTGGGTATTTGAGGCGCAATCGTAAAGCTAGTGAATCCGGGGGATTCATGCGAGGGGCGAATTCCCCCAATCCATCTGTAAAACCACCCGGATACCGATCCAAACATCGGGTGGGAGTTGGAGTACACATCATCGCTTTCCTTCCATGTTTCCCAAAGTGAAGTTGCTCCACTTTTAATCATAAAACCCCAACCGGGGAAGGCAGTGCTATTTACGATGTTAAAAACGCGTTCGGAATGTCCATTTTTTGAAAGGGCTTCGAGTATATACCTTGTTCCAAAAATTCCTGTGGTAAAATGTCCTGAGGGGGAATTCTCAAGTGTCTCCAAAAGCAAATCAATAGTTTTCTTTTTATTTGCCTCCTCTACGAGATCAAAGTATAGAAGGATTGCATACAAAGTTTGTTTATTAAAATAATCTCCTGACTCCGTCAACTTCTCGGTAGCCTCAATTCTCTCTTTTTCCGGGAGTGTATTAATATAGCGCAATGAGGCTTCGCGGGATTGCCTGTTAATTAGTTCATTGGATGTATTTCCCCAATACATGCTTATCAGGTTATTGGCAATCTTGGTTTCCAGTTGTGCAAAACGCTCCTCTCCATTATTGTCTCCCAAAACAGCGGCAATTTTTTTCATAATTCGAGCCGAATTAAGGTAGGCGGCAGTCCCGATTAATTGCACCGGAACATTTACCAATGATTCGTGATCACCTATTCCTTTATCGACAATTCCTGAAGGGTGGATTCGTGCAGCCTTTTCCATCCACTTTAAATCAAATTCGTAGAGTTCATGTATTATGGAGGTGTCCCCGTAGTATAGGTACAAGTTATACTGAAGTTCAAATATTGAAGCTTCAAAATTCAGTCCGCAATAACTTAATCCCACATATGGAGCGCTATCAATAAAGTTCGAGTCATTCACTGCATCAACCCAATCATAAAGCACTTTACGATAGATTGATTGCATATTGTAATTATAAATAAACGCTTCGCCGGTAGCATATAAATCGCCACCATATCCAAACTTTTCTCTACCGGGGCAATCAGACTGTACGCTCATCAGATTACTCAGGAAGGTTCTGGAGGTGGCATCCTGAATCAAATTGACCAATTCTGACGAGCATTCAAAACTGTTGTCCCTGTCAACATTCGTGCTTAAAGCGATCCCCTCGATGTCTTCAGGTAAGGGTGCCATTTTTAAGCCTGAGATTTCCATATACCTGAAAACCATGAAAGAAAAGGAAGGGCTGTACCAGATATCCGAGTCTTCGCCAAAAACATATACGCCGTTTTGCCAGGCAATATCCGGAGCTCCTTTTCCTCCTTTCCCCTTTTCCTTTATCTGACCGGCCACGGCAGTCATGGGATTGAGTTCATTGTTTGGATAGATTCTTTCCCCAAAACGAAATTTAATTGTATCGCCAATTTCCCCATGGAGTCTTATGTTGAATATCCCGGAAAAGTTCACGCCAAAGTCAGCAATAAAATTACCATTCTTAGCCTCCCAAACCTTCACGGGATTCCTCACACCGATAATCTGAATGTGTGGGAAAAAAGTTTTCTGCAGGATGCCACCAGGTCCTTCTACCTCAACTGCGGAATTCCAATGTTTGTCATCAAATCCAGCTTCGCCCCAACCCCTGATTTCTTTACGGGCATCATAAACTTCGCCCAAGTAGACATTATTCCTTACAATGGGTCCGTAGAAATATTTCCAGGAATTATTTGTTGTAATCTCCTCAGTTTTTCCATCGAGATATTCAATTATCACTTTTGCAATAAAAACAGGTCGCCCTGTTGGCAAGAAATCACGAAGATTCAGATTGCCCCAAAAATTCATGGGCAGCGGATTATAGAAACCATTGCCTAAGGTAACGCCAATAGCGTTGCCACCCAAGCGAAGAAGGCTTTTAATGTCGTACTCGGCATAGTATACCCTTTTGCTGAAATCGGTCCAGGCCGGATCGCAATAATTTTCGCCAAGATCGATATTATTGACTTTGGCTGTATAATAACCTGCTGCCGTAATGTAAAGCCTTGCTGACTTAATTGGGCTTCTTGCAACAAACTCTTTACGAAAGGTTGGGGCAGGATCATCGAGGTAAAACAAGGAGTCGCTTATTGGAAGAGGCTTTACATCCCCTATCCATAAAGCATTATGCAAATCGTCAGCTTCGTGTGGTTTTTTGGTTTCCCAACCGCATCCTGAAAGGCTCACTACAAATAGGATCAAAAAGACATTTTTACACATTGGAATGAATGTTATTATTTGCTTCCCCTCTAAATAATTCAGCGCAAGGAAAAACCGATATAAATTCTGTAAACCCGGATATGGATTAATAATAAGACCCGACTGGCTAATTGGATCGCAGGATCAAACATATCCGACTTAATCCGCAACGGCTTGTCCCACCAATATTCTGAATTTCCATTCAGTATCATCAGCAGTCCCACCCTGGGTTTGTTTCATCAGAATACCTATAATTTGCTCCGAGGGGTCAGCCCAGTATAGGGTATTAAAGTAACCGCCCCAAAGGAAGGTTCCTGCACTGCCTTTTCCTCCATCAGACTGCCCCTTTTGGTTAACGACTCCAAATGCCAAGCCATAATATTGATCCGAATCCTCACCCCAGAGATTGCCAATCTGGTTGGCCATAATAGTCTGTATCGTGGTTCGACTCAAGAAGCGGGTTCCATTCAGCTCGCCACCGTTAAGGTACATTTGCAAAAACCTTGCGTAATCCTTAGCCGTACTCGACAATCCTGCACCCCCCGCAAAATAGCGGCGGGCGCCTTTGACCGGATACTCGGGATCGTAAAAGGTGACAGGGTATTTCACCCATTTGTCCTTTTCCGGCTTTTGAACCGTAACAAGACGATGGACTTGGGCATCCGGCAGATAAAACCAGGTATCGAGCATACCAAGGGGTTCAAAAAGTCGCGTTTTCAGGAATACATCAAGAGGCATCCCCGATATTATTTCAACAAAATAGCCAAGAACATCAAGACCCTCACTATAGGTTAATTTCTCACCGGGATTGTGATGCAGTGGCAATTTGGCCAGATTTTTTATGTTTTCACCAATACTGATATTTTCGGTTGTTGCCAGATCGATTATTCCGGCTTTGCTATAAATCATCCTGAAGCGTTCATCCTGGTCAATAGCACCGTAGCCAAGGCCAGAAGTATGGTTAAGCAGTTGGCGGATTGTAATCTGACCTGATGCCGGAATTGTCGTGAAACTGGTATCTCTCTTATCGAAAGTCTGAAGAACCTGAGGGTTTTTAAATTCGGGAATAAAATTTGAAATCGGTTCGTCGAGTTTGAATTTCCCTTCCTCCCAGAGCATCATCACGGCAGTTGCAGTAATGGCTTTGGTTTGTGATGCAATGCGGAAAATATCGTCACGATTCAATTCCCTTCCACTTTCGTTGTTGGCCAGGCCGAAAGCTTTATGGTACACGATTTTCCCATTTCGAGCCACAAGGGCAACAGCCCCAGGTACTTTACCTTCAGATACTGCATTGACAAACATACTGTCAATCCTTGCAAGACGTTCAGATGACATCCCAACACTTTCAGGCAAAGCTTCAGGAAGAGTCAGTGATCTTTTTTTATCCGCAACCTGAGTACAGGATGCTAATGCCCATATTACAGAAACAACAAATAATATTTTTTTCATAGTTGAGCGAAATTACTAATGTTGATTTTCATTTAATTCCAGACGAATCAAAATAGCCCCGCCCCCATCAATTTCTCTTTGGAAGGAGTTGGTGGCATCAAGTTGAACAAGCTCTTCTTTTGATGATTTATTTGAAACAAGAAAGGCATTCCTTACATCGGTTGTAAATGTAACTGTTGTTGGAAGGCGTCCTTCTTCACGAGTCATATTTTCACCATGTCGCTTGTTCACAATCATTAAATATTGCTGCTTGCTTTGGTCTTCAAAATAGCTGAGAAGAAAGCCCATGCTTTTTGAATGGTCTTTTGCGGCAATTTTGGTGACATACTTTTCAACTACTCCAGACCATTCAATGCTGGTAAAGTCGTCCGTTCCAACTGGAGGATATGCATCATTAAAACCCAATATATGGCGGACCCTAAGGCTATTTAGATGGATAAGTATATCACCCCAGGCCAAGGTCTCCGAATTAACCCGAGCAACATCATCAAATCGTTCACCTTTTTGATCATCAGAAGTAAGAACACCCGAACCGAATTCATAAACATTTTCGCCTGCGGGTTCCATTACCCGTCCCTTTTGAAAATTCCATACCGAATCCTTTTTATTTTGTTTCATGTATTCCGTACCCAACAGATCGTTTATGCCGGGAACGGGATGTCTGAAATAAAAATACCACAGGCCCTTGCTACCATAGGCAAGCAGGGAATTCACCTGCCAGGCAAGGTCGGATTCGCTTACATCCCTTGATGCCGCAGAAGAATAAACCTGCACAAAACCAATAATCTTGCTGTTGTGTTTTTGCGCTGTCTCCCGCATCATTTCCAAATCGTGATAATAGGTCTTGCCATCGTAGTTAAACCGATTACAAGGATAATTATCCAGGGAAGCATATGCAGGACGAAGTTTTTGAAAATACGCTTCCATATAAAACCTATATGTGCTTTGCAGAAAAGTTTGGTTCACATAGGAAGGAAACATATTTACAAGGCAAAAATCTTCAGGGTGTCTGTTCCTTAGGTAATCGCTCTGAACCTCATAGGTATCGAGCATAGGAGTTATAGGCTCATCTCCGAGCATGAAACCGATGCGTTTGGGGTCTTCAGCCTTAAAATCGGACATTGCCTTATAATCGTACCCTTTTGCATTAAAATCTTTAAAAACCATCCAGTTGCCTTCCCAATGCTTTTTCAGTTTTTCATATGCCTCCACGTCAGGATGAATTGTCATCACATTAAAGCCTGCTTCTTTAAACCATCCCAGTTGTGTCTTTGTCAGCGCTGGCGGGATAAAAGACATAATCGGAAATGGGGTTATGGTGATTTCCGGACTTTTGCCAGCTGAGACTACTTCTTTTTTCATAGGAGTCTCCGGTTTCGACGAATGGCTTTCACTATTCTGAGCAATAAGTTGAAAGGAAAATAAAAGAAGGACTAAAAATTGGATGAAAGTTCGTTTCATGTTTTTCATGTTTATAACCTTTAATTAGTGGGAAAGTATCATTTGTTTAGTTTGTGAACAGTTCTTAGATTTCAAGGAATAGAAGTAAATACCTGAAGAATAATTCGTTGCGTCGAAATTAATGGCATAAACGCCTTTCTTTTTGAAGGTTTTTTCGAGTACCTTAATCTTTTCGCCCAAAAGGTTAGTTACTGAAAGTTCAATTTCACTATCTTCTGAAACACTATATTTGATTGTTGTTACAAACCTAAATGGATTAGGGTAATTGCTCAGCATGTTATTATTTGCTGGTTTTGAAATTTCACTCACGCCGGTATGAATATAGGTTGGCCGAAACAAAATTCCATTGCCGGCAGATATAAGCATTGAGAATTCACTTCCCGGTTCGCTTACGCTATAATCAGTAATTTCAACCCAAGCATCAAAGTCAGCATTAAAATATTCCAGCCTGGATAATTTATTCTTTAAGGATATAGTTGCCTCCACATCTGCGTTGTAGTTCTTGTTCATTATCATAAAATAATCATTTTGAACTGAATCTTTAAAGAAACCCACTACATAACTATTGTTTCCAGCAATACCCGTTACAAGTTCACCAGCAGGTAATTTATGGGCGCCAATTGGAATGTCGTTCACATGATAGCTCCCGACTGATTTTAGCGTCAACAATTCGTCTCCAATGTTCTTTATTTCTTTGTTTAATTGGGATATTGTTGCGTATATCTCCGCTCGCTTTTCCGGAGGATAATTTGTAAATCCCCAGGACAATTGCCAGTGAAACCAAACAATTCCTGTAAAGCCATATGCCAGTGAGGAATAAACCAAAAACCGATGTTCTGATGGGCTGGGTGTTCTCCAACCCGAAAAAGGAACCTGCGGTATATACTCAGGTTCAGTTCCAATCAGCTGGATAATGTTTGTATATGGCAGATCAAATTTCAGAGCAAGTTCACGTATGATTTCCAGGTTTTGGAAGTAGTGATTACCATCTGAATTTGTCAAAAAATGGTAATTATCAAAACTTAACATTTCGGGCTTAACTTCACTCAAATACCGCCATATATAATCGTAGTAATCAAGAGCATCCATTTGCCATGCCTCCGCAGTAATTCCAAATACATTAATATAGGCAAGTCTCCCCGGGTCTTTTTCTTTTAAATAGGAAACAACTTTTTCCAGATTTTTAAACCTGTTTGCTCCGGGTTCATCAATAATATGATATCCGGCAACTGACTTTTCGTTTTTGTAATTCTCAATTACCGGATTCATTGTTAAAAGATCTTCATCTGTTAACTCAGGCGGAATTGTATTAGAGCCAGTTAGCTTAGTCCAATAATTAGGTATTGTTTCAGGAATCTGCAAAAAACAATGCATCCCGTTTGCTTTAACAAGGTTTACTCCTAATGTAAATGGCGGGTTATGAATGGCCAGATTAAAATCAAAGTTTGCTCCAGCATAATAGTCATATGCCATCTGCATGTCTGAAGGCGGCGACCATGCACTAAGAAAGAATTCCTCCTGCGTCCAGTATTTATCAGTTATTACTCCACTGGTTTGAGCCTTGATTGTATCACCCGGGCCAACAATAACTTTTAATTCCGCAAATATATTTCCGGATAAAGGACCAACCGTAGTCCAGCTAATTTCTGTATAATCTAACTGAGACATTGAAGCTACTGATTTCAAGGAGCCGGTTTTCAGGGATAAATTATCAGAAAGTTTAATTTCAAAAACAACCTCTGTGTCGGTCAGACTGTTGTTCCAGATTCGCACGGCCAATGGAATTTCGACTCCTGGCCTTAAAACAGTTCTTTGAAATACAAACGATACAACGGTAATATCGGATGACATAGCTTCGGCTCTAAAACCACCGGTTAGTAATCCAAGTAGAATACCAATTATATAAATCCTTCTTTTTTCCATTTTTTAAAATTCAATCCGGCTATACACTTTTGACTATCGCGAGTATATCATTCGTTCAGTTCGAATTCCTTTATCTGATTTTAAAGTCATGAAGTAGACACCAGCAGGAAGATTGGAAGCATCAAAGTTCTCAGTATAGATACCTTTTCTCCTATACTCCTTTTCAAAAGTTAAAACCCTTTCGCCAAGCATATTAAAAATACTCAGTTCAACTTCCTGGTTATCAGAAATGCTATATTCGATAGTTGTATATGTATTAAATGGATTCGGGTAATTTCGCAGGTACTCAAGTCCGGAAGGTGAAGAGATTTCCCTAGCGCCAACAGTGTTCCAGGTCGGTCTGAAAAGTATTCCTGCGCCGGCAGGAATTACGATTGAGAATTCACTTCCTGAGCTGCCTTCTTTAAATTCGCTCAGGTTAACCCAGATATCAGCATCCGCATCAAAATACTCCAACTTCGACAATTTGTATTGTAACGATATCGTTGTTTGGGATTCGGCGGTATAGTCCTTATTCATAATCATGAAATAGTCGGCAGACAGGGAATCCCTGAAAATACCTGCAACATAACTATGGCTTCCCGCTATGCCTTTTACTATTTCGCCAGCGGGCAACCCTAATGATCCGCTGGGTATGTTGTTTACATGGTATGCACCAACAGATTTCAAGTTGAACAATTCGTTTCCAATGTTTTTTATTTCCTTGTTCAATTGGGTAACAGTGGCATACAACTCAGCCTTTTTAGTTGCAACAAAACCCGTCATCCCCCAAGTATTTTGCCAATGGAACCAAACAATCCCGGTATAGCCATAAGCGAGAGAGGAGTACACCAAAAACCGATGCTCCTCGCGTGTTGGTGTTCTCCAATTCAGAGCCGGTGCTTTGGGCGAAAACTCAAGTTCAGTACCTATCAATTGGATGATGTTGGTGTAGGGGATATCATATTTCAAAGAGAAATCACGAATGATTCCTAGATTATTGAAGTAATCGTCGCCGTCATAACTCGTGAAAAAATGATAATGATCATAACTCAACATTTCGGGTTTTACCTCATCCAGGAAACGCGACACGTATTCGGAATATGACGAGGTATTTAATTGCTCATTGGAGGCATAGGTAGGAAACAAATTAATATAGGCAAGTTTTGAGGGGTCTTTCAATTTTAAGTAGGAAACTACTTTTGCCAAATTAGCAAAGCGTGAGGCTCCGGGTTCATCAATTATTGAATAACCTTCAACAGCCGGCTCATTTTTGTAGGCATTGATTGTCGGATCCATCAGAGCAAGGTCCCCGTCTGTTATTTCCGGGGGAGATCCCTCGGAACCGTAAAGTTTTGCCCCATAATTTGGTATGACTTCTGAAATCACGACAAAACACTTCATGGTATTATTTCTGACTAAGTTTACCCCTGTTGAAAAGGGAGAGTTAATCATGAGGTTAAAATCAAAGTTAGCTCCTTTGTAATAATCATAAGCGGCTTGCATGGATGATGGAGGAGACCAAGCACTCAGCAAAAATTCCTTTTGTTGCCAAAATTGATCAGTTACTGTTGAGGAAATTTCGGATTTGATAGTATCACCGACACCAACAACAATATAAAGCTCGGAAGAAACAACTCCGGTTTGAGAGGCTGTAACACTCCACCTTATCTCACTATAGGTGAGAAGAGGCATTACTAGTTCCGTTACAGCGGAACCCTTAATTAGGGCAAGGTTTTCGGACAACCGAACCCCGACATTTACCGTAGCATCATTCAGACTATTATTCCATATCCTTGCAACAACAGGTATCTCGTCCCCTGATCTTAAAACGGTTCTTTCAAATTTAAAAGACACGATACTAATATCAGAAACGCCATAAGCCCTGACATAACTGGTAAAGAACATTGCGATAACAAGGCTTACAATCAAAATTTGGCTTTTCTTCATTTCATTAAGTATTTAATACAATTTGTGCAATACCGGAAAGCAGGAGTTGGCGATTCGATTTTCCATACTTATTCATAATATGGTTTGAAACTTTGTTAATGCATGATTGTCTGCAGAATCAAAATTTGATTAAAGGCCAAGGTTAACGATTGAACCCTGTTCAGGGTCTCTAATCGTTAACCTTGGATTTACTGGCAAGCGCTACTGTTTACTTAAGCTTATTTTTTAACAAACTGTCTCGTAACGATTCCTTTGCCTGAAGTCAGGTTGATCACATAAACACCTGGCTCAATATCTGAAAGTTCGATTTTCACACTTTCCTCATTATTCAGGCTCACCTTCATAATAAACTGACCTTTAAGAGAATAAATGTTCGCATCGGTATATCCCGCCACATTTTTGATGGTCATCACATTACCGACAGGGTTTGGGTAGATGCCAAATTGCAGTTCTTCAATTTGGTCAACAGAAACACCCGACAGAGGAACAAACAGTGACATTGCGGCTTCCAAATCGGCAACGGCCTGGTCGACAATAGCCTGCGAAATTCCTTCAAGATGTGTTTCAGCAGCGGCAATTGCAGTATTAGCAGCATCAACAGATTCCTGAGTGTACTCGCCGTTAGCCCCACCAATCACGGCGTTTGCCACGATTTCCTTTGAGCTTACAATAAGAGCATTGAGTTCTTCGATGCTTGTTGAGTTAGCTACAAATAGCGACATCGCGCCTCTTAGACGAATAATTGCATTATCAACTTTTTCCTGGGTTAATTCTCCAAGCTGAGTTTCAGCATAGGCAATAGCAAGGTTTGCTGCATCTGCCATTTCCTGGGTAAATTCACCATTTGCTGATCCTATTACGGCCGCTTCCACAACCGATTTGGACGAATCAATAACAGCTTCAAGGTTTGTAGCATCCGGAAGGATTACGGCTGATCCGCATTTGAAATCATCGATCCAAACCGTACCGATAAACTCGTGGGAAAAATGACCATCCGTTACAACAAGGCCTGGATTTACCCACATTTGATCATGGCCCACATAGCTGTCTTTCAATGTCTCGGAAAGGAAAAACACCAACTCATGCCATGTACCGTCAGCCGGTATCTTACCACTAAGATACTCCCCATAATTGTCGGTAAATGCTACATTGACAGAATCGAGTTCATAACCGTCGTAGGTTGCACCCGGCTCAGCCTTGGCTCTAAAACCAACATAGGGGTTCTCCTTAAAATAAAAAACAATTGGAATTGGCTGAGCCCAGAACCTGAGCTGAGACTGGAACCAGAAACTTCCATTCGAAGTGCAGGAATATTTTAGTGCACCTTCCTCAAATGAAGGAACTATGCCATTTTCCCCACCAAGCGTATTCCAAATTTCCTCCTTATAAATACCACTAAAGTTTTCTTCAAAGGAAGTTAATTTAGGATAATCCCAATTTGCCCGGAACACTGAAAGGTAGTATTTCAAGTCGGTTTCGGCATCTTCCATAGTCAAGAGATCGTGAGTTGCTGCTATTGCTTCAGCAGTAGCAATATAAGAATTGAGAGCATCTACCTTTGCCTGATTGTATTGCTCAGGAGCCGTCCCAACGACAGCAGAAGCAATTGCAGCCTTTGCTTCATCAATTAGAGTCAACAGAGCAGGCGATCCTGCTTTGCCCACCCTGAAGTCGTCGATCCAAACGGTTCCAACAAATTCGTGCGAAAAATGACCATCTGTAACCACAAGGCCCGGATTTACCCACATTTGATCATGTCCGACATAGCTTTCCTTTAGCGTTTCAGAAAGAAAAAACACCAATGTATGCCAAGTTCCGTCAGCCGGAATTTTTCCGCTCAAATACTCTCCATAATTGTCGGTAAAAGCAACGTTCACGGAATCCAGCTCATAACCATCATAAGTTGCACCAGGTTCTGCTTTAGCCCTGAAACTAACATACGGGTAATTTTTCAGAAAAAACACAACCGGACGGGGAGCTACACCGAACCTGAGCTGGGCCTGGAACCAGAAACTTCCATTGGAGGTGCAGGTATATTTCAGTGCATCGTCCTCCAAAGTTGGGACTATTCCATTTTCCCCACCCAGAGTATTCCAGATTTCGTCTTTGATAATTCCGCTAAAATCCTCGTCAAATGAAGTCAATACCGGATAATCCCAATTTGCGCGGAACAAGGACAGATAATACCTTAAATCAACCAAAGCCGTTTCCATCTCTTCCAAATCTTTGCCTGCAACAATTGCTTCTGCCTCTGCAATTACAGCGTTAATAGCATCGACGTTTACCTGAGAATATTCTTCAGGGGCTGTACCAATGGTTACAGCAGATACCTGAGCTTTTGCATCCTCCAATTCAGTAATAAGTGAAGGAGATGCAGCCTTACCTGCTTTGAAATCATCAATCCATACGTTGCCTTTAAACACATTTGTAAAATGGCCATCGGCAACGCTTAATCCCGGATTGATCCATAACTGATCATGACCAACATAGGTTTCTTTAAGGGTTTCGGAAATATAAAACAACAGTTCATGCCATGTTCCGTCGGCAGGAATCTTTCTGCTGAGATATTCACCATAATTGTCGGTAAAAGCAACCGTTACGGAATCAAGTTCAATTCCATTGTAAGTTGCTCCAGGCTCTGCCATGGCTCTAAAACTAATATACGGGTAATTTTTTAAATAAAGAACAACAGGAACAGGCAAAGCCCAGAACCTGATCTGTGCCTGGAACCAGAAACTTTCATTTGAGGTGCAGGTGTATTTCAGCGCACCGTCTTGCACCGTCGGGACAATACCATTTTCTCCCCCTAAGGTTTTCCATAATACAGTGTCCACAACTTCATTAAAATTCTGTTCGTAGGATGTGACTTGTGCTGAAGCTTGATTAACAAAAAATGCTAAAAAAGCCAGAAGCAACATTGAGATGAGTTTTTTCATAGTTTTAATTTTAAGTTAAATTGATAGTTTTTAATTTCAGCTAATTCTAATTCATTACTTATTTAAGATCATTTTTCCAGTTTCTAAACGATTGTTGAATTGCAGTTGATAGAAATACAAGCCTGACGCAAGTTCTCCAGTATTGAAATCAATTGAATGGCGACCTGCTTCAAGCCTATTGTTAACCAATGTTGTCAGGAGTTTCCCTTGGGCATTGTAGATATTTAGCATCGCATTTCCGGAATGCGGTAAACTGAAGGTAAAAGTTGTCGAAAGGCTAACGGGGTTAGGATAATTGGCCAAAAGAAAGTTGCTTGAGACATTCTGTTTGTTATCCTCAATTCCCAGAATTATTTGTTCCTGTGGGAAACCGTTCAATGCATTCCATTTGTTCTTTTCGGTTGGGAACCAATTCAAATCGCCTGCAGGTAGGCCATCATGACCCGCAGTGTATAACAAGGCATTTGAATAGTTTAGTTTTTCAGGAAGTGGCCATGCGGGTATTAAAAAATCCACACTGCCCAAATTATAATTACGGAAGGTTGAAGAGTTGTTTATCCTCATGTTATTCGCCCAGTAAATCACACTGTCAACAACCCAGGATTCCATTTCAGGATTAAATTGCGGATCAGCTGAAATGTTATTCTCGGCAGTTAAATCCGGGTAATTAACGTTATCATCAAACATCGACTTGGTTCGGTCATTCATCCATAGGTCGCTGGGAGTAAGGTCAGGTTGACTTGCCCAATAGTCCTTCATTTTCTGCGGCCAATAATAGACATTATGGCTCACATTGATCTTCCGATCGGCTTCTGTAAGCCCTGCTTTACTTAGTATAAACGAACTTGCTTTAACAATGCTGATAATACTGCTAACACTACTGTTAAAATCGTACCATCCACCGGAAATCTCACTTTCTTTCTGCCCATAGGCAAGCATTCCGTAAAAAATGTTGCTCCTGATCTCAGAATTAAGCATCCAGGGTGAATAAAGAACATTAACCATGGAGGTGAAAAGGGTATTATGCTCAATTTTCTCATATTTGAGGATTACTTGAAGGGGGGCCCAAAAATAGGAGTTGTTGTTGAATGAGGTATTGTTTGTGACAATAATGGTATCTTGCTGCAAAGCTCCGCTGTTGACCAGTAATTGTCCGGCAAAGGGATGGTCCACAACCAGATTTCTGAAAATGGAATTTCTCACAATCAAAGTATTGTCTTTACTCCACATAACCACGCATGAGGCACCAAAACCATTGAAAACACAGTTATCCAAAGTTAATCTGATACTGTCAGCGCCGATGGAAATCGCATTATTCCAATCGCCCTGGGTTCGTGTTGTGCTTACCCCTTGAAGAAAAACATTCTTTATCAGAGTCTTGGTTTTCTGTGTCATTAGTGCTATCAGAATCATATTATTTGACCCATCAGCCAGTTTACCGTTAATCAGCATGGGGGGGCGCTTGGGATTATAAGGATCGTCGTCATCAGCGATGAGGTTAAGGTCAAAATTGAAATACATCGTGGCGTTTACCACATATACTTTTTCTCTCTCAAGCCTGTAAAACCGGTTCGGGTTGGTTCGTTCGCCTGTAGCAGTTGTGTCGGCCAGTATGAATTTGTATAAATCGCCAGGCAATTGCGCTATAACAGTAACAGTGTCGGCTTTCTGCGCCATCACATTGTTGCTCCACAAGCAAAAAACAAGGGCAAAGAAAAAAACGTTAATGGAGACAAGTTTTTTCATGAGGGTAGTTTTAAATTGTTAATTTCAATCGTTATGAAATGGTAAAGAGAATTACAGCAACAAGCCTACTGAGATGGAAGGAATGAAAAGATGCTTATGGACTGGTTTTTTTATAATCCATGTTTATCCGTAAGCCTATGTCCACAGTTCTTCCATAATGCTGCATTGAGCTGGTATAACCAGACCCTCGGTTAAGCAAAACGTCTTTGGCGTTGGTGAGATTATTCAAATTGCAGAATACTTGTATTCCATACCATGGAAGTTCCTGTTTAACTGATAAATCCCAACGGACATAATCATCGGAATAGTTAACCAACTCAGGCCAAAAAGAGGGGCCCTGAAAAACTTTGGCTTGATAGAGCATTGAAATTCGGGCGAAGAAATCCTTATAATCGTAGCCTACTGAAAAATTGACAATATCCTTCGGTTGAAATACCAATGGCGCGGTATAGTAATCATCAATATTTTTAAAAGTATAAGAAAAAGTATTGGGATCCCATTCCGACTCAATTACGGTTCTGGGATATTTGGCCTCCGAGAAAATCGTTGTGTAATTTACATTCAGCACAATCCCTTTTAAGGCCCCTGGCAGGTACCAAAAAGATGTCTGCCAGTCGATTTCAACCCCCCTAACTTTGGCATTGTTCTCGTTATTTATTTGTGTGTAAATATATTTGCCTTCCACAGATTCCGGCAGATTATATTCCGAGGCATCCAAGATTACCCGCTTGTCCATTGGGAATATCTTATTCTCAATGTCTTTGGAGAAACCGCCAATTGTAAACAATCCCAATTTATTCTGCCGAAATGAAAAGTACACATCGTAATTCCTGGAAAACTCAGGTTTCAATGCAAAATTATTCCAGCTGACAATAGTTGTTCCAATGTCATATCTTGGAATAATAACATTGAAACTGGGGCGTGAAAGAGTGGCCGTGTAAGCCAGCCTGACATTAAACCACTTAAACGGAGAATATTTTAAGTGAATCATTGGCAATATAAACTGATCCGAATGGTTCATCAAAGTGTCGGTTCTGACATACTTGGTATCAGGAAAAGGCAAAGAAGATTTTCCTCTCAGCGCATTGTAACTGGTCATATTCTTCTCGAATCTCACACCAGGAATAAAAACTAGTTTATTCCCAATGTTTAACTCGCTCATCAAGTAAGCGGCTGACAAATACTCAGTACCCTGATAATCATAAGTGTTGGACAAGAAATCATTATAATGGTAGGTTTCACTTATTCCTGTCTGGCTTACCGTTGATTCTTTTATGACAGTCAAAACGTCGTGCATCAGATCGATATCTCCTCTAGGCCCTAAAGTATATCGGCCTCCTAAAAACTCATCCGCAATTGCTCCTTTGTCCTCAAACATTAAATAAGGCAGGTGTGCGCTACCTAAGGGGGCGATTTCCTGCATCCATGGGAATGCTTCCAGTACCGCATTTTTCTGGGTGGTTCCGCTCCCCAAGTTCATGACTCCTGAATGGACATCATAATCATAGTTGTTGGCAATTTGCCGATATTTAAAACCTGATTTTATATTTCCTGTAATTTTGTCCGTCAGAACGAAATTATATTTCAGATTGAATTCTCCCTCAAGATGAACCTGTTCGCTTAATCCATATCCATTATTAATAGCGGTTAAGTAGGCGATTGAATCGTTAAGAGTGGCATAATCAAGGATATCTTCGGGAGCCAGGGGCTGGGCAAAAACATCACTCGACATACCATCTCCCTGAACATAATGAAAACTTAGGGCCTGAGGAGTCTTATTGTAGGACAGAGAATGAGATACTTTTCCGAAAACCTCAAATTTCCCAAAACGCTGAGTATAATCCAACACATTCGTCATTATTAATAAATTGTTGAGATTATCACCAGTTTGATATTCATGGGTTCTTCCACTGGTGTACATTTCAGTAAAGACCTGAGTTGAAGTTATGCTCTGACTAAGGATGTTATTAAATTGGATACTTCCCTGAGGCAATTTGTAATCGAGAACCAGCGTTGCCCCGTACCTGTTTCGATGCCTGATATTATCGATCAGGGATAATCCTCCCGTTGTCAGCACATTGTTTTCATCCAATACCGGTGTTCTGTAATGCCCGATATAGGCAAACAATTCATTTGAGCTCCTATTCCTGTCCTCAATATTCCCCTGTACATAAACGCCCAACTTATCCGAAAGGAAGCGGTTTCCTGCGTTGGCAACTATCATAAAGTCGCTGTATGTGTTCTTTAAGTTATTATACCCCCCCTGAACTATAATGCTCGATTTAAAACCGGCTTCAGCCTTTCGCAATTTGAAGTTTACCGAACCGCCCATGTAATCAGCATCCTTATCGGCAGTAATTGCTTTTACAACTTCGATTCCATCGAGTGAATAGGGTGAGATCATACTTACATCAACGCTCCTG
Organism: Chitinophaga pinensis; assembly: GCA_945863035.1. Taxonomy (GTDB): domain Bacteria; phylum Bacteroidota; class Bacteroidia; order Bacteroidales; genus JACJXF01. Next base: position 8,712 of record CAMAZH010000019.1, on the reverse strand, counting down.
TCTTCTCCACCAGTCGAAGGCATCGACACCCCTTCAATAGAGATTTTGTTGTATTTGGGAGCTAACCCACGGATTACCAATTTGCTACCTTCTCCCCCTTCGCGCTGAAGTGAGACTCCCGGGAGCCTTGACACGGTTTCTGCCGCGTTGGCATCGGGCATTTCCTGAATGCGCTCAGCCGAAACAACATTCATTATTTCGTTGGAATTAAGCTGCTTGTTTATGGCCTTCATTTGCCCTTTTGCCTGCTTGGTAATAACTACCTCCGAGGCGAGTATGCTCATCGTTTTCAAAGAAATATTAACCCGGATTTTACTATCTGCGATTATTGTCACAGGTTTCTCCAATTTTTCATATCCCAAAAAATAAAAGACAATAATCTGGTTACCAGCAGGAATACCAGAAAGGACATAACTTCCCTCTGCATCGGAAATGGTCCCAATAGTGGTTCCCTTTATAACAATCTGGGCAAAGGGCAGTGCCTTGCCGGTTTCAGCCTCGCTTACCACACCATAAACCTCACCTCTTTCAATAAGTACCCGTAAATTTCTGTTTTGAGTTTGAATTATTTCCTTTGATGATTGCCTCTGTGCTTTCTGATAGATTATTACCTGACGTTCGTTTATAATGTAATTAAAATCAAGGCTTTCCGAGATAGGAACCAAGATATTGTCAAGGGTCTCATTTTCTATCTTTATGGTAACTTTTTTGTTGGATTTCAAGACGTCATCCTTCAATAGAAAAATATATTGGCTCTGACTCTCAACGGCATCTATAACGCCCTGAATATTAACATCTTCGAGGTTTAGCGTAAGCCTGGCAATTTGCGGATAGGCAGACGCCGCAGACATAGTGATCACTACAGCAAAAAGAAGGATCGTGCTTAATTTCATTATGCGTTTTACCTTATTAAAATATTCCTTGTCTAGTTTAAAGACATTCCTGTTTTTTTGCATAAATTACGCATGTTAAAATTTCACCTTGGGATTTTGACAATTTTTGGCCGGGGAATGTTGCCGCATTCCCCGGCTTTCTTTCTAAATTAACCTCTATTCTTCTCTAACTTTCTTTTTAAATATCGATATTGTATCGCTCTCTATTTTGTAGTCAATAGCTGTTGCAATAGCTATGTTTTCAAGCACCTGCGATATGTCTTCCTTTAAATCAAGCTTTCCGGTTAACTTCATCGCTTCAGTGTCAATATCCAAAATTCTTATTTCGATATCATAGTAACTTTCCAATTTCTTAGCCAATTCGGAAAGGGTTAGCCTATCCAGTTTATACCAGCCTTCTTTCCATGTGATGTAGGATTCCACATCCACGTACTTAACCTGAATTTTCTCTTTCTCCTTTTCGAAGCGCGCATACTGGCCTGGTTGAAGCATAACCTTTTCATTTTTGTACCAGGGATTATTGTTTTTTTCGATCTGAACTTTTCCGCTAACCAGCACAGTTTCTACGATTCCCTGATCTGCATTTGTCATTACATTAAAAGACGTTCCCAAGACCTGTATATCAACCCCATTGGTTTTTACAATGAATGGCTTTCCTATATCCTTGGTTACTTCGAAAAAAGCTTCGCCCTCTACAGAAACCACCCGCTTATCAGAGGCAAACACAGGTGGGTAAATTAATTTACTGCCTGCATTTAACCAGACCCGACTCCCGTCGGAAAGGGTAATCTGCGCCTGACGTCCTTTGGGAACTAACATCTGATTGTCTTTTCGGCTTTCCTTTAATATATTTCTAATTACTGATTTTTCCTCATTTGATGAATTTTCATCCAACTTGATTTCTGTACCCTCTGCATTATAAATCACTTTCGACTCTTTGCTGCTTATTTCTACCTTTGTGCCATCCGAGAGCACCAGCATATTATTTTCAATTCCCGACAGATCCTCATTATCGATCAGGTATTGTTGGGATTTGGATGAATTTAAATCTGCAACAAAATAGTACGCCAGGGAGAAGCCTATCAATAGCACAAAAACCGCAGCATAGCGCAGATATATCGTCAGGCTTCTCTCTTTTTCATTCTTTTTGATGTTGTTTGTCACCTTTTTTTCCTGCTCAAGACGATGTTTGAATTCCATCCACTTTTGATCGATGTACATCGAATAATCAGCATCTTTTGATTGTTCAGACTCCCATTTATTTCTCTCCTCCATAAATAAAGCTTCATTTATTGCACTTTCATTTATCCATTGCAATAATTGCTGCTCTTCGCTGTAGGTAGAAATACCTTTTAGGTAGTTCAGAATTAGAATCTGATAATTCAATTTACTATTCCACATCAATTTTTAATTTTTTGTTTCTTACAGTAATACGACAAGCCAGGATTTTACCCAACCCTTTTGGCTATTTTTCTCTATCTTTCCGGAAAGAATTTCATCCGGACCCTAAAAAACTTTCTAATACTCTTTCTACTATGCTCAAATTATTGCGGCAGACAACAAATTGAAAGCTTAGGTTTTAAGGGTATTCTAAATAAATTAGTAAATTTGTTCCCTACTAAAAGTTTTTGTTAGTTCATGAACACAATAACCGAATTGGTCATTTGCCTGGGAAGTTCCTGTTTCGCGAGAGGCAATAAAAAAATTCTCGAGACGATTCAACAATATATCAAAGATAACCAGCTGGAAGGAAGAGTTAAGTTCAGGGGGAATCATTGCTTCGGAAAATGCAATAAGGGTCCTGTACTTAAAATAGGGGAGACTTTTTATGAGCAGGTTTCCCAAGAAAACCTTAAAGAGATTTTGGATAAAGAATTTAGCTTAGGAATAAATAAAAAATAAATAAGACTCTAATTATTTAACAAACCGCATTCATTGAAGCCCCTTGTAGAAATAATTGATCATAAATGCAAACTCTGCTACGCCTGTGTGAGAGCTTGCCCGGTAAATGCCATTCAGGTCAGATCGGATCAGGCCGTCCCCAAGATTATGCCAAATCGCTGTATTGGCTGTGGCAGTTGCATACAGGTATGCTCACCAGAAGCCATAATGTATCGCGACTCAAAAGAGGAAACGATGGCGATGATAAAATCGGGAACTTCCGTTATTGCTTTAGTTGACCCTTCTATTTCAGGGGAGTTCCCTGATGTTGTGGATTACAGGAAGTTCGTGCAAATGATACGGTCGCTTGGTTTTAGTCATGTGTGTGAAGTTTCCTTCGGAGTGGATTTAATTGCAAAGGAATATTCCCAGCTTTTCCAGGATTTCAAAGGGAAATATTACATTATGGCTAATTGCCCGGTAGTAATCGGGTATATCGAGAAATTCCAGCCCGAGCTGATTCCCAACCTCGCTCCTCTTGTTTCCCCCGCAGTGGCTACCGCCAAAGTCGTTCGGAGCAAATACGGCATGGATACGAAAACCGTCTACATCGGACCGGTTATCGCCAGCAAAAACGAATCGGAGATGGGAGAAGGGGATGGGAAGATAAACTCGTCCCTTACCTTTCTTGAACTGAGGGAGCTGTTTTCCGAGTACAACATTGACGAAAAGCAGTTGGAATTCAGCGATTTCGACCCACCCTACGGGTTTACCGGTGCCTTGTTTCCAATAGCCAACGGAATCCTGCAGGTTGCAGGCCTCGATGAAGACCTATTGACCGGAAACATTACCACAGTTGAGGGCGAGCGCGAAATGAAGGCTTCGTTGAGGCAGTTTCAGGATGAGGGTGACATAATCAATTCCCACTTTAACATTTTCTATACCGAATTCCTCATGGGACCGGGGACCAGCAAAAACGGCAAAAAATATATCCGCCGGGCCACGGTTAAGTCCTATGCGAAAAAAAGGCTTAAAAAATTCAAGCATGACGAGTGGGAAAAGGAACTCGAAGAATACAGTCATCTTGATTTCACCCGAAAATTCTCAAACAACGACCAGCGCCTTTATCCCTCGGAAGAAAAAGTACAGCAGATTTTAGTTGAACTCCGTCAGGACGGAAGGGACGATATGGGCTGCGGGGCATGCGGATACGGCTCCTGTCGCGATTTTGCCGTAGCCATTGCTAAAGACCTTGCTACCCCGGAGATGTGCAACCATTACACAAACCGTAATCGCCAGAATTATATCCAGTCTCTGAAAATCAGCAATGACAAGCTGGCACAGACGGAAAAAGCACTCCGCGAATCGGAAATGATCGCCCGCAAGGAAAAGGAGGCTGCAAAAGAGGCTTCCGAGATCACAACCGCCATGCTGCACAAACTTCCTTCGGCAATTGTTATCCTCGACGAAAAACTGAAGATTCTGCAGGCAAACGAGACCTTCATCGAGATGCTGGGTGATGAAGCGCGCGAAATCAATGAGATAATTCCGGGACTTGTGGGTGCCGACCTGAAAACACTGCTCCCCTACAATTTTTACAACCTTTTCAGCTATGTGCTGATCAACAATGAAAGCGTTCAAAACCGTGATATCAATTTTGGCGACAAGCTGTTGAACCTCTCGGCCTTTGTTATCCGCAAGGGTAAAATAGTTGGCGCCGTGGTCAGAGACATGGGTGCGCCTGAAGTGAGAAAGGAGGAAGTCATAAAAAGAGTTACCGAAGCCATCGATAAAAACCTGTCGCTCGTGCAGCAGATAGCCTTTTTGCTGGGTGAAGGGGCTTCAGAAACCGAAAGAATGCTCCATTCGATCATAGAATTCTACAAAACCAATCCACGTAAGGACAATCCCTGATGGACAGCCAAATCTACATTGAGGTAAATTGCGCCCAAAAGAACTATGGCGAGGAGAGGATTTGCGGAGATGTGTTCCTTTCCCGACGAATCATGGAAGAGGGACGCACCATAATCGTCCTCTCGGATGGCATGGGACACGGGGTAAAGGCAAACGTCCTGGCAACCCTTACGGCGACTATGGCGCAGAACTTCACCCTTGAGCACAAGGAGCCCGAGAAAATTGCAGAAATCATTATGAACACTCTGCCGGTATGCAGCGAACGTCAGATGAGCTATTCCACCTTTACCATTATCGACATCCAGGACAACGGCCCCGTAAGCATTCTGGAATACGACAATCCGGAAACCTTTGTTTTGCGCGGGACTAAACTCTACGACCCCCAATGGAATTGTCTGATAATGGAAACCGAGAAAAACTCAGGCAAGGAAATTCGCACCTGCTCATTTGTTCCAAGAAAGGAGGACCGGATTTTTATCTGCTCCGATGGCATTACCCAGTCCGGACTGGGTGCAAAACAGTATCCTTTTGGTTGGGGATTGGATAACCTGAAAGAATACATACTAAAGCAGGTTACCAACAATCCGAACCTCTCGGCGCGACGTATTTCGGCCAAAATAGTAAATATGGCCAACAAAATCGACGGCTATTTCAGTCAGGATGACACCAGCTGTGCTACCATATATTTCAGGAACCCGCGAAAATTGCTTGTTTGCACAGGCCCTCCCTATGAAGAAAACAAAGATATTGATCTGGCAGAAGCGGTAAAAAACTTTGACGGAAAAAAAATCATATCCGGTGCCACCACAGCCGATATTATCGGGCGAGAACTGGGCATCTCCATTGAAGACAGCTTCACATTCGATGATCCCGACTTGCCGCCCGTTTCGCATATGGAGGGAATTGATCTGGTAACCGAGGGGATTTTAACACTTACCAAAGTTACCCGAATCCTGAAGGATTACAGCAGTTCATATCCCCTGGGAAAAGGACCCGCAGACAGAATAGTGAATTTATTTCGGGAGAGCGATAAAATTAGGTTTATCATTGGCACACGGATCAACATCGCTCACCAGGACCCTAGCCTGCCTGTTGACTTGGAAATCCGCCGAACAGTTGTAAAACGCATGGCCAAAATCCTGGAGGAGAAATTCCTGAAGACTGTATCCATTGAGTATATCTGATTGCAAGTGATGACTCCTGTCAGTGTTTTTTCACTTGCGTAAGGCTTTACGAATAGCCTTGAGCAGACTCTCCCCTTTCACCGGTTTGCTTATGTAATCGTTACAACCCGCATCCAAGGCCGTTTGCATGTCGGCTGGCAATGCATAGGCTGTCTGCGCAATAACAGGAATATCGGAATTGAACTTCCTAATCTCGCGGGTTGCTTGCAAGCCATCCATTTCCGGCATTTTGATATCCATTAGTATGAGAGAAACATCCGGGTTTTCCTTGAAAAGGCTTACCGCCTCGAACCCATTATTTGCATGAATTAAGATGAATCCTTCATCCAAAAGCAAAGCTTCAAGGTACGAGTAACTGCTGGGATCATCCTCAGCAATAAGAAGTTTTATACCGCTGGCAACAAATCTTTCTGTAATTGCCTCAGGCTGTGGCATATTGGCTTTGGCAAAATCAACAAGGTAATTCATTGAAAAGAAGAATATGCTGCCATTTCCCGGGGATGATTTTAGCCAAAGATTCCCTCCCAACATTTCGGCATAGGCTTTTGCAATTGACAAGCCCAGGCCGGAGCCCTCATGAGGCCGGGCGATTTTCGTCTCCGCCTGCACAAAACGCTGAAAGATAGCGCTCTGCCGATCTTCCGGAATTCCAATGCCGCTATCCTTCACGTAAAACAACAATTGGTCCGGCTTAATCTCGCATCCAAATTCGATCTGACCCGTGTTGGTAAATTTAATCGCGTTTTTAAGCAGATTCCCTATAATAGATTCCAATTTGTTCTTATCGGTTTGAATTTTAAAATCAGAATCCTTAAATGGATTCACAAACTCGAATATCAATTTCTTCTGCTCAACTTCCGGCTTGAAAAAGCCATAAAAGAAATCCATCAATTCATAAAGGTCAACCTCAGACAAATTAATCTCGGTCTGACCTGCTTCTATTTTCGATATTTCAATAATGTCATTGATGGTGCTCAGAAGACGCTCACTGCTTTTCCTGGCTATTGACAGATAATTGAGTCTGTTGGTTGCCGTCAGGTCAGGATTTTGCAAAAGATCAAGGAAACCCATAATTCCATTCATTGGAGTTCGGATTTCATGACTCATATTGGCAAGGAATGCCATTTTAAGTTTATCGCTTTCCTCGGCCCGCTCCTTTGCAATTACGAGTTCCTCCATCATGCGCTTCTTCTCTGTAATATTGTCGCGAATGGAGACGAAATGGCTGATCTCCCCATTTTCATCGAAAATTGCAGATATTATGATATCTTCCCAAAAGAGTTGCCCTTCCTTGTCTTTATTAAGAACTTCACCAAACCAGTCGCTGCCCGAATTCACGGTTTCATAAAGGTTTTTAAAAAATGATCGGCTGTGGTATCCGGAATTCAGAATTCGGGGGTTTTTTCCTTTAACTTCCTCAAAATTATAACCGGTTGTTTTGGTAAACATTGAATTGACATATTCAATGTTTGCGTTTTTGTTGGTAATAATTATGCTAACAGGACTCTGGTCAACCGAGCGGCTGAGTAATTTTATCTGGTATTCAGCAAGCTTTCTTTTGCTAATATCGCGAATAATTGCCGTAAAATAGCGCTGACCGGAAGCGTGCCATTCGGACAAAGACAACTCGATTGGGAACTCCTTTCCATTACTCTGGACTCCTGTGAGTTCAAGGATGCGACCGGAAACCTGCAGTTTCCCCATGTTCTCATTTCGTTGGAGGTAATGGGAATGCAGGGACCTGAAATTCAGAGGCATTATTATCGACACATCCCTTCCCAAAACTTCCTCCTCACCAAAACCGAAAATTTTTGAAGCCCCGCTGTTCCAACCTATAATTCTGCCCTCGTGGTCGGAAGTGATGATGGCATCGTGTGCCGATTGAGTCAACGAGCGGTATTTTTCCTCGCTTTCTCTAAGAGTCTCTTCTGCTTTGATTCGGTCACTCAGATCGGATATTGCAATCCGGAAGAATTTGTCCTCCCCCTCATAGAAAACATTACTTTCAATCTTGACCACAATTTTCTTTCCATGGGATCGGAGCGAAATTTCCAGGGCTTCGTTGTATTTCGATTTCGAAATGTATTTAAAATACAAATAAAATGCATCCTGGGAATCGGGATCAACCACATCAGTGAATTTTATTTCCTGTATCGAGTTTGAGTAATTCAAGAGGCTCAGGAAATATTTGTTGGCCCGTTTAACAATCATATTCTCATCACACACCACATATCCAATTGGGGCGTCCTCAAAGAGCGAAGTTAGATGGATTTTCGATTCTTCAAGTTCTTTTTGAATCCGGCGAAGCTCATCGTTTTGAAACTCCAGCTCCTGGTGGTAGATGCTGATTTCCTCAACCAATTCGAACATCCCTTTTGTACTAAGATCCTTAACCATGTTGTTGGCCAGCACTTCCTCAATCTTGACTTTTAAAACTTCCTTTCGATTCTTACCTGGTCGCATATCAAACGCTTTAACAACAAAACAGTTAACAAATTTGAAAAAGAAATGTTTTTGATCTTCTACGTCAGTAGACAAACGGCATGCTAAAATTCTAAATTTAAGCGTATTGGAAAACCGCTTTATTCTGCTGCTGATTTTATTGTAAACACTGCCCCCAAAAATTCCTTATCCGCGCCAAAGACAGGGGCACCATCAATGGTTAACAACAATTTCTTCCGCTCAGGAATCTCAATAAAATGTTGGAAACCATAAATCGGTTTCCCTGATTTCCTGATGATGCTCATCGGCAGTTCCTCATCGGAAATGGGTTTACCGTGGATACTGGTTATTTTCCAGCCCGTGGCATTGTAGGTTCGGGAAAGAATTTGTTGCCTGCT
>CAMAZH010000018.1 GCA_945863035.1 Chitinophaga pinensis | reverse complement strand
CCGCACATTGCCCCTTGTTGATAGACATACATATTTTTCATAAAAGCTGTCTCCACGTCGGAATAAGGCAGATTGTTCATCTGCTTATCCAAAATTTGCGTCAATGTATCGCAGGTTGACTTCATACCAAGAAAATAGTCTTTTATTTTGGGATCAACAGGTAGCTGGTTGAAGAAGGTTTCTGCCTGCAGGGCAAATTGCGATAATCCCTTGTAAAACTCTGGATAGGGTTCAATATAACTATATGGGTAGGAGCAACTCGTTCCGCCTGTATACGATTGTTTGGCATACAGCAGATTATCGTGTCTAAGCTGACTCCATGAGGCAAGTTGGGTGTTCAGTTTTTCGTGCTGCCAGGCAGCTGTTGAAAGGAAAAAGGGCATCCCCTCCCACTCCGGCTTTGAGTTTAAGGTACGAAGGCAGGAAAGCCAGGAATTGTATAAAGACTTTTGCCAGAATTCCTGATCGTAAAGATCAGTAAGCTTTCGAAGGCAACTCAGCTGTGTTCCATAATGATAAGTATTTATTTCCTCTTCCAAAAGATTCAGTGCGTCATTGTTTCCAAGAATAAAGGCAGCATCAAGCGGTGAAGGAAGTGGCCTGAAGATTTTTTGTCCTTCATATATAATCCGGTCAAAAACCAATTGGCTAAAGAAATAGGAATCGATTATAAACCGCTGTCCTAAAAGCCTGAACGAAACAGGAAGCGGATCGGGCTCTGAGCTATAGGGATCAACCATAAAAATGTCCGACAGAATCATTTGACCCGATTCCGGGCTGCTTAGGAGTTTCTTTTTGAAGTTTTGGTATTTCAGAGAATCCAACAGATCGGCTGCATTGTTGATTTCTAAGGCCAGGCAGATATTGTTCAATTCCCCTGTTGTAAGGTTATCACTTTCACCAACCATGAGGTCTATTGTTTGCTCGTTCTGGCTTAACATGTTGCGCATGCCCGAGGTTTCGATCAACTCATTCACGAGGAGGGCTGAGATATTCATTCTCCGGATATCCTTCTCAGACCAGGGTTCCTGGTCAAATGCAGGAGGAGGCGTAAGCAGGAAATCCATACGCCCCAACCAGATCATTGCCTTAAAATAGGAAGCCAATGAATCCTGGCCGGTTTCAGTATAGATTTTTTCGGTGTAATGGCCGCGGGTTTTGAACTGGCTGAAATCAAGAATTCTTTGATGCTCCGAAAACAGAGGCATCACTTCAAAACCGTTTTCCGCTTTTATCTTTGCCAAAAGCAGATCAAATGTTTCCTGATTGTCGATATTGGCAGGCAGGGTTGTTTCACCTAAAAGCGCAAGTGGGATGCTTATATACAAGTCAACATCCCGAAGCGGATCGGATAACTCAGGATATCCGGAATATCTGGTAACCAGTGAATTGTAGGAACTGCGGAAATTCTGAAGGATTTCAATAAGGTTGGGGCGGAGAAGACTGTATTCAAGTTTTTTTAAGATACCATCATACGAAGCGTGCAAGGCATAAAGCATCATGTCGGTGGTAACCATCACGGGCAGATCCTTGAAATAGATATCCTTTAAGGCAAAAACAAATTTCTCGTAGTTAATGCGCTCGGTTACCACAAAACCGTTTTTGGCAAGCATCTCTTTTTCAGCCAGGTTAAGGTCCATCTTGATAAGCACTGAATCCATATATGAAAACGAATTCAAATGCTCCAGTTCGGGTACAGCTTGAAAATACTGGCTTTGCAATGGAAACAGAGCAGAGGTAGCCGAATAGCTGAGGTTTTTATGATCCCGCAGAAAAGTATTGTACTCTTCCAAAACATCACTGGGTTGCCCAGAAACCACAGCAGAAATCGTTGCGAAAAAAACGAGAATGTATAAACTTTTCATATCATGGTTTTGTTATGATGGACAGAAACTAATCAAATATTCAACCCGCCTGCAACACAAATTTACAAGTGTATGAAACAAATAGCAAGCAGGAGGCAGATTATTTTCGGGTATGCATTATTATAGTTAAAATAGTTTATTAATTTTATCTCTTGCAAATCCACAATCAACTACTAATTACTACTTTTTAACTAATTGGACTATGACCCAAAATCTTAAATTTTTAATTTCTGTTTCACTGGTATTTATTACTGCGGGAGCTTTTGGGCAATTTAACTATAAAAAGGGTTATGTTATTTCCGCAGAAAACGACACTTTATTTGGGTTGATCAGGGATGCAGGTGGCAGCCGAAACTCGGAAATCTGCTATTTCAAAACGGATAAAAAAAGCAAAGTTGTCAAGTACCGTCCAGAGGATATAAAGGCATACCGATTCATTGGCGATAAGTATTATTATTCTCACGCCTTGTTTTTTAAAAACGAATACAGGCATGTCTTTATGGATGTGCTTCTGGAGGGTTCGGTAAATCTTTATTACTACTGGAGAAACAAAGAAACAGCGTATTACATCGAGAAAGACAAAGGCAACGTGATCGGCCTTATAAACAGGGAATTACCTGAAGCTCAATATTCAGGCTCATTATACAATGTATTAAACAAGGTCGCCTATGTTGAAGTTTATAAAGATTCCTTGTATTCTGTCTTTAAAGAAAGTACTGAGGTTCAGAACAGAATTGATGAGGTTGAATACAATCACAAAGCAATTATAGCGATTACAAAGGATTACATAAGCGAAACCTGTTCAATCGGGAATTGCATCAGTTATGTGAAGGAGTTAAGTGTACTTAAAGAATCTCTTGGGGTTTTTTCAGGCTTACATGTGTCCCGGATCAATTTTTGGGACAAGGATATCAAATCAGGGATTCTGTTGTCGATGCCGGTCGGGATTTCTTACAACTTCCCTCTTCCAAGAATAAACGATCGCGTTTCATTTCAAATTGAATTGATTTCCAATAACTTCGATTACAATAAAAGTGAAATTGACATGCCTCTTCCCGAAGAGGAAATCCATATTAAGGCAAACACAATTGGCATCCCGCTGCTATTCAAATACAAACTTCCGATGAATAAAATTACCCCTTCTCTCGCTTTGGGAAAGGAAACGATTTTTGTTTTCAACTCTTCGGTTGCAAAAGGCTCCACCGATTCCTGGATGTTGCACCAAACCCAAAAAGGAGGATGGTTTTTCGAGTTGGGAATGAATTATAAGTTTGCACCAAAGTATTCGCTTTTCTCAAATCTCAGACTTCAAACCTTCAGCAACATTGTAATGCCCGATGAGAACAACAATAACAGATTGCCCTTTAGCACACATTTAAAGAATCACCCAAATTCCATATACAATACGAGTATGGCAAGTCTGTATTTTGGAATAAGTTTTTAAATCCTTGATTTTTTATACTATCGCAACATGAACTTCTACTTTAAAACTTTTTTATCTGCTTTGGTTATTTTCCTCTCCACAGCTGTTAACGGACAATTTAATTACAAAATCGGAACCATCATTACTCTGGATAACGACACTTTATCAGGCTTTATAAATGATGGAGGCGAGATCAGGAATTCCGTTGTATGTATGTTCAAACCCAACCGGAAAGCAAAGGTGGAAAAGTACCTCCCGGGAGAAATTAAAGCCTTTCGGTTTACAGGGGAACGATATCATCAATCGAATAAAATCGAGTTCAAGGATAAATCTAAGTACGTATTTACTGAAGTGCTTATCAAGGGCGACATAAGCCTCTACTACTATTGGAAGAATAAAGAAATGACATATTATATTGAAAGAGAGCAAGGGAGCCTGATTGGGCTCTTGAATAAAGAGGTGAATGTTCCAATTACCGAAAGCATGATACAAAATAGAAATCATGCTTATAATATTTACGATCTCTACCAGTATCAAAACAACATGCTCTACTTTGATATTGATATCTACAAAGACACATTGTTTTCATTTTTCTCGGATGCTAAAAATATTCAGAGCCAATTACTCAATGTAAAATACAACAAGAAAGCACTGCTGAACATATCCAAGGCCTATATTGGAGAATCATGCAAAGGAAAAGACTGCCTGGTTTACGAGCGTGACCTGAAGCTTTCAAAACCTTCTTTTGGTGTCTTCTCGGGGGTTCAATTCTCAAACATAAGCTTCTGGGAAACTTACTCCACCGCATTTGAGACTGTTTCGGAATCCGATATAAAAACTGATTTTGTACCCTCCGTGCCCATTGGCATTTTTTATAATTTACCGGTTCCCAGAATAAGCGAGAATTTAGCTTTCCAGCTGGAGTTGATCTCGAACAGAATTGTTTACAATCAAGGGTCAATAAGGCTTCCCGGAAACGAATCCATAAAGCTAAATCTGAACACAGTATCAGTTCCCTTGCTTGTAAAATACAAGTTCTTCAGTCGTAAGGTTTCTCCATCGTTAGCTTTTGGTAGAATTCTGAATTTTGTTTACGATTCGGATGTTTTTAATCCCAACATGCTTAATGAAGGGGAAATTGCGAAGTTGATTGTTCATAAAAACCAAACCGGGAATTGGTTTTACGAGGCTGGTTTGAACTACAAAATCGCAAGGAATTTGTCGGTATTTTCAAATTTCAGATTTCAATCGAATTACAACCTGATTGTATCTTCCGACCCCCGTGAGAGTGATAAAAATGCAGTTTCCTTTACCAACGTACTGGAAAACAATATGTTTGTGAACAGATTTAAATCGAATACATTTTCTGTACATGTAGGTTTAACTTTTTAGACAAATTGAACCGCTATTTTATAAAACTATCCTATAAGGGAACCAATTTTATGGGTTGGCAGGCTCAACCTAATAAAATCACAGTTCAGGGCGAACTATCCAACGCCCTGCAACTTATTCTGAATGAGAAGATCTGTCTCGTCGGTGCCGGTCGAACCGATTCGGGTGTGCATGCCATCAATTACATAGCCCACTTCGACTCCCAGACCTTCCATAAAAACAATTCCACTGCACTGATTCATAAACTAAACCGATTTTTATCAAGAGACATCATCATTCATGATATCATTCCTGTGAATCACGATAGTCATGCCCGCTTCGATGCAATCGCACGAACTTATCATTATCTTGTTTCGACCTCAAAAAATCCCTTTCTGGATGATTTCTCCCTGCACGTTCCACAGAGCCTCGATCTGGCAGCTATGAACCGGGCTTGTGAAATTTTGATGAGGAATAAAGATTTCACGAGTTTCAGCAAATTGCACGGGAATAACAAAACCAATATCTGCGATCTGCGCGAGGCTGAATGGAGACAAATAAACCCCGATCTGCTGGTGTTTCGGATTACAGCCGATCGTTTTCTGCGAAATATGGTAAGGGCTGTAACAGGCACCATGCTTAAAATCGGGAGCCACAAAATCCCGGTTGGTGCAATGGAGGAAATCATTCAGAAGAAAGACCGTAGTGCGGCAGGGATGTCGGTAGCCGCCAAAGGACTGTTTCTAAGTGAAATCAGGTATAACAATGTGAAGCTGCCAGAAAACAAATTTCACCTGCTCAACGAGTCTGTTTTTTTCTGAAAATGAAAATCGCCCTGAAGATATCGCGTTTCAGGGTTTCGTTATAACCCGAAAACATGTATTCCAATTCCGAGGTTTGCACTGTGGTAAAGCGGATTTCATTTTCCGGGAGACTTTCGCTGAGATAGTTGATTGTAATTTCTTCTGCCTCAGCAACTTCCCAAAGTTCGGCAGGAAGAAGATCTGCACAGTACTCTACATATTTTGCATTGTTTACATGCTGATAAATATCGATATCCGAAGTATTCACCTGTCGGGTCTTCTCAATTCCCTTTTCAGCAAATGCGGGAATTCTTTGAGGTTTTCCGCTACCCGAACTTACGCCTCTCCGGGGAATTTTCTGATACTCGGGTGTTATCCTGTTGGGCCGGTGGTTCGAGGCATTTATCAATAGCCAGCTTGTACTTCCGCAGATAATTTGTTTACCGGAATTATCAAGAAGCTCAAAGTCTCTGAATGCAAAAGGGTCATCATAATCGTTACCCCAGGTGTTCAGCGTCAGTTCATCACCCCAGGAAGGGTAAGCGAACACCTTGATTTTCAATCCTGAAAGTATCCATAACTTCCCGATATCCAAAAGGTCTTTGTAACCGATTCCACAGGCATTCGAGTGCAACCATGCACTTTCCTGAAGAAAACTGGCGATAACATTGATTCGGAGCTTTCCGAAGCGGTCGGAATGATAGGAATGGACCTTGTAACGATCGGTCCAGAATTCTGGGGAAGGCATTAAGCTTGTCTATTGGTTTAAATGCAAATATAGGTATTTGAAAACAGTATCTGTTTCCGGATGCCTTGTTTTATTAATTGTTTCAAGGACTTTGCAAGTCTGGCATTCCTTTTTTCAGCAACTACTTTTCGAACCGATCAAATCTACAATCCAATTTCTCCAGATTCCTCGCTTCCCCAAATCTCCCAGGCTTTCAGAGCTTGGTATTCAAGCATCTTAAGTCCGTTAGATATACTGGCCCCCTTTTCCATCCCGTTTTGCAGAAACAAGCTTATGGCAGGATTATAAACCAGATCGAATAAAATGTGCTCCCTGCTGATAAAATCATAGGGAATAGCAGGGCAATCCAGAATTTTCGGGTACATCCCCAGAGGGGTCGTATTGACAATGAGTTTGCTGTTTTGAATCAATTCGCGTGTTAAAGACTCGTAACCGAGCGAAGTTTTTGAGCTGCTGCTCACGAACTCATAAGGGATATTCATTTGCTTCAGTGCATAGGCCACAGCTTTGGAGGCCCCGCCGGTTCCAAGGATCAGTGCGTGTTGGATACTGTGCTTCTGCCCCAGCACCTCCTGCAGTGAACGGGTAAATCCGTAAGCATCTGTGTTGAATCCCTTTAAAATCCGGCTCTCTCCTGTTCCTATAAACTTAATCGTGTTTACAGCCCCGATTTCTGAGGCTACCGGGTCAAGTGCATCAAGAAACGGAATGATTTTTTCTTTATAGGGAATTGTGACGTTAAGGCCCTGAAAATTGGGATGGTTATCTACCAGACCGCGAAACGCCTCAATGTTTTCAAGGGGGAAGTTTTGGTATTCGGTGCCCTTCAGGTTTTCGTCAGCGAATTTTCGGGTAAAAAAATTCTTTGAAAACGAATGACTGAGAGGGTATCCTATTAAACCATACATGGGGATTACAACTTTTTATCCTGGAACTGCTGAGGCAGGAAGTCAAACAAGGTATCCCCCCTTAGCCCAAGTCGCAAGGCTTCCAGTGCAACCACCTCATTTGTTGCGATGTTTCCCAGGTTGACATTTGCACCCAAAAGGCGGATAAACCAGGTCTGCTGTGCTTTATTCGGAGCTTCCCAAAGGACTTTATCGACCGATACATGATCGATAATATCGTCAATCAGGGATGTATTGGCCGACCCGTCGGAGTTGTATATTCCAATGGTTCCACTTTCGCGGGCTTCTGCAATAACTTTCCATGCGCCTGCTGCCAGTTCGGCTTTCATAAAACTAACCCATTCTGCAGGTGGGATTTCAACGTCTTTAACTTTCGACCCTACCTCGGAAAGAACGGTGAAGTCCTTGCTTAGTTTCAGGATATACTCCAGCTTTTCATTATGATCGAGCAAAATAGATCCATCGGAAACTTCAACGAGCTCAAGCCCTGCATCGGAAACAAATTGACGGTACTCATCGAACATCCCCCGGATAATAAAAAGCTCGAAAAGAGTTCCCCCGAAATAGGGCTTCAAGCCGGCTTTTTTATATACTTGGATTTTCTCTTTTAATTGATTGTTGATCAGGGCAGTTCCAAATCCAAACTTTACAAGATCGGTGAATTCAGCACTGCTTTGAACAAAGCTTTCTGCTTCGATAAGGCTGAGTCCCTTATCCATCATCATAGTTAAGCCTGAATCCCTGTCTTTAGCGGTTCTTTCGGGCAGAAAAGGTATTTGTACGTTCATTGCGAGGGTTTTAGCGAGGGTTTTTGAGTAGTTTTTGGATCTTTTTGCTTTTCAATCCCTCGGGATAAAACTTAAAGAACTCATCGGCAATCGTCTCATCAATCGACACAGCCTTTTGAAGCGATAACAGCCCAACAGTCCAACCGGAAAGGCGAAAATGGCAAGCGGCTTCCAGACTAAGGAGTTCAGGGTCTTCGGCGTTGATAATGAATGCTTCGCTTATCGTTTCGAGGGAAAGCAGGTAATCCAATTGAAAGAAATAAATTTTGCTCAGGTTGAACCATGCCTGCATATCCTTTGGATCGAGCACAAGGGTTTGCTTGTAACATTTGATGGCCTCTGGAATTGCCTCCGTGGATTCGTAGCTTTCTCCCAGATGAAACCAATAATCGGAATTCGAGTCGTCAAGTTCAATTGCCTTGAGCAGGTATGAGATGGCATCGTTACTGTTTCCCTTTGCCAGGTATGCAAGTCCGGCGCCAAACCAGCCCTCGGGGAAACTGTTGTCGATTTCGATTACTTTCTTATAGGTTTTCAGGGCCAGATCATTAGCTTCGATCTGGTCGTAACATTCGCCCAGATAGCACCACCCCTGCACATGGTCGTCCTCAAGACTCAAAAAATCGTGATAAACAGCAATGGCATTTACAAAATCGGAATCGTTAGCATAAATATTAGCCTTATTGAAGTATGCCGATGCATATGATGGGTTCACGGCAATTGCATAATCATATGCTTCCAAAGCTTTCTGGGGTTGGTTGATTTTGTAATAAACCACACCCAGATTATACCAGACGTTGTCGGAAAAAGGATCCTCGTCGAGATACTTGTTATAAAACTCGATGCTGGTAGCATACTCATGCATTCTCTCGTAATAGAATCCCAAATCGTAAAGGATAGTGAGATTCTGTGGTTCAAGGGCAAATGCAATCCGAAGGTATTTTATGGCAAGGTTGAATTTCCTGGCATTCTCGAATGCCATGGATATATTGATAAGGATTTCGACCCTGTCAACTTCAGTTTTCCCAAGGGCGATGTCAAACTGCTTTTCGGCTTCGGGTATTTTACCCAATTGTGCCAAGGCAGTGCCTCGAAGCAGGAAAATATCGGCATTATCCAGATCCCACTCGGGAATATCCTTTAACTTGTCAATTGCCTGAGACGGTTGGTTTGTCTCGAGGAATATCTGTATGTGTTTAATAGTGATCTCGCTCGAACCCGGATGCTGCTTCCCTGCAATGTCGATGGCTTCGTTGGCCTTCTTGAAATTGCGTATATCGAGATAATAATCGATAATTTGCTCAAATTCCTCAACATCAAAAAAATAGGTTGACTTTCGTTCCACCATATCCTCAAAACGTTCAAGAACCTGCCGGAATTCGTCCTCATCTTGCATTTGTTCCCTGTGCTTGTCCATGTGTTGGAATTTTGTTCAAAAGTAGTTATAATTTGGTTTCGTCCGTTCTCTTCCCTCTGAAAGAAATAAACAGTTGTTAATAACCCATTGGCAACCCCTGTATCACAATGCTATACCCCCTCCTGCTCTCCTGCACAAAATTGTATTGCAATCATGTCCATTAGGGCCTGATATTTCTGTTGGTTCTTCAATCAATTTTCTATATTTTTGCAGGCGTTAATAAATAAGGAATATGTTTGAGAATTTATCGGAAAGATTAGAGAAATCATTTCAAATACTTAAGGGACAGGGGAAAATCACGGAGATCAACATTGCCGAGACCCTTAAAGACGTAAGAAGAGCCTTGCTCGATGCCGACGTTAACTACAAGGTTGCCAAAACCTTTACCGATACGGTAAAAGAAAAAGCAATAGGACAGAACGTGCTTACTTCGCTAAAGCCTTCGCAGCTGATGGTTAAGATCGTTCACGACGAGCTTGTAGAGCTCATGGGCGGTTCGGGAGTAGAAGTGAACCTGAAGGGTAACCCGGCTGTGATTCTTATCGCAGGTTTGCAAGGATCAGGAAAAACGACCTTTTCAGGCAAGCTCGCAAAATATCTGAAAAGCAAAAAGGGCCGCAATCCCCTGTTGGTTGCAGGCGACGTTTACCGCCCGGCTGCTATTGAGCAGTTGAAGGTTCTTGGCGGACAGATCGATATCCCGGTTTATACCGAGGATGGAAACACAGATCCGGTAAAGATCGCCAAAGCGGCCATCAAACATGCAAAAGCACTGGGCCATAATCTTGTAATCATCGACACGGCCGGTCGTTTAGCTGTAGATCAGGAGATGATGAACGAAATCGCGGCTATTAAAGCAGCCGTTCAGCCCGATGAGATTTTGTTTGTTGTTGACGCCATGACAGGGCAGGATGCGGTTAACACTGCCAAGGAATTTAACGACCGCTTGAATTTCGATGGAGTTGTGCTGACTAAACTTGACGGCGATACACGAGGCGGGGCAGCACTTTCTATCAGATCGGTTGTGAACAAGCCTATAAAATTCGTGGGCACAGGAGAGAAAATGGATGCCTTGGATATGTTCTACCCCGAACGTATGGCCGACAGGATACTGGGAATGGGTGATATCGTTTCACTTGTTGAAAAAGCTCAGGAACAATTCGATTCGGAGCAGGCACGACAGTTACAGAAGAAAATCGCGAAGAACCAATTCGGTTTCGACGATTTCCTTACCCAAATCAACCAGATTAAGAAGATGGGGAACATTAAGGACCTCGCCAGTATGATTCCAGGTGTTGGGAAGGCTCTAAAAGATGTGGACATCGACGACGACGCATTCAAGAGCATCGAGGCCATCATTCATTCCATGACCCCCAAAGAAAGAGTTGAGCCTGAAATACTGAACGGCAGCCGCAAGAAACGTATTGCCGATGGCAGCGGGACCAGTATACAGGAAGTAAACCGACTGATCAAGCAGTTCGAGGAAACCCGTAAGATGATGAAGATGATGAGCGGCGGCAAAAACATGGCCCGTATGATGAAAAACCCGATGATGAGACGTTAACTCCAATAAAATATATTTATGCAACTTATCGATGGGAAACAAACCGCTGCGGATATCAAACAGGAAATCGCCGCTGCAGTAAATAAAATGGTTCAGGAAGGCAAAAAACGGCCGCATCTGGCGGCAGTATTGGTTGGACACGATGGCGGCAGTGAAACCTATGTTGCCAACAAGGTGAAGGATTGCGAGACAGTTGGATTCCAATCCACCCTGATACGCTTTGAAGACAGTGTTACCGAAGAGGAGTTGTTGGCTAAAGTCGATGAATTGAACCGGGATGAGAATGTCGATGGGTTTATAGTTCAATTGCCACTTCCCGGCCACATTTCCGAAAACAAGGTCATTGAAGCCATTGATCCAAAAAAAGACGTGGACGGGTTTCACCCCATAAATCTTGGCAGGATGATGCTGGGAATGCCCGCATTTGTTTCGGCCACTCCTGCCGGCATCATTGAACTCATATCCCGCTACAACATAGAAACCGCAGGGAAACATTGCGTTGTTATCGGCAGAAGCAATATCGTTGGTCGGCCCGTGAGCATTTTATTGTCGCAAAAAGCCAAACCCGGGAATTGCACCGTTACAGTTTGTCACAGCCGAACCCCAAATATTGCTGAGATTACCAGGCAAGCAGATATCCTCATCGCGGCCATTGGAAGTCCAGGCTTTGTAAAAGCTGATATGGTTAAGGAAGGTGCTGTGGTAATTGACGTAGGCACAACCCGTTTACCCTCCGATAAGACTAAAACCGGTTACAAACTTCACGGAGACGTGCTTTTCGATGAAGTCGCGCCAAAGTGCAGTTATATTACCCCGGTACCGGGTGGTGTGGGACCTATGACAATTGTTTCGTTGTTAAAGAATACTCTTTTAGCGGGCCGGAAGGAAATTTATTAGCTTCGCAGTTTTGATTGCGGTTTTATATTCCCATCCTCACATACGCTCCGGAACCTCAATCCCCAGCAAATACATGCCCTTTCGGATAACTTCTCCGCATAGTTTCGAGAGTTCGAGTCGGGTAATAATGTTTGCTTTATCGTCAGCTGTAAGAATCGGGTTTTCGTGATAGAATTGGTTGAATTCCCTTGCCAATTCAAAAAGATGGTTTGCTATAAGAGCAGGATTAAGCGATTCGCCCGCAGATTTAACCGTTTCCGGAAAATCATAAACAATTTTAACAAGGGCTATTTCTTTTTCATTCAGGGCTGCTCGCTCGCCGGTTAAGCCCTTCATCTCTGAGGACTTCCTCAGCACCGACTGGATCCGGGCATAGGTATATTGGATGAACGGCCCCGTATTACCGTTAAAATCGATGGATTCGCGGGGATCGAACATCATATTCTTTTTGGGATCAACCTTCAGAATAAAGTATTTTAACGCCCCCAAGCCAATTTGCCTGTAAATTCGTTGTTTCTCCTCATCGGGATATTCGCCCAGTTTTCCAAGTTCTTCCGACATCTGTTTTGCAGTGCCAACCATCTCATCGATCAGATCGTCGGCATCAACAACAGTTCCCTCACGCGATTTCATCTTACCCTCGGGGAGCTCAACCATACCGTACGACAGATGAAAAATCTTATTAAACCATTCAAACCCCAGTTTCTTTAAAACCAGGCTCAATACCTGAAAGTGGTAATTCTGCTCATTACCAACAACGTAAATATGTTTGTCGATTTTATACTGCTCAAAACGCTGGTGCGCGGTTCCGATATCCTGGGTCATGTAAACGGTTGTGCCGTCGGAGCGAAGCAGCAGCTTCTGGTCAAGCCCGTCGCCCGAAAGATCGACCCAAACCGAGCCGTCGTCTTTCCTGTATAAGGCACCCGATTCCAATCCCCTGAAAACCAACTCCTTTCCAAGGCTATAGGTTTCCGATTCATAATACATTCTGTCGAAATCAACACCCATCTTCTTGTAGGTCGCTTCGAATCCCTGATAAACCCATCCGTTCATGGTCTTCCAAAGTTCGATAGTGGCAGGGTCCCCTGCTTCCCATTTCAGCAACATTTCACGTGCGTCGGCCATCAGGCTCGATTTTTTCTCTGCCTCTTCCCTACTCATCCCTTCGCTGACGAGGATTTCGATTTCCTTCTTCAGCTCCTGATCGAACCTCACATAATACTTCCCTACGAGGTGGTCGCCTTTTATTATCTCGGGGGATAAAGGGGTTTCGCCCGATCCAAAACGACTGTATGCCAACATTGATTTGCAGATATGAATTCCACGGTCGTTAACCAGATTCACCTTAACCACCTTATTCCCATTAGCTTCGAGAATACGGGCAATGGAAAAGCCAAGGAGGTTGTTACGGATATGGCCCAGATGAAGGGGTTTGTTTGTATTGGGAGAGGAGTATTCAACCATCACGCTGCCTTCCTCTTCTCGGATCGGAAAATACCCATATTCCGTATGTTCCAGAGCTTTGGTCAAAAATGAAAGCCAATACTCCCTGCTGATCTCCAGGTTCAGAAATCCCTTTATGACATTAAAATCTGCCACTTCCTGAAGATTGTCTTTCGCATATTGCCCCAGTTCACTTGCTGTGAGTTCAGGATTCTTTCCTGAAAGACGAAGCAAGGGGAAAACGACCAGGGTAAAGTCGCCTTTAAATTCCTTTTTCGTTTTCTGAAGCTGTAGTTGGGATTTATCGGCTTCTTTGCCATAAAGGCTGCTTATTGCCGTTTGAAAGCAATCAATAATTTTATCTTCGAGAGTTCTCATGTGCTGCGGGGGATGAAATAATTTGTGTGCAAAGATAACCATAGCTTTAAAAAAGAAGCCAGAAACAAAAAAAAAGTGTCATCATTCACATGACGACACTTTAAACTAACTAACCCTAAAACTATCTATGAAAAAAACTACTATTAACTGTCTTTGTATGATTCAATTTTCATGCCAAAAAGATCGGTATTCAATCAATTTTTACCAACTTGGAAATTTATAAGAACGTGGTGGGTTTTAAACCCGTACAATTTTAAATCTCATACAATCAGAGCGTTCCGAAGGATAAAATATACTTTCTGAGGTATGCAGGATTTCTGTTTGAAACATGACTTATATACGGGCAGGAAGATTTTTTGTTGTGAAAAGCAGCTTCTTTTTAACTTTTTTTAACGCTTTGAGGATATAAAACTACCCTTAGAAAAATTCATTATAAGCATATAGTTAAAAATAAGCCTATGGTTTCTCAGTCAGATTGGTGTCTACCGGGCTTTTGCTACCCCAATCGGATGGGTGGAGCATCCATTTCTCAAAATTGTCGTCTTTGTACGGCTGAGGCAGAGGCTCGTTACTGAACCATTTGTCCGGCTTAACCATCCATTTTTCCATAAACATCTTTCGATCTCCATAAAAATAGTTTGACTCATCAAGATTAAGAGGTTCCCCCTCAAGTTCATCCTTAACGTCAAGAACAATGTTAAATCCCAGAAAAGAAAACACTTTTACACTTTTCAAATTATCCTGCAACTCCTTTTCTACAGTTTGAGTAAAGGCATTGGAAGAGCATAAAAGCAGCAGCAACAGGCTAAAAGCTAAAATCAAATACTTTATTTCCACATTGCATAGATCTACAAATCGAAGATTAATTCCAAACCGATGACCTTTATTTGTATTTGAAGTGTGCATGAGAGTTACTGCTTTTTCTTTTTTCATAGTGTTCTGGCAATTCTAACAGATTTCAGACGTTTTTTATTGTCTGATTGTTACATATTTCAGAAAAACTCATGTAATTTAAGCCATTTAAATTCTGAAAGCAATTGAAAAAGCTTCATATTGTATCTTTTATTAATCCATACCCGCCAGATTATGGCGGAGTCATTGATGTTTACTTTAAAATCAAAGCTCTTCACAAAGCGGGAATTGCTATTATTCTGCACGTTTTCGAGTATAACCGCCCTCCCTCTCCCGAGCTCAATGCCCTTTGTGAGAAAGTATTTTATTATCCCCGGAAAACAGGCTGGGTATCGCAGTTTTCATTTCTGCCCTATATTGTGAGTTCCAGGAAATCGGAGGACTTGCTTTTGAATCTCGCACAAGACGATTTCCCCATTTTGTTTGAGGGCTTGCACTGTTGTTTCTACCTTAATCATCCCCTACTTAAACATAAACAGAAATTGGTCAGGATGCATAATATTGAACATGAGTATTATGCATTCCTGTCCAAAACGAAAACCACTTTCAGAAACAGGCTATATTACAGGGCTGAGAGTTTTAAGCTTGCGAGGTACGAGAAGGTTTTGAAATTTGCAGACCTTATTCTGGCAATTTCGATTTCAGATGCTGCATATTTTGACCGGAAGTATGGGAAGACTATACATATTGGGGCATTTCATGCGAATAATAGGGTGAGTTCGAAAGAAGGAAATGGGGATTTTATTCTGATGCATGGAAACCTGGAGGTTGAGGAGAATGAGTCCGCTGTGCTTCATTGCATTGGAAATGTCTTCACTCATACCGATTTCCCTGTTATTATTGCCGGAAAGAACCCTTCCGATCACTTAAAAAGAGAAATTACCCGGAGAGGAAATATTACATTGACAGAAAACCCCAGCGAGGCAGAAATGGACAAATTGCAGCATGATGCCCATATTCATCTATGCTATACTTTTCAGGCAAGCGGGCTTAAGCTTAAGCTTTTAAACTCGCTGTTCAAGGGCCGTTTTGTGGTTACTAACCCTTTGATGACGGAGGGAAGCGGTCTTGAGAAACTTACCGAAACCGGTAATACTGACGCTGAAATAATCCGGATTATCCAAAGAATTATGACCTGCAAATTTGAGTCGGAAGAAATCACAAAACGCGAAAACCTTCTCCAAAACTACAGCAATTCGGAAAATGCAGCCAAAATTGCAGGAATAATACATTCCTGATATTTCAACTTCTTTTTCTGGCTAGTCCTTATTCTCGTTATCCCTTATCAACACACCGAAAAGAAATACAATAACAGCAGCAGCTGCCATAATAACCAATACTGAGCCGAACATTTTTCGGATAAGATGATCCAGCTCGATAATATCCCAGATTCCCAAAATGGCGATTACGGCAAAGATCAAGACAAGACCTGTAAAAAAATAGGCGATTGTTTTTTTAATTGATTTCATGCTTTATTATTTTTAAAGGGAAGAAAGCATATCGTAAATGCTTTCGAAAACTAAAGTTTCATTTAAACGCTGAATTTTCCAAATTATTCTGTTGTCAATTTGTTCCGCTGTTACCAGTGGGAGATCCGCCCTATTATTATCTATCTCATAACCGGCTCTTTGCAGCGCTTGTCGTGTCCAGTGAAGCAAATGCGGATTTTCGCATTTCAGACTTAGTTTACGCGTTAAATGCTTCCGTATCTCAAAGTCGCCTGTGGTTTGGTTTAACAGAATTTTATCCGATTCAAAAATACCGGCAATGGTTTTGTCGAGAATCAGATCTTCAGGAGAGCCATCATGCACGTTTTTATTATCGATAAGCCAGATTTTATCGCTGAATCGCAAGGCAATATTAAGGTCATGGGTGCTGTAAATAACTGTTTTCCCCTTACGTGTAAGTTCATGCAGAAGGCTGATAATATCGTACTTTGATGGAAGATCGAGGAATGCGGTTGGTTCGTCCAATACAATCAAATCGGTGTTTTGGGCAAGGGTGCGGGCAATCATAGCCTTCTGACGCTCGCCGTCGCTAACCTCACTAAGCTTTCTTTTGGCGAGATGATTGATTCCCACCTGCACCAGGGCATCATCGATCAGTCTGTTGTCTTCAGGTAAGAGTTTACCGATCCAGTTGGTATAGGGATATCTGCCAAGGCTTACCATTTCAAGGATCGTCATAGTTTCGGAATATTCAAGACCTGAAGAAACATAAGCAAGCACTTGGGCAAATTCGTTGGGATGAATATCCTGAATGTTTCGATTCTTCAAGGTAACAGATCCGTGTAAAAGTCTATGCAATCGGACAATGCAGCGCAGAAGGGTACTTTTCCCCGCGCCGTTACGACCGATCAAACCCGTAAGCTCTCCGGATTTCACTTGGAGGTTTAGGTTTTCTAGGAGTACAATGTTCCCGCTCCTGCTCCGGAATCCTACCGAAGCCTCATGAAGACTTACTATGTGATTTAACTCGTCCATATCAGGCAGCAATAAGCTTTTGTTTCCTGAAGATGATCCAGATTACAACAGGAATTCCCAAAAGGGATGTCACAGCGTTTATGGGCAGTATTGATTCTGAGCCGGGAAACTGGGAAACAATATCGCTGATGAGCATCACAGAGGTTCCGGTAAAAATGGAGGAGATTAAAAGTATCCCTTGCCTTGAGGTTTGGAAAATCATCCGGCAGATGTGTGGAACAGCTATGCCAATAAAACCTATAGGGCCGCAGAAGGCGGTAACGGTTCCGGTTAACAGGCTAGTGCTTACAAAGACCAGGGTACGGTACCTGATGATATTAATTCCAAGGGTTTTAGCATGACTTTCGCCAAGTTGGATGGCATTCGAGGATTTCACAACCAAAAGCGCAATTATTAGCCCCGGGATTATTCCGGCCAGAATCACAGGAATCTGCTCCCGGCTTACATTACTCACGCTACCCATGGTCCAGATTACAAATGCCTTAAGGGCCGACTCCCCCGAGAAATACTGAAGAATACTTATGATGGCCGAAATCCCACTGGCAAACATGATTCCCAGAATGAGAAGGGTCATGATATCCCTGACCCGGAAGGAGACCATTAGAATTATGAAGAGGACCAAAGCGGAACCCAACCAAGCTGCAGTTACCAGAAGCCAGCTTCCGGAAAGAAAAAACACGTTTCCTGCAAAATACCCGCTAAAACCCAGTACTACCAAGGCCACCCCAAGGCTGGCGCCCGAGCTGATACCAAGCACATAGGGCCCGGCAAGGGGATTGCGGAACACGGTCTGCATCTGTAATCCGCTAACCGAGAGCGCAATTCCAACAAAAACAGCAGTAAGTACTCTGGGCAAACGAAAAATATGTACTGTGAACCACTCGGATGAATGCTGATCGGTTGAGAAAAGCAGGCTTAAAAGTCTTGAAAAAGAAATCTGTGCCGACCCCATAGACAAATCAATCCAAAACAAAACAAACGCGAGCAGAACCAAAATCGAAATTTTCAGCAGAACGTTGTTTCGTTTAACAGGATTGAGCACTGAGGTAATTATTTATCCAGTTCATTTACCAGATCAACCATTTTCACCATGTTTTCATGGATAGAGCGGAAATGCTGCTTTTGTGCGGCTGGACTTTCAAAGGCTTCACGGTGGTTAATCTGGCCCAAAATCTCATTTCTGAGTGTTACGATATTGCGAATTGCCTCATCCAATTTCGACTCTTCCATTTCTGAATGGAAATGCTTGTAAGCAAAGGTTTCTGTTAGCAATTCGTAAGAAAGGTAATTGAGGTCTTTTTTAAGGTTTCTGATGCTGGCCATATAGTTTTTATTTATTAATTTTTGCAAAAATACGAATATTCGACTCTACTCAACCTAAATATTAAAAAAAAGCTGCGCGAGAAAGACTTTCATTTCAAATTCCGGTAATAGTACAACTTCATTTCCCTTTCGCCGGCCGGAGAATGGAAAATGCAAATCATATCGCTTAGAACCAGATCAGGTCTTACCGCGCCCGATTCCCAGAAATCATTTCCCCCGGTAGCGTTAACTCTTAGGTTATTGTTAAACACCTTGCCGTTTTGGAAAGCCGGCACATGTTGAAAACGTTGGTCAACAGCAAGGATCTCGTCACAGTTCTCAGCTGTGCCTGTATTAATCCAAATATCAGCATGTATGGCTTTCTGAAAAACCGATTCGAGGTCGAGCGGAATATAATCGGTATTCTCATTATTACTCCAGAGGTATTGTCCCCCGGCATCTTCAATAAACTTAGCGGCAAACGATTTCCCACCGGCCATAAACCAAGTGTCTTTCCAAGGCAGCCCGACAAGCACGGAAGGCTTAAGAAGATTCATTTCACTTATTTCTGTTTTCCGGGCCTGATAATTGCGCTCGACTTCGCTGTAAATACTGTCTCCCAGCGTTTCCATCTCGAAAAATGCGGAGAAGAAACGAATCCATTCGGCCTTCCCAAGGGGATGCTCTTCCAGAAACTCCGATACCAGAACCGATTTGATGCCAGCTTCCTCAAGCCTGCTCACAAGACTGGTAACAGAAGGATCGAGGCCGTAAAGGAATACCAGGTCGGGCTGCAAAAGGAGGATGCTTTCAAAATCGATATTGGGTGCAAATCCAATATCCAGGCAATTTTTGTTTTCGAGGGAGGAACGGACGATTGAGTCGTTAATAAAATCTTTGCCCGACACCCCAACGATGGATGAACTCATCCCAAGGGCAGCCAGAAATCCGATATGGGTGGTAGAAAAAACAACAACTTTATTAACCGGGGTTTTAATAATTGTTTTCGAGTGAAGCGAATCGGACAAGAGTTCGGGATGGGATGAGAGTATATAGGTAAAACTGTTTCCGTGGGATTTTTGCCAGGGATTTTTAACCTCCACCTGCCGATATCCCGGAAAGTCAGATATATCAAACCCCTTTGCATAGGAATGCTCGTTTTGGGAATTCCCAATTCTTTTTTCAGAGGATGAACAGGAAGCAGAAAGAACCAAAAAGCCGCAAAACAAGATGATTATAGTAAGTTCGATCTTTTTTTGACACCAATACACAAGCCGGATTATCTGAACACCCATAATTTATTGGATTTTTCGCGGATGTAAAACTATTTCAGGGGATTTATAACAACCAGACGTTTACGTTCATATATTTCTCCTTTTCTGAATTCAATAATATACATTCCCTGATTGAAGGATGAAACGTTGAACGATAGTCTTTTGGATTCATTAATGTTGTAGGATGCCATTTTTTTTCCTGTAAGCGAATAAATAGCAAGGACTCCTCCGGAGATATCCAGACTGTCTGTTTCAAAAGTCACCTGTGAGGAAGCAGGATTGGGGAACAAGCTAAAACGGCTGGCGTATAGAATTGTGTTTTGTCCAAAGGGATTAAATCCAACAAGATTAGTAATACCGGTGGACTCAGGGTCGAGCCAGTGTTTTAATTGCTTCGAATTTATGGAGTAGTAATCCCAAGCCATATGAAACTTCGAAAAATAATCATTCACGGAATTTGAGCATTTAGCCTGACCCCCGGTAAGGTTCCCAACAATAAGCTGATTTTGGTTAAACAAAGGGGAACCCGACGACCCCCCTTCAGTTGTACCGGTTTCCCATTTAATAACGCGCCAGAAGGCTTGTGGCAGAGATTCGTCATAGAGCCAGTGAAGGTCAAGCGGAATCGGGTTTTGATATTCGGCCGTTACCGGACCGTTGTCGATGCTTATTTTTTTGACATCGCCTTGTGGATGGTGAATGCACACAACATTGCTGGCCGGGATTTTCGAAACCGACCAGCCTGCATAATAAGGTTTATGCTCTTCCGGGGGAGTTTCAGACAAGCGCAGCAAACTAAAGTCGATGCTGTCGGAGGTTGCAAGCAGTTCCGATCCGGCAAGCGAATAGGATGAGGAAATAAACTCCTTGCCGCAGGTATCGACTTCGTGACCGAAATAAAAGACAGCAGATTGGGCCTGCCCGGCAAAACGTATGCAGTGATTGGCTGTGAGCAGATAAGGAATACTGTCCTGCCTGACATTATTAACAAGAGTACCCGTGCAAAGCTCAGTGCTTGTGCCGGTTTTAAAAATAATGCGGCACACAGCCTTTTTAACAATCTGCCAATCGTCGCCTTCAGGACAATTGACATCAACATTGCAATCGCCGGAAAGTCCAAAATAACGGTCGCTTGTGTTGAACACATCAATATAGGCATGAGAAAGGCTACCTATTTTGAGTTCCCCATAATCAGTGATTCCCGGACCGGTCTGCAGTTCAACAACGAGCTCATCCCCTGAAACAAATGAGGTTGGCAGGCTTTGAGACCCGTTATTGTTTTTATGGTTGAATCCCCCGAGAAAAAAGCTTTGGGAAGAAGGATAAATAAAGACCATACTGCCGGGTTTGAGCTGGTATTTACTGAAATCGACATTTACAGCATAGGCGCCGGGAGAAGACAGTTGAATTCGCCACACTCGCGTTCCATCGGGCATCTCGGTCCATGTCCCTGAATTTGAAGGCGAGAGATCGAGTGTGTAATTCCATGCGAACCGAAAAGGTTTCTTACCCGAAACTGCCTCTTCGGACAAGGATTCGTCAATAGCTTTTTGCATATTGAAGCCTGAGAGAACGATAGGTTTCACGGCAGATTTCAAGCTTGAGAAAGGAAAAGGCCTTCCTCCCTGGGGTAGTTGGGAGTATAAGGCCGGGAAAACCCAAACCATAAGAAATATCAAATATTTTCGAATGAACCCCATCGCTTGTTCCTGATTTCCCCTTTTGTTTACTTACTCCTCCCACTCGCTCACCAGGTTATCAATACACACATAGGTGGGTGTATTGATGCCCCAGGCGGATTTATCGGAAGAATCGAATCTAAAAATAAGATATTTTATAGTACCTGCCGCGCTTAGGTTGTAATAAATCCATTCTTTCACGATATAATCCTGTGTGTTATCACTATAGGTGTAGTCGGCCAACGGGATAGGGTCTTCAAATGCCAGCTCGGTTCCTTTATCGTCAACAACGGATATGTATAAATGAAAATAGTCGGGATCGTTGCCCGTTTCCCCGCCGAATTTCTTGGCGATTGCATTGCCGTTTTTCAATGTGTAATATGCATAAGTGGAATTGGTAATAGCGATATTGGTAATCTTTGCAGGAATAACAAACTCAATGGTGTCGGCTGTAAAGGAGTAAAGCACTGCGTATTTCTGAGAAGCTCCGGCGCCGGAACCTACAATCGAACTATATTGATTGCCATAATCGGGAGTTATTGTATCGGTGTGGTTGGTAACAGCAAATCCCGACCAGCTATTCCATTCGGTATTAAAATTGGTTATAAACTTTGCATTTCCAGAGGTGAAACCACCTGAACCGTCAGATCCATTGTAATACCCGTTCTCGTTCAGCGCGATTTCCTCGAACGATATAGCATCGCTCTTAAGGGTTTTCTCTTCTTTTCCGCAGGAGGAAAAAGTAATCGTAACAGCAGCAATAAGGGCTGCAAAAGCATTGATTTTTTTCATGATTTTTTTAATAAAACGTTAAAAATGAATTGACTAAGTTGTAGTAATTCACACGTTCGGGGAAGAAAACAGTTACATAGGGATCTTACTGATCTCCGGCCTTTTTTCCCGAAAGCCTTGAATAAATACTTAATCGGGCAGGTCTTCTGACTTTCCTCATTCCGGAGGCCTTCCCATACGTCTGAGACGCACAGTGGCGGAGTTATCTCCGAAAAAAAACAAGGATCACAGCAGCGGGTACTGTGCAGGAATCGCGGCATTAAAACCGATCACCTGCTTCCCTCTTCGTCCTGCGGCAGGTATTGCAGCAGGAAACCAGATTATTTTTCAAAAGTAGATAATTAAAACCATATTCTGTTTGGGTCAACAAAAAAAAGGAGCAATATTTTTCAAGATACAGCTAAACCAAAAAAAGAAAGGCTGCTCTTTATGAACAGCCTTTCCGCATTAATCACTTTTCGATCACTTTACTTAACTATAAACTGCTGTTTGAATATTCCCGATTCCGTGTGGAACCTGAGAATGTATATTCCGCTGGCCGGTGAGGGCAACTGAATGGTCTGCCTGTCGGAATTAGTGGTTTTGTGAAGGTAGACTACCCTACCCTGCGCGTTGATAATTTCAACTTTCGCATTGGTAAATTCCGCAGAATTCATTTCAAGAACAAACTGACCGTTATTGGGATTCGGGTAGATACTAAAGCCCTTGCGATCATTGATATTCAAACCGGTTATGATCACATTGTAGCAATCCGAAACAGCAACACAGCCTTTTTCGGTTACTTCAACAGCGTAGTTGCCGCTTACCGTGGCAGTGAACACGGCAGAGGTTGCTCCGGGTATCGCGGCATTGTTGTTGTCGCAGTCAAGCCATCTGTATGAAGCACCGGCGGCATTTGAAGTCAAAACGTTCTGATCCTGGTTGACCGAAACATTTACAATCGTAATTGTGAGGTTTGTTGTAATGGTGCTGTCGCATCCGTAAAGGGTTTTAAGATTGCTTACATGAACCATCGCTTCACCGCCGGAAGTTCCATCGGGGAAAACGTAGGTTTCGCCTTCACAAACAGCAACGTCTTCGGTAAGGGTATAGCTTTCGCAGTCGTTTATTGCCAAGGCCTTATAGTTTTCGTACATATCCAAGACCTCTGACTCGCTGAGGGCGGACTTTAAAACCATAACATTTTCCACCATACCTGTCAGGTACGAAAGCGTCCCAATATTTCCATTCACACCAAAGATAGGAACGGTACCGGTTTTCACTGTGCCGGTGATGGGATGGCTATCCTTGAGGACACCATTCAGGTAGATTTTCGCGCTGGTTCCATCATAAACCCCGACAACATGGATCCACTGACCGGTTACCAGGTCTGCGTTGGGAATTCCAGGGCGCTCAGCACTGGCAGAAGTAACAACCTTAAATCTGAGCTCACTGTTACCCCTGTCGGCGTAAAGAACATATTCGTCACCCTGGGAGTCGAACAAGGGTCCAAAGGCCATTGGCATTTCAACGGGCAAATAGGTGAGTTTGGTCCATACAGAGACCGTTACCTTTGAATCGTTGATATCAAATGATGGCGAATTGGCAAATTGAACGTATTGTTTTTTTGTACCATCAAACTTCACCGCATTTCCAAGAAAGCCATCAACCACCTCGGGTCCGTTTTTGGCATATCCCAGATTCAAGTTTACTGATTCGTCAACAACCAGGGTATCGGTTCCTTCAATGGGAAGTTCGTTGAATTTATACCATGCAACGACATCTGAAGGAGCGCCCTCATGACTGAAAATAACCCTTGTATTGCCAAGAATTACATTCGGAACTGCGGCCATGTCTCGGATATTATTTACAGTTAGCTTGTAGGACTGCTCCAGAAGCTTGGTTGTAGTTAGAAATACCTTTTTCTGATCGAGGGATAACTCAGCGTCCAAAACAACAACCGACTGGTCAATAGCATAATTTGCAACTGTTTCTGATGTTGACGGATCAACTTTCTCGCTGAACTCGATAATAAGATTGGAGGTATCTCCTCTTGAAGTTGAGAACAAAACTACGGGTCTTGTAGCATCAGTTGCAGTTGTGGCCGAAACCTCATTGCTGAACTCCGGACTTAGCAAACCACGGGTGTTTTTTGCCTTAATACGGTAATAGAACAGCTGGTTTTCGGTATTGGTCTTGTCGATAAATGAGGTTACATTTCCAACGGTTGCAACAAGAGTAGTGGGTAAGGAAGTTATATCCCTATAAATTTCATATCCCATAATGTTACTTTCGTAATTCACAGCTTCAGACCATGAGAGGCTTACATCTGTTTCGTCGCTTGAAGCAGAAAGCACAGTAACGTTTAATGGATTCAAAGCTACAGGAGCTTGCTTACCATTGAATTTCATTAGAACTTCTTCGGCCGTTAAAGCCCGGCTGTACACTTCAACCTGATCCATGCTCCCCTGAAAATAGGATGTACCCGACAAACCCAAGGTAGCTACCTGACCGGTTTTCACAGTTCCTGTAAGGGGATGAGAGTCTTTCTTCACTCCATTTAAATAGATCATGGCATTCGCCCCATCATACACCCCAACGACGTGTATCCATTCACCTTTTGCAAGATCGCTGTTGGCAATACCCGGCCTCTCAGCGCCTGCTGATGTTACGACCTTAAACCGGAGTTCGCTGTTTCCTCTGTCGCCATAAAGCACATATTGATCGCCCTCAGAGTCGAAAAGGGGGCCATACGCATAGGGTTGCTCGGTTGGCAGATAATCCAATTTCGTCCAAACTGAAATTGAAACTGCATTTGTACCAAAGTCAAAGGATGGGGTTGATTCAAATTTCACATAACCGTTAATTCCATCAAATCGTAAGGCATTGCCGAGAAGCCCTTCAGTAAGAGTAACTCCTCCCTTAGCCAAACCATGGTTCATGTTCACAGTCTGATCAGGAACAATAGTATCCGTGCCTTCAATAAGCAGGGTATCTAGTTTATAAATAGCAACGGCGTCGGCTGACATGTTTTCGTGCAAAAAGATTACACTTTTCGTTACCATGGTATTTGGCGTCAGTGCTTTGTCTTTAATGTTCTTGACAGTAAGCAAAAAAGAACGATCAATCATAGGGGTTGTAGTTAGAAGTACCGACCTCTGATCCAAAAGGAGTTTGGCGTCCAAAACTGTAACACCGTTATTCACAGTATAATTTGTTTTGGTTTCAGCAATCGTTTCACCAACCCGTTCGCTAAATTCCACGAGAACCGTTGTGCTGTCGCCTTTTGAGGTAACATATTTGATCTGTGGCTTTGTGAGGTCATTAAGGGTGCTAACCATAATTTCATTTGAAAAGTTGGCGCTGCTCAATCCTGCCAGGTTCTTTGCTTTCACGCGATAATAATAATCCTTTGCCTCAGTATAGGTTTGATCCAGGTATTGAGAAACGTTCCCAACGGTAACAAGCAAGGTTGTTGGGGATGAGGTTTCGTCTCTGAATATGTCATAGCCTGTAATCCCGCTTTCAGCATCCGCAGATGGTTCCCATACGAGTGTTACTTCAGTTTCGATGGCCGTTGCGGAAGTCAGCACCACATCGGAGGGTTCTGTATCGTCCATGATTGCGACCATAACAGAGGGATAATTGGTAGTGATTCCGTCAATGCCAAGAGCAATAAGGGGCAACATCTGGTTAGCGCTGTTAATTGTCCATGCGTTGACTTTGATATTTTTAGAGTGGGCATAATCGAGGATTGCCTGTGTTACAGTGCCACCACTACCTACCCATTCGCCGTTGATTGCTGCCACCTGATCGATATGTGAGTTTGCGACCGTAGCGAAAAGCTGAACAGCAATTGTTGCGTCAAGGGTTTTCACCTGTGTTATTTGGGTTAGGCTGAAGCTGGATATCAAAACTCTGCTTTCCATTCCCATTTGCTGAACCAACTCAACAACTTTAGGGGCCAGACGGGTTTCGCTGGATTTGAGCTCGATTACAACTCCAATGTTGTTTGGATCGTCAACAGCTACCTGAATGGCTTCTCTCAAAGTTGGGATTTTCTCCCCGGTAAACTCCGGGCTAAACCAGGAGCCGGCATCGAGGAGTCGAAGTTGAGCATAGGTTTTTGAAGACAGGCTGCCAGTTCCGTCAGTAGTTCGGTCGAGGGTGGCATCGTGCATCAATACCAGGGAATCGTCGCTGGAAAGCATCACATCGAGCTCAAAAAAATCAGCATGAGCCTCTGCTGCTTTGACAAATGCGGAAATCGTGTTCTCAGGAGCCACC
The DNA here is from genome assembly GCA_945863035.1 of Chitinophaga pinensis. Lineage (GTDB taxonomy): Bacteria > Bacteroidota > Bacteroidia > Bacteroidales > JACJXF01. The sequence goes on along the minus strand of CAMAZH010000018.1, from coordinate 17,483 downwards.
GAAGAAGCCCCTCTGTGAGCAATTACCTTAGGCTTTTGAGCATAGGCAATGCTGGAAAACAACATCAAAAGGTAAAACAATCTTTTCATAGCATTAGTTTTTAATATGAAAACAAACTGCATTCTTGTAGGGAAACAAGCCTAAAAGAAAAGCCCTGCTCGTTCGGACTCCTGCAATCCACACATCATATTTTTGGTTAGTAGACAATATAATAATTTGAGTGCGAGCCATAACCTGAAAATCACTAAAGAGTCAACCTGAAAAACGCCTTTTAAGCATTTTTCAGGGGAACGGTTCAATTAATCAGGTTCGTATAAAATTATGCAGTTACCCGACGTTAATCAATCGCACGTTCGTGGTATATTCAGATAGATTGAAAGTCGCATGACATTGGCATGACATAGTCAATTGCCTGCCTTGAAAAGATTTTCGTTAAATGCCTTGGAAACCACAGCAGCCTTGGTTGTAACCTGTAGTTTTTTGTAAATATTTTTGATGTGGGTATTTACGGTATGAAAGCTAAGGAATATCTTGTCGGCTATTTGCTGTTTTGTTAAGCCGGCGACAATGTATTGCAGTATTTCTTTTTCTCTTTCAGTGAGTCCGTAATTCGTGTCTCTCTTGATTTTAATTTTTGAGAATAGCTGTAATACTTTCTGGGCGATGCGCATGTTAAGAGGAGCTCCGCCGGCCAGGACTTCCCTGATGGAGTCGACAATTTTGTCCTGTGTGGAATCTTTCAGGAGGTAACCTGAGGCTCCTTCACACAGTGCATCGAAAACGGTGTCGTTATCTTCATAAATTGTAAGTATTACGATATGGACATCAGGGGCATAGGATTTGAATTTCTGGATTCCTTTAATACCGCTCATGCCTGGCAGGCCAATATCCAATAGGATAACATCCGGATGAGCCTCCACCTCCATGGCATCAAAGGCCTCCTCGCAGGCCGAGAAAGCCTGATCGCAATACATCCCGGGAGTATTGTTAATGACAGCCACCAGGCTTTTCCTGTAGCGGGAGTTATCTTCAACCATCCATATATTTATGGGCATGTTCGCTGAGCTTTTTTGTTGGTTCATGATTGGTATTGAATATTTTTCAGGTTTTAAAGGGTAAATCCAGATTCAGACAGGTGCCGTTCCCCACCTGGCTAACCAAGTCAATTCCCGCATTGATCTTTTTGGCTCTGTGATAGATATTCCCAAGGCCTCCGAGCTTTTGTGTTCCTTGGAGGTCAAAGCCTTTACCGTTATCACAGATGCTCATGTGCAATTTACCCTTTTGAACGTACAGCTTAATGGAGCATTCAGTAGCCTCTGAGTGCCTGACCACATTAGTGAGGGATTCCTTGTAAATAAGGAATAAATTTCTTCGTGTTTCAAGGTTTATATTGTCTAAACGGATATCCTCTGCAGCATCAAATGACCAATTAAGACCGGCGAGCAGACTTGAAGCTTTTTCTTTCATTTTAAATACGGTGTTTTCGCCTTTGTCATTTTTGGGGCTTATAAACCAAATGATATCTCGAATGGAATCGATAGTTTCATTGGTGGTCTTATAAATATCCGAAGCCAGATCAAGGCTTTTCTTATCAAGAACCCTGCTGCGCATAAGTTGCTGACTGTCGACACTGATGCTGCTGAGATTACTGCCCATTTCATCGTGCAGATCACTGGCGATATTCAATCTTATCCGTTCCAATTCCAGCAAATACCAGAATCTGATCCTCGCAACGAATAATCCTACACCGAAGACAGCAAGAACTCCCAGAACCTTAATCCACCATGTATTCCACCATGCGGGTAAAATTATTACTGACAGTGATGCAGGATTTGACCACACGTCGTCCGCATTTGAGGCTTTGGTAAGAAAGCGGAAAGATCCGTGGCGGAGATCGGTATAAAAAGCCGTTGTTCGTTCACCGGAATACACCCAATCAGGATCAATGCCTTCAAGCATATAAGCATATTTATGTTTCTGATTCGGAGCCATATCCAGAGCGGTAAACTCAATGGAGAAAAAGTTTTGGTTATGCCTTAAGATTATCTCGTTATTAACAGGGAGTTTTTGATGCGCAGTTGCTTTTCTGGGGAAGATATTGAATGTCGTAAGCGCAACCAATGGGGGAACGGTATCAACTTTGATCGAATCCGGATGAAAAAAAACAAAGCCGTTTATTCCCCCGAAATACATTGCCCCTTCTTTGTTTTTAAAGCTCGCACGCCAGTTAAACTGGTTGTCCACCAAACCGTCCAAAATATCATACACCCTTACCACGCCGGTTTCAGGATGGAACTTTACCAATCCGTTCAGGGTGCTTATCCACAAATAAGCCTTTGAATCCTCCAGTATTCCAAAAACCACATCATTGGGAAAACCATTTTCCGTGTTGTATTGCTTGAACTTCCCGGTTTCAATCGAGAACCTGTTTAAGCCTCCACTGTGAGTTCCAAACCAGATGCTTCCCCGGGAGTCTTCAAATATTGTAGTTATTTTGTTCGATCCTATGCTGTTGGGGTCATTTTTCAGATGGAGGTAATGGATGAGCATCTTGCTTTGAGGAGTATAGCAATAGATTCCATCAAGCCAGGTGCCTATCCATATATTGCCGCGGCTGTCTTCAAACAGTGCATTTACAGAAACAGCAGCAGGAAGTATAATGCCTCCATTATGGATTTCCGGGATGAAGGGGGAGAATGTTTCGGAATCGGAGTCATAAACCTCAAGGCCGCTGTTGGTTGCCACGAGAAATATATTCCCGCTTGTTTCAAGTACTTGCTGCACCCAATTAGACGGAATGCTATTGGGGTTTCCTTCATCTGTTTTAAAGATTTTAAAGCTTCCTGAAACAGGATCAAACTGGTTTAATCCACCATTGGTTGTACAAACCCATATTTTTCTGTCGCTTGATTGGTAAATAAAATTCACATCATTGTCGCTGAGCGAGTTTCTTGAAGCCAACTCATGCTTGAAGTTTGTGATCTGATTTCTATTCGGATCAATTTTGTCAAATCCACCTCCCCCATAGCCAACCCATAGGCAATTATCCTGATCCTCCAAAATGCTGCAAACCACTCTTCCCCCGAGACTTTCCGGGCGTCTGGGGAGATACCTGTATTGCTTGAATGGCTGGTGCACTGGGAGTTTGTTCAAGCCATTCTCGGTCCCGATCCAGATATTGCCTTTCAGGTCTTCGAAAATCCAACGGATACGGTCGATTGAAATCGACTGCTGGTTATCATCTTCATTGATAAACCTGAAAAACTTTTGCTGCCCTGCACCATCAATCACCGAAAGAAACAAGCCGTTGTAATCATAGGTGCCAATCCATAGCCGACCCTTTCTGTCACGAACGGTTTGTCTAATTGCTGTGGAAAGGGGGCCTCTGAAGTTTTGCGGTATTTCCGGGTTATGGATTACCCGACCGTTTTTAGGGTTTAAACAGTCAATTCCTGAGAAGGTGCTGAGCAATATTTTCTCATCCGAATCGATCATAACATTCCATACCCCATTGCTCGCAATAGTTTCATCGTTTGTGGGATTATGAGTAAAGCGTGCGAAATTGCCGCTGGCCGGATCAAACTTCACAAGTCCCGAATCCCAGGTACCTATCCAGAGTTGATTAGAACTATCTTCAGCAATTGAAGTAATGTTGTTGGATGGGAAATTATCCAGCCCCGGAACACTGGAAAAATTGGTTATTTCTCCGGAGGGCAGTCTAAGTTTAAAGAGTCCTCCTTCTGTAGTTCCAAACCAGATGTTTTTATCATGGTCTTCAAACAGGCACTGAATATAGTTATCGCTGCTCCCTGCAAGGCGATATGGGAAAAACTGTCCGGTAGCTGCATCATAACGGCACAAACCCGCACCCCATGTACCCACCCATAGTGTTCCTGAGCTGCTTTCAAAAAGTGACATCACATAATTCTCTGGCAAGGACTTCGGGTCGGCAAACCGGTATTTGTATACTTTAAAGCCCTGACCATCGTACCGGTTTAGTCCGTCTTTTGTAGCCACCCATAGAAACCCGTCGCGGGTCTGTAAAATGCAATTAATTGAATTATTCGACAGCCCATCCTCCATATTGATACGCTCAAAAAGGAAGTTTTCCTGGGAGCGGGCTGGCTCAAGCCACATCAATCCCATAAGGAGTAAAAGGATTTTTGAAATCGTGTACGTTCCGACGGCATGGAAATTCAAAAAACAGGTTTCCCAATCAATATTCCTTGAAAATTTGCCAAGAGAATGAATCACCATTTTTTACCGGTTTAAGCAGACCAAACTAAAAAGACATAAAAATAAAAAACCTATCAAATTCTGGCACATACACGAATATTTTGAGAACTTAAAAATAGTATCATATGCCGGCATTTCTGATAAATTTTGATTTTTTAAACTTTTTTTCCAGTTCATCGGATAAATCCTGTGGGTTTGTAATTGGCATATCGTTTTCGAACAATTGGTAATTAAAAAGTTTTGTTTTCTTAATCTTCTCAATTTTAGGAAGTTTGGTTCGGTTTGTTGTTGCTTCTATCATTCCTTCCTTATTCATAATAATAACCTTAGGAAGAAAGACTCCCTTTCTTCCGATAAACTTATCCATGATTTTCCCGGCTGCTAAAAACTCCTCCATCGATGCTCTGCCCAGGGCTTCATAATGCATTAATTCTTTTCCATCCCAGGTAGTAACGGTTGCAAAACTCTCAGAGATTATATTTTCAATGTCCTGTCCATTATTCAATGTGTCGTGTCCCGAAGGCATGAGCAAAACCTTACCGCCCCCGCCTTCAACATTTGCAGCATATCTGGGGATTGCCATTCCGGAAATCCAGCCCTGCAGATGCTTCATATATATTTTACCGATCTGGATGGGCGCAATAAAATGAACGATCCCTTTTTCTTTGTGACATTGGAGCAAATAGTAGGGTTGCACCCCTATCCAGAGCATTCTTCTAAAGGTTTCAGCCAGGGTTTGGAAATAATCGTTAACATGGTTTAGCAGTACCGTTTGATTTCGGATAGCGAATCCATGCTGACGGATTTTTTTGACAGCAGCAGCCAAATCTTCAGTAATTTCTTGGTAATGATTGATGTGCGTCATGAAATACACATATTTTTCGGCTCCCCGGTTATATTTATTGGATGAAACCGTAATCAAATCAAGCAATTCATCGTTTATCCCCATAGGCATAACCACAGGTACGCGGGTAGCGATGCGGATAACCCGAAGGTGCGGGATACGGCTCAACTCCTCAAGGATATATTTAAGGCGTTTTTTGCTAACCCGCAGGGCGTCGCCACCTGTAACAAGGACTTCATCGATGTTTTTGTTGTATCCGATGTAAAACAATCCTTTCTTTAGTTCAGTGCTGTTCACATCCACGGTACCGTCCAGTGTCTTAGCCCGCTGGCAATGGACGCAATACGAAGCACAGCTTGTGTTTTCCGCCACAAAAAGTGCGACCCGATTCGGATAACGCTGATATGCGGCACCAAAGCTTCTGGAAGACTCACTCATTGCTCCCTCCACACCGGTATCATAAAAAAGAAGGTTGGCGGGAGTCGGAACGCTCTGCCAGAAAATGGGATCCATTCTTTTTTCCTGCTTTTCACCGGCAAGAAAGACAGGGTGAAAAGGATCCTCCTGCATAAGTGAAGCATAATAGGGCGTTATTCGAAGGGGTTCTTTTCCCTCAGCTTTTAGTGCAAGTATGACTCTTTCAATCTCTGAAACCTGATAGGCATTAAGTCTAATTACTTCCTTAAGCTGATCAACCGTTTTGATGGAGTTTTTCAGTTGCCATTTGGGATCTCTCCATTGCCTTTGGGTAACATTCTTCCATAACCTGATCTGATTAAAATTTCGAGGTTTGAAGAATATATGATCTTTTTCGTCCATTGCCTTTCCTCTTGGTTTATGATTTTCAGTAACTTTAGAAATCACGTGAACATAAATGAGAAAACGGGCTCAACTCCTACTGGAGCAGCGGATTCCCAGATAACTCGCTATTTATAGTAAACCGATACCTCATCGGTTCCAAATTTGACCTTTAACCAGTTTTCGATTTTTTCTCTTTCGACTACACCAAGCTTACCCTTGCCTAGTTTAAACAACACTATTTTCAACGTGTCGGGATCGGAATCATCAAGTTTGAAAATATTCGCTTCGGAGATCGAACAACTTTCAATCTGAGGGTATAATACGGTAATTTCTTTCAGGACGTCCCGTCCGAGACTGTTCTTTCGGCGGAAATCCTCCAACTGCAGGTCTTTCCCTTCCAACATAAGGTTTAAACGGTTTATCTCCCGCTGAAGCAGGTCCTGTTCGGAATTCTTTCTCAATATTTCATCGTTGGTCATCCCCTGATAAAACTCAATTGTTGCATTTTCAAGGGAGTAATCTTTAGCTCTTTCCCGGATGTTTTCTTTTTGAAGATCGCTAAGTGAAGCACTGGCATATACTAATGTTATGGATTTGTTTTTTGATTGGACATCGCTTTTCAACAAATAATTCCCTTCAACCACGCTGATGTTTTTAACAAATCTCGCTGCATTTTCATTAAACTTTTCCACGAGAACCAACTTGTAACCGAAATAAATACTTGGAATCAAGACGATAGCAATAACTATAGAAATCCACCTGTTAATTTTTTTTCTCTGACCTTTGTCAACAACAGTCCGAATCGGAAACTTAAGAATTTGAGAAATTATTACAGATGAAATAGCAATGAATACCGAGTTTATAGTAAACAGGTAAAATGCGCCAAAAAAGTAAAACAACTGACCCGTAGCCAGCCCATATCCGGCCGTGCACAAGGGAGGCATAAGAGCTGTTGCAATAGCAACTCCGGGAATCACATTACCTTTCTGCCTGCTGCTGATTGCAACAATTCCTGCCAAACCGCCAAACAATGCAATAAGAACATCATAAATTGTTGGACTTGTACGGGCCAGCAATTCGGAATGAGCCGTTGAAATGGGGCTTAGCAGAAAATAAGCCGTTGAAGCAATCAGACTGGCAATAACCGCAAAAAGGAAGTTTTTCAAAGCCAGTTTAAAAAGGGGAAAATTATAGGTGGCAATGCTATAGCCCATGCCATTAATAGGGCCCATAAGGGGCGAGATCAACATAGCTCCGATAATTACGGCTGTTGAGTTCATGTTAAGGCCAACGGAAGCCACAATTATGGCAAACACAAGAATCCAAAGGTTTGTGCCCTTAAATACAATATCTTTTGTTATTGACTCATGAATTTTTTCATAGTCGTCAAGCTCGCTCTCAAGTTTTATATAACTCAGGAGTTTATGAAGGTATTCATATTGTTTCATGTTAATGATTTAGAATAAAAGATTTAGTCTCCTTTGTTCTATAACTAAAATAGGCAGCTCAAACAAAATTCAAAAAAGAACGAGATTCGAAGCAGAGTCTTTTTCTGCAATTAGACTCGAGAAGCGTAAATATAGTGAAAAAAAAAATACGGCTTCCAAATGTTGGTAAGGAGATTTGAATGTTGCGGAAATTCTGTCTCTTGTTGATGCATGATAATAGTACTATCATTCAGCTGGGGGGGATAAGTGAGTTGCTTATGGCAACCACATGAAAGAGTTAAAAAATACTTCCATGCTATCCACCAAGTTCATTCTCGCTCTTAGCCACAATCGTGGCAACCACGACATCGCCGGTTACGTTAACAACCGTGCGCAGCATATCGAGGAGGCGATCGACCCCGAGAATAAGGGCAAGACCTTCAACCGGAATGTCAACGGAGTTAAGAACAATAATAAGCATTACTATACTCCCTCCCGGTATTCCCGGGCTTCCTATCGATGAAAGCAAGGCTGTGAGAACAATAAGCAACTGTTGTGTAAAGGTTAGGTCGATACCGAAAACCTGAGCAATAAAAACGGCAGCTACTGCCTGGTAAAGACTTGTGCCATCCATATTTATGGTTACCCCTACAGGCAACACAAAATTAGCTACCTCCTTTGAAACGCCAAATTCAACCACACATTGCCTGAGGTTAACAGGGAGAGTCGCTGCGCTCGAACTTGTTGAGAAAGCTACGAGTTGGGAAGGAAGGATAGCCTTTAAAAAAGCCATATATTTCATACCTGTGACAAGACGAATCAATAAGGGATAGACCATGAGCAGCAGAAACAAGAGTCCGATTATCACAGTAATCATATACATACCCAAGGCTACAAAGATTTCCTTATCCCCTGAAAAATCAACCACAAGAGCAGCCATTAAAGCGAAAACCCCATAGGGAGCAGCTTTCATAATGATGTCAACAATTTTAAGGATTATATCATTTAGACCTTCGAAAAAGCCAAAAACAACAAGTGTCTTAGATTCCGGAAGTAAAACCATGCCTATTGCAAATAAAACAGCAACAAAGATTATCTGAAGCATATTCGAATTCTTGCTTGCAGAAGTAATTATGTTTTCCGGAATAATTTCGACAATAAAACTTAAAGGGGATTCTTCTTTTATTTTTTCTGCACTTTGTTGCTTTTCTTCAACAGTGTTGCTGAATTTACTGCTATACTCCGCTTTTTTTTCAGCGGGAAAAACATCCCCGGGCTTCACCGAATTCACAAGGACAAGCCCTACAGTAATAGCGAAAACAGTGGTTATTAAGTAAATTACAATTGTCTTCAACCCGATTCTCCTGAACTTTGAAATATCCTTCAGGCTTGTTATTCCCTTAACCAGAGAAACAAAAACCAATGGAACAGCAACAAGCTTAAGCAGGTTTAAAAAGATTGTTCCCCAGGGTTTTACCCAATCATTTGTGAAACTTTCCCATTCAAGCCAGACTGCAATGATCCCAAACACAAGCCCAAAGCTCATTCCAAGCAGTATGTTAAGCCAAACCGGAAATTTTCTCATTCTTTTCAGATCAGTTTAAAAATTGTCATCCAGATTATTTATGTTTTCTTTCAATCTCATCCATGTTCCATTTGCTAAAACAGCAACAACTTCCTGTGGCTGCCCTTCACGATAGGAATTAATATAATCGGCCCGCTTCTGAGAATCCGGATGTGTGCTGATCCACGCAAAATGCGACTCGATTTCAGGTTGCGATTCAGACAGTCGGGATAAAAAATCCGCAAAATGTCGCGGCTCGATTCCCGCATTTATAAGATAATCGACAGCCATCAAATCGGCTTCCTTCTCCAATTTCCTGTCGTAGGCTGTCGACGATAAAAGCTTTGCAGCCTCCTTTACAATTTCTCCACCGTTATTTCCTGTAGACATAGAAATCACCACAGATAAGCCAACCTCTTTGACGAGCTTTTTCATCACATGCTCCATTTTAATATGTGCCAGCTCATGTGCAATCACGCCGCAAAGTTCAGATTCGTTTTCGGACGAGTTTATCAGCCCACTATAAATCACAAGATGATTTCCGGGAAGGGCAAATGCGTTTACCTCCTCATTCGATACAATATGCAACTCCACCTGATCGCGATAAATGTCGTTGGAAGCACAAACCTTTGTGAGCAGGCTGTCAACCGTGTTGAAGATTTCGCTGTCCCTGATTTCCTTTTCGGAATGGTTAAACCAGTCCCAGATTGTCTTTCCTAATTTCTCCTCGGTTGCTTTGGTAATCTGTTCAACCTTAAAAATGCTCATCCAGTCAACCTCACTCAACGCAAACCAGGTAAACAGGAATACAGCAACCATGCCAGTTCCTTGAATAATAAGTTTTCTCATATTAAGGCTTACAGATTAAGTTTGTTAAATCGCCATAGAACCACCACTCAACGTGAACGCCTTTCCGGGCTTTGATTGCGGTAAAAATGGTTCCAAGAAATTCAGCTGCATTAAACACCAGGATGGTCAAAAGGTATGCGATATACTGATTACTGACGGATTCGTAGCCAAGGATCACCGAAATGGTCCACCAGAACCCAACCGTGTTTACCAGAAAAACGCTAAACTGCGACAAAAGTGCCTGCATACAATGCCACCGGACATAATACGTGCCTTTTCTGTTTCCCACATAAAATGCCAGAGTTGCTATCAGGTTTATTATGGGGAACGGCAAGCCACCGATAATAGCTACAAGCGACATTACATAGGAGTTGGAAGCCTTTTCCAACTCATGTTCCCCGGGTTCGTAGGCAAATCTTTTTATTGAAATCATACTCCTTTAATTATGTTCCATATCCAGTTTCCAATAATAAGCATTATGGCAGGAATTGCTACCCACCTTTTCTGAAAAATTTTTTCGGCATTTTTGTAAAACCGGAATAAAGTGTCTCTCTTTAAAATCACGTCAAAAGCAATCCAAAACGGAACCAGCAGCATGATGGCAGCCACTATCAGTCCCATTGGGTTCCAATACAATGAGCTAAAAATCTCACCATTAAAGAAATAGAGTACCGATCGGGTTGAGCCACACGACGGGCATGGAACACCGGTAACATGCTTGAACAAGCAAACCACAACTTCGTCGTCTGAATATTTACTGTTAATAAATAGCCAGATATACCCTGCTAAACAAGATAAACCTAAAAAAATGTAAAGTCTGTTTCTGGTTAATCCCATTAAAAAAGAAACCTCTGAAGCATCTCCATGTTTTTTTCCCTTGTCGCACCCATAATCAAAAACCAATCTACAATGGTCCAAATCCCAAGTCCGCCGCAAGTAAGCAATTTCCCAATACCCAAGCCCGTATCGCCAATAACAAAACGGTCTACGCCGAAAGATCCGACAATAACCGATAAAACAATACTTAAAGTAGGATCCTTAAACTGGATTGTCGAAATCTGAACCCATTTTGAATCGTCGATTGAAATAAGCCGGTCTCGAATGATCGGTATCTGATGACTTTCAAAGAACTTGGCATTGGAAATCATGAACATGTCGACTTTTTGTGCTTCCATTTAATTAAAATTCTAAATATGACCCTACTCGTATGGCTTTTCGGAAACGCCCCATTTCGCTATTGGCCCGAGGTTTTTCAGTTCCCGATTCCAAGTAAGGAAACAGTTATTGTTTTTAAAATATTCGAAGATTAAAAATAAACAAATATCCGAGAGAATCAAAAGACAATGCAATTCTTGTTACAAAGCACATTTCTGTCATATGCCATCACGACTCAAAGAAGAAATCGATCTCGGAAAATAGCAATTTGTCACTTTCGGCCAGTTTTGCTTTCCGATCGCTTATTCCGACCTCTGCTCAAAATTTTCAATTATAGCCTTTAGAAATGTATTCCAATGTCAGAGGTTTCCAAAAAAACCATAAATTTACCTCTCTAGAATTAAAAATTATGGACAGACGGCAGGCCGGGGACAGAATAAGCAAGCTACGTGAGGTGTTAAATCGGCACAACCATCAGTATTACGTTCTGAATCAGCCTCTTATATCGGATTTTGAGTTTGATTCCCTGATGCGCGAGTTGATTGATCTGGAAAAACTATATCCTGAACTCGCCGATTCCAACTCCCCCTCCCAAAGGGTAGGCAGCGATATTAACCTGGAGTTCGAACAGGTGAAGCATCGTTATCCGATGATGTCGCTCGGAAACACTTATTCCAGAGAAGAGCTTGAGGATTTCGACCGGAGGGTAAGGAAAGTGATTTCAGGGGATTTCGAATACGTTTGCGAACTTAAATACGATGGTGTCGCCATCAGTTTAACTTATCTTGATGGTGTTTTGATCAGGGCCGTCACCCGTGGAGATGGTGAGCAAGGTGATGACGTAACCCGGAATGTAAAAACGATACGGAGCATTCCCCTTACATTGCATGGAACCGGTTTCCCAACAGAATTCGATATACGGGGCGAGATCTTTTTACCTCGTGAAGGATTTGACAAGATGAACCGACTTCGTGAGGAAAGCGGCGAGATGGTTTTTGCCAATCCCCGGAACGCTGCAGCAGGAACCCTTAAGCTGCAGAACTCTTCAATGGTGTCAAAGCGTCCCCTGGATTGCTTCCTTTATTATCTGGCAGGAACCACTTTGCCCTCCCCCTTCCATTATGAGAGCCTTAAGATGGCCAAGGAATGGGGCTTTAAGATCCCCTTGGAATTCATGAAAAAGGCAAACAACATCGAGGAGGTTTTTAATTTCATCGAGTATTGGGACGAGGCACGGAAGTCGCTCCCCTTCGAAACCGACGGGGTTGTAATAAAGGTCAACTCATACGAATATCAGAAGCAACTGGGCTACACGGCAAAGATTCCCCGTTGGGCCATCGCCTATAAATACAAAACCGAGCAAGCCCGAACCCGGTTAAACAGCGTTACCTTTCAGGTTGGCAGAACAGGAGCCGTTACTCCTGTCGCAAACCTCGACCCTGTAAACCTTGCCGGTACGGTTGTGAGGCGAGCCAGTCTTCACAACGCCGATCAAATCGAACTTCTCGGCCTTAGGATTGGCGATTGGGTTTATGTGGAAAAGGGCGGGGAGATTATTCCGAAGATTGTGGGAGTCGATTCTGCAGCACGCAGTTCCGACAGCCATATCTTCAGCTTTATAAGCAATTGTCCGGAATGTGGTACCCCCCTCCAGCGAAATCCCGATGAAGCTGCACATTATTGCCCTAACACCTACGGGTGCCCCCCGCAAATCAAAGGCAGGATTGAACATTTTGTGAGCCGAAAGGCAATGGACATAAACATTGCGGAGGCTACCATCGATCAGTTGTTCCGGCATAAGTTAATCGGCAACATCGCTGACCTATACAAGCTGGAGTTTATGCAGCTGGTGATGTTGGAGCGTTTTGCCGAAAAATCAGCAAATAACCTGATCAGCAGTATCGAGGGATCAAAGAAGATTCCTTTTCCGCGAGTGCTTTATTCTCTGGGGATTCGCTTCGTTGGAGAAACGGTTGCCAAAAAACTATCGAGACACTATGGCAGCCTGGAAAAACTTATGGCTGCGTCGGTTGAGGAGCTTATGAATGTGGATGAAGTCGGAGAGCGAATTGCAGGCTCTGTAACTGAGTATTTTGCTCACCCCGGCAACCGGGAGCTTGTTAAGCGTTTGGTTGACTCGGGTTTACAGTTTAGTATTGACGAAAGCGAAACCGCAACAACCAGTCAAAAAATTTCAGGGAAAACTTTTGTAATATCGGGGAGCTTTGAAAAGTTCTCGAGAGATGAACTTAAGTCACTTATCGAAAAAAACGGGGGAAAGAACATGTCGGGTATCAGTTCGGGAACCCTGTACCTGATTGCAGGCAGCAAACCCGGGCCCGACAAGCTGAAAAAAGCAGAATCACTTGGGATACCCGTTATTTCGGAGTCGGAATTCATCCAAATGATTGAATAAGAATATTCTGATTGGGGATCATGTTTAAGAATTTAATATCGTCCACAGTGCTAATTTTTCAAACTAATTAATCCGATATACTTAGCTTTTTTGTATTATTGCATGGTGAAAATATTCAGTAAAATACGGGCTTCCTACGGGGAGAAATATCTTGCCAAAAAAGGTAAAACACTGGTAAGACAAAAGCAAGCACACAATTTCGACAGTGCCAGAAACATTGGTATTCTCTTCGATGCAGGAGTGCCAAATGATCTGCATCAGGTAAAAGAATTCATCAAGTTCCTTTCTTCGCAGAACATCAGTTGTTCTGCTCTAGGTTTTCAGGACGAGGAGATTATCAGCAGCGACTTGCTGTTTCTCGGTAATATCAATGTGTTTTGCCAGAAGGACCTTGATTTTTTCTTCCGCCCAAATCAGGAAGACGCGCTTAGCTTTATGTCGAAAAAATTCGATATGCTCATTGACCTTAGCCTTGCAGGACACTATCCCCTGCGCTACATTTGTAGTCTTTCCCCTGCCGTTTTTAAGGCAGGAAAGTACACTGATGGTGATAAAAATCTTGATTTCATGATCGACATTCACAGCCGTCCTAGCCTTGAATTCCTGATTGAACAGATTAAGAATTACGTTTCAATCCTAAATAATCCAAAAATATCATCTCCAAATTAATTGCTAAATGTCGGATAAAAAATTCACTGGAACCGGGGTCGCAATTGTTACTCCCTTTAGAAAAGATGGAAGTGTTGATTTCAAATCCCTGGAAAAGCTTGTAAACTTCTTAATCAATAAGGGTGTTGATTACTTGGTTGTTCTTGGCACTACCGGTGAAACCCCCGTATTGAACAAGGATGAGAAACAGGCTATTGTTAACCAGGTAATCGAGGTAACAAACAAACGAGTTCCTGTTGTTCAGGGTCTTGGAGGGAACAACACCCTGGAAATAGTCAGCGCTTTGCAAAACTGTGCTTTCGAGGGTATCGATGCAATTTTGAGTGTAACTCCCTACTACAACAAGCCTGGTCAGGAGGGTCTTTACCAGCATTACAAAGCAATTGCCCAGGTAAGCCCGCTTCCACTAATACTGTACAATGTACCGGGACGGACAGGTACAAACATGACAGCAGAAACAACCCTGCGACTTGCACAGGATTTTCCCCGCCAGATAATTGCTATTAAAGAAGCAAGCGCAAATTTGCCGCAGGTTATGAATATTATCAAAGACAAACCCTCAACGTTTAAGCTAATTTCAGGGGATGATGCAATTACTTTTCCTTTGATAGGGCTGGGAGGATCTGGAGTGATTTCCGTGGTAGCCAATGCCTTTCCCGCTGAATTCTCTACCATGGTGAAGTTGACGCTGGATGGAAAAGCTACGGAAGCACGCAAAATACATTATAAAATGTTACCTGTTATTGACCTTGTGTTTGCGGAAGGAAACCCCACAGGAGTTAAAGCATTTCTTGATGTGTTGGGAATCGCTCCAAATTACCTGAGGTTGCCTTTGATCCCCGCCAGTAAGGAATTGTATAAAAAAATAGAACTCTCTTTGAAGAATTTTTACCAGTAAACCAAAGCTGTTAAATCCAGGTTTTAGGTTTGAAGAATCACAAAAAAAGCGCAGGAGAGAGAACTCTACTTGCGCTTTTTCTTATTTAAGGTGAATAGCAGTATTCGGGTTGTCCCATCCAAAATCTAAACTGAACCAATCCCGTGACAGTTTTTGTATTTCTTTCCGCTACCGCAAGGGCAAGGATCGTTTCGTCCAACTTTTTTCTCCACTCTTACAGGTTGCACAACCTTACGCTCCGGTGAGGAACCGCTGGGATCGTTGTACTTTGGGGTTTCCGACTTATTCGTTTCGAATTTACTCAGGTCGAGTCGCTTAGGAGCAGCTGCTCTCTGGACTGCGGCCGGATCTGAAGTTGGAATATGACCTTTCATCAGGGTAGAAACCACGGAGCGGTTAATAACGTCCATCATAGTCCGGAACAACTCGAACGATTCGAATTTGTAAATCAGGAGCGGATCTTTTTGTTCATAGCTGGCATTCTGCACCGACTGCTTAAGATCGTCGAGCTCACGGAGATGTTCCTTCCAGGAATCATCGATACTGGCAAGAACAACTGTCTTTTCAAAGGACCTAACCAATTCACGCCCTTCGGTTTTGGCAGCCTTGGCAAGATTTGTAATGATCCTGAAAAGCCTTTGTCCATCGGACATGGGCACCACAATATTTTCGTAAACAGCTGCCTGTTTTTCAAAAACGTCTTTAATTACGGGGTATGCCTGGCGGGCAATAACATCTTCCTTGCGTTTGTAAGTTTCCCTTACCAGTTTATAAAGAATGTCCGACTTCTTCTCGGATTCCATTTTTGCAAATTGCTCGGAATTGAATGGGGCTTCAACGGAAAGTGAACGGATGAGCTCAAATCGGAATTCATCGAAGTCAGTTTGCGCTGAATAGGTGTTAACCAGATTTCCAACGATGTCGTCCATCATATTGGCTATATCCACACTGATACGCTCACCGAACAAGGCATTTCTGCGTCGCTTGTAGATAACCTCGCGCTGGGAGTTCATCACATCATCATATTCGAGCAATCGTTTTCGGATGCCGAAGTTGTTTTCCTCCACTTTTTTCTGAGCCCGCTCAATGGATTTTGAGATCATCGAGTGCTGTATCACCTCTCCCTCCTTAAGTCCAAGTCGATCCATGATTCCAGCTATACGCTCAGAACCGAATAAGCGCATAAGGTCATCCTCAAGACAAACGAAAAACTGGGAAGAACCGGGATCCCCCTGTCTTCCGGAACGGCCTCGAAGCTGGCGGTCGACACGGCGAGACTCGTGGCGTTCGGTTCCAATAATGGCCAAACCGCCCGCGTCTATTACTTCTTTTGAGAGTTTTATATCAGTACCCCTACCAGCCATGTTTGTGGCAATGGTGACCACTCCTTTTCTACCTGCTTCGGCCACGATATCAGCCTCACGCTGGTGAAGCTTCGCATTGAGCACATTGTGGGGAATCTGCTTGAGCTTCAGCATCCTGCTGAGGAGCTCGGAAACTTCCACGGAAGTTGTACCCACAAGCACCGGACGACCATGATTTACAAGGTTAACTATTTCGTCGATAACAGCGTTGTACTTTTCCCTTTTGGTTTTGTAAACCAAATCTTCATGGTCTTTCCGAATCACCGGCTTATTGGTTGGGATAACCACCACATCCAGTTTATATATGTTCCAGAGCTCACCGGCCTCTGTTTCGGCAGTACCTGTCATGCCCGATAATTTGTGGTACATCCTGAAGTAGTTCTGAAGGGTAATGGTAGCCCAGGTTTGGGTAGCGGCTTCGACCTTTACGTTTTCCTTCGCTTCGATAGCCTGATGAAGCCCGTCGGAATACCTTCTTCCTTCCATAATACGGCCTGTCTGCTCATCAACAATTTTAACTTTGTTGTCGATAACAACATACTCTACATCCAGTTCGAAAAGCGAATAGGCTTTCAGAAGCTGGTTAACGGTATGAACCCTCTCCGATTTCACTGCGTAATCCTGTAAAAGTTTATCTTTCACGATAAGCTTTTCGTTGTCGTTTATGGATGATTTTTCGATTTCCGAAATTTCAGAGCCTATATCCGGGAGGATAAAAAAGTTTGGATCGTCGGAAGGGCTGAGCATATCGATACCCTTATCGGAAAGCTCTATGGCATTTTGCTTTTCATCAATCACAAAAAACAATTCCTCGGTTACCTTGGGCATGTTTTTGTTATTCTCCTGCATGTAAAAGTTTTCAGTCTTATGCAGGAGTGTTCGGTTTCCTTCCTCACTGAGGAATTTAATAAGTGCTTTGTTCTTGGGAAGCCCTTTGTAGGCTTGCAGCAAGAAAAAACCGGCTTTTTCCGAATTTCCTTCAGCAAGTAACTTCTTGGAGTCGGCCAGCAATTGTGTAACGAGTTTTTTCTGCGCATTTACAATCATCTCAACCCTGGGTTTGAGGGCAAGGAATTCCTGATTATCTCCTTTCGGAACCGGACCGGAGATGATAAGAGGAGTACGGGCATCATCGATAAGTACCGAATCGACCTCATCGACAATGGCATAGTTGTGTTTACGCTGAACAAGGTCACTTGGAGTAAGCGCCATATTGTCCCTAAGGTAGTCGAAGCCGAACTCGTTGTTGGTTCCAAA
>CAMAZH010000017.1 GCA_945863035.1 Chitinophaga pinensis | reverse complement strand
GGTTCCGTGACACCAATTTATTTATCATTTTCTTTCTCTATTAACAGATTCCCTGCACATAGTTTTTAATAATGTTGTACAAATAATGAAATTATAAAACCCAAAACGCTGACAAACATCGTTTTGGGTTTTTGAAATGTGAACCTGGAGGGATTATTCGTCCCGAAAAAAAGGGACTCATGAGCTCGTCGTTCCTCCTCGGTTCGAACCCGGGGTTCTCATCCCTCTAAAATATAAATGAAAAAAACGGAAACCATAAGATTTCCGTTCCTTTGTGAACCTGGAGGGATTCGAACCCCCAACCTTTTGGTTCGTAGCCAAATGCACTATCCAATTATGCTACAGGTCCAGATCAATTTTGAATTCAAAATTTCTTTGAGGCGCAAAAGTAAGAATTATTTTCAATTCCACCAATAAGCAAACCTAGTTTCCGTAAACATGTACGCTATTTTGTGCGGAGGGAAGATAGTTTACCCCAAACCAAGCCACAATTAGCAGTACAAATGCCAAGCTCAATACCCATAAGCTTACGGTAACTTTTTTCGGGTGCTGCCAACGCAGATGGATGTACAGGAGGTAGCCCAGCCAGGTTAAAAAGGCCCAGGTCTCTTTCGGATCCCAGGTCCAATAATGTCCCCACGCCTGCTTGGCCCACAATGCCCCAAACAACAGGCCCAGGGTTAAAAACGAAAAGCCCAGATAAACAAGGTTGTCGGCTAAAAGAATGATTCTGTTTTCGAACGTTCCGAAATAATCCCTGTACAGCCCATAAACAGCCACAAGAGTCGAAACACCCAGCATGGCATACCCAAGGATGTATACTACCACATGAGGTACAAACCATGGGCTCTGCAGCGCAGGCATCAGGGTTTTATCATAGGTCTCCGGGTGATTTAGGTTAATCATAACAAATACCATGGTCATCATCAGCGAATACGACAAAAACCATTTGTAGCCCCAGCGCAGGTAAAAGACGATCCCGATTACCGGCAGGAAGAAGATATATAGCAAACGGGTTTCGCCCAGAGTGCGAAGCGGTGGACGCTCTAACTGATACCATAAAAGAGAGATGAAGGTAATGATAACCAAAATCCCTGCAATGAACAACCCAATACCCGCCAGTTTGATCTTTTTGTTTTTCGTTCCCAGGTAAATCAAGGCCAAACCGAGCACCCATAATACAGAGGATGTTATTGCATAAGTGGGGAAATGTATCCAGTCCATAATTTCTTTAGTTTTTAGGGTTTCTTCCAATCCAGAATAAATAAACAGCTCCGGCGATTACCATGAACATCCCGATGTAAACAATCACGATCCACGGATCACGGATGGCTTCAATAACGCTGAGAGTCGACCATTTGCCTTTCTCCTCATCGTACGACAATTGGTAGAGGTTCCATGCTCCCACGTGAATGGGATCGTTTACTCGGAGCTTGACAGTATCGGGTGCCCCATTGTTCGTGCGCACTTCAATCAGGGAGCTGAACTCTTTGGCTTCAGGAACGGTCATCGCAAGGGCATATTTGTTATCAAGGAACATAAAGGAAGGCTCTTTGCTGAAATTGCCGCAACTTAACCAGCCGCTTACTTTATGAAGTCCCTGGTGTGCCGTGGCCTCAACAAATGCTGCGGGAACGCTGAAGGAGTCGGATGTGGCAACATATACATCTCCTTCCTTCCGGGCTGAGGGGAAATACTCTTTGATGGCGATCTCCCATTCCCCAAGGGTGTATTTCATGCCGGATTCCACAAGAGTGAAGTTGTTTTTCACATCCTTGGGCACCATCATGTCAGGCTGCTCTATTAAGGCAAGCTTGGGAGGAAAATCCTGTATATCGAAATCTATGAGTTTGACGTTGAACGGCACCTCCCGTGGCTCCCGGTTCTGGTCATACGCGTACCATACTGTCTGGCCTTCCTCAACGTAAATGGTGAGTCGCTCGAGATCCCCGGATCCTAAACTTCCCGCGAAAACAATGATCCACAGGCCAACATGGTTGAGTGCGAATCCAACGTTCTTGAACGAGAAAGGGGTGAGGCGCCGCAAAGCCACAAGCCCGAGAGAGGTAAGGAGGTAAAGTCCCGACAGTAAAAAGGTATAGCTGTTCCGGATATGGTCAAATCCTGTAAGTCGGGAGAATTCCGATGCGTCCGGCTCGTTTTGCTTGCTCAGTCCAAGAATCAAAACCAGTATAGTAAACAACACAATAGAAGAACTGGCTGCCGGGACTCTTGAGAGCCATTTAATGATCTTGGTGTCGCGGTAATAAAAATGCAAAAACAGCAAGAGCACCATAAAGGCCAGGCCGAATTGCAGGTTTGCCGGCCATCTGGGAAGCGAAGCACCCATTCCCCCGGTGACCCATTCGAGTGCGGTGCCGATAACGAAAATCACGAGGCTGACGATGAAACCCTGCTCGTATTCTTTTCGGGTATTTGACTTTGTGACGGTTTTCGTATTTGCCATAGTTGAAGTTGTTTCAGAAGGGGCAAAAATAGATTATTTTTTTGTTTTTGCGCATACCTGATTATAATGAAAGCTAGCTTGTCGAAAGTTAATGCATCAAAAAACAGAGGATTTAAAGTTTTACCCTTTGAAAACAAATATTCGTAAATGATTCCTTTTCAAGGAGGCATCTTTTAGTATTGCCTGTTGGGAGCTTGTAGAAGGTTATCAGTTAAGAGGGCTTATGGAGCATAAAAGTAATATTTATGGCTTTTTCTTATGGTTTTTCAGAATGTATTACTAAGTTTAGTTATACAAATGTTTAAACTTCGACATATGTGTCACAAAAAGTACATTGATATCATAAGATAGAACAATACTGCAACCTGCCCTCTTATACAGTTAGTATTTTTGGTGTGATAAATCAAATGTCTTACTAAAACAACATCGTGATGAAAAAAATTTTTACTTTCTTATTGTGTGTTTGTTCAGCGACAGTTTTGCTGAACGCTCAGGTTGTTATATCCAATCAGCTTAACATTGCTGATTTTGAGGGTGTTTCCGATCCTACTGTTTCTGCTTTTACGGGTGAGGATCCGGCAGTTACTCCCAACAATGAAATCGTGGCTAATCCTTTTAAAGATGCTTTGAACGGATCAGACAAAGTGCTTGTTTTTGCTCGTGTTGATGATGGTGACACATGGTCGCATAAATCCTCAATCACTCTATCGTTTGCCGACGCTATTTCAAAAGAGGATCGTAATTTCATTCGTATGAAAACCTATGCGCCTGACAGAACCACTTGTTTCCGGTATACTTATTATATGGATGATGTGGTTGTTCTCGACAACTGGGCACAGGCGATTGCGGATTGCAACGGAAAATGGGCTTATGTTGCCTTCAGTCTTGCCGATGTGAATGCTGATTTCAATAAGATCAGGATTACGGTAAGTGATGCATGGGGAACTACAAAAACTCCCGGTGTAGCTTATATTGATGATATCGAACTTTACAAAGAGGCTTACCAATATCAGGAGGCTTTTATGGGTATGGTTTACGAAGCCAACAAGACTTCTGAGGTAATGGAAATTGACGGTCTTGATTTGGAAGACATCTGGATTGATGCTACATATGCTCCTATTGAAAAAATCGCAGCAGGTGACGGTGTTGGTATCAGCGGCGAATGGGCAGCAGTTTGGGATGCCGATTACCTTTATGTATTTGCCACAATAACCGACAACACTATCTGGAAATGGAGTGATGCTAATTGGGCAGGTTGGAAAGGTGATGGATTCCAGGTATATCTTGATGTTTTGGAACGCAGAATCGACGGTAGAACATTTGGAGGCTTGTCAGGATTTGATATTTCCCCCGATCGCGAGTCACAGGATGCTATCGATGCAGGCAAAGGATTTGCGACATCTTTGGGTTTCGGTTCATGGAAGTCGGATGCAAAACAAAGTTCGATTATGGGTGGTACTGGCTACACCTTGGAAGTAGCTTGGCCTTGGAAAGGTCTTGCTGCCGGAGCTGGTGCAGCAATGGGTGATAGTCTTGCTATTTTGGATTGGGTAGGTACCAATGTTAAAGTAGGATTGGAAATTGCTTTCGATCTCCAATTGAACGATGACGATGGCGCTGGCCGCGTAAATATGATCTCTTGGGCTTCAGAACCCAAAGAACCTTATGGAAACAGCGGTACTTGGGGTGGTTTGAAACTTGTTGGCGGAACTGCGGTTAACAACGCTTCAGCTAATACAGGCGCAAAAGTATATCCATCTGTTACTTCCGATTACCTTAATGTTAGCATGAAGAACCTTAGAAAGATCGAGGTTTATGATGTTACTGGCAAATCGTTGATTTCAAAAACTGCACAAAGTGATAATGTACGCTTCGACGTATCTTCCCTTAACAATGGCGTTTATCTCGTTAAGGTAAGTAGCAGCAACGATACTTCTGTTCAGAAATTTGTTAAGAAGTAGTTCTACTGCACAACATATTAGTTAGTTAGTTAGATTGAGAAAAAAGGTTGTTTAGAGAAATGGGGCTGTGTCTTTGTACCAGCCTCATTTTTTCAACTTCTCAAATCTTAGTTTCATTTTCTTACAGTTTTCCCAGTCAAACGCGTTGTGTCTTGGCCATTTCCAATTGGCTGAATAGAGACGGTGTGGGTTTTATTCAGTTTATTGAAAACACTTATTTCCACGTTTTGATGCACAACAAAGATTTTTTCGAATCGAATTTCATTGATCCGATTTATTGGGGATATCCATGGCTTTTTCAAAAAAGCCAAACTGAAAAGAGTATGAACTGAGGAGTTTAGAAATCTTTTTAAGCAATAATAAGATGAAGAGTCTTTTTAAAGTATTGTTTCTCAGCTTCATTTCCTCAATTGGTTTGGGTTGTACTAAACCAGTATTGATAAGTGAATCGCTTAATATTGGGGGTGAGGGATGGGAAATCTGGCTCGATTCGACCGCTAAATGGCAAGACGATATATTGTATTTGCCCGATGAGGTAAATCTGAATGGCTTGCAATCCAATTCACCATCTGTTGGCTGGGATGAACTTTACAATCAGCTAGGAACATCCTGTAGCCTGCCTGCATCTGCCGAAGAATATTTTGGGACTTCCCACGACTGGACCTATCATGGCGTCATGTGGTTTTTCAAAGAGGTTTTTATTCCTGAGGAGTTTATAGGGAAATTGGTCTATATTGAGGTCGGTTCTTTTAGACAAAGACTCGAAATCTATGTTAATGAAAAATTGGCGGGGTATGATATTGTTGCCTTAACCCCTTATCGTACTGAAATATCCCGCTTTCTTGTCCCCGGAAAGCCAAACAGGATTTCTTTCAGGGTTACCAACCCGGGAGGACAGAGAGGTTGGGAAGATCATCATATACTTCATTGGAATGCCTTCTCGATACCTTGTACATACGATTATGGCGGAGTGGGAGGTGACGTCTATCTTAAACCGGTCGATTCGGTTCATATTGAAGATGTTTTTATCAAGAATTTATTACCTGCCAAGAGTAACAGAGTTGAGGTGGACTTCACTGTTAATAATTTCTCCAAATCCGACGACGCTCAATTCAATTATTATGTGAAGATACAGGAAAGGAAATCAAAGAAAGTCCTTTACTGGAAAAAATATAAGGGTGACATTACTCCGGGACCAAACACCTATAAAATTCAATTGGAACTGCCGGAAGCCAAGCAATGGGATATTAATGACCCGGTAATGTACCGGTGTGAAATAGGTTTGGAATACGATGAGTTTGCCGACGCCTTTGAGCAGAACTTTGGTTTTAGGGTTTTTGAAACCCGGACAACTGAACATGGGAAAAACTACTTTTTCAACGGAAGTCGTATACGAATCAAATCGGCTATCGACTGGGGACAATATGCCTACAACGGACTATATCCGACTGATGAAATGGCATATAAAAGTATTTCGGCCATAAAGAAGGTAGGACATAATACCATAAGTTTCCATCGTCGTATCGGAGAACCAAAATTAATGCACATCGCTGATACGGTTGGCGTATTTATTTATGAAGAGCCGGGAGGACTTCATTTTAGCAGCGATTCGGATTCTTCCTTTATCGTTAAGTATATGAGGGAGAAAATCAAGCGAATGGTGACAAGAGACAGGAACCACCCGGGCCTTTTGATTTATTCGCTCTCGAATGAGGATTATGGATGGGCGGAATGGCGAAAGGATTATCTGCTGATGATTAATCAGATGGATGATTCCAGGTTTATTGTAAATTCGTCCGGATACGATCCTGTTCCGAATTACCACATTAAGCCCTATAGCAGCATCGTGGAAAACGATTATATTGATGAGCACACAGTGGGTTCGGGCTCTCAATTTCAAGAATCGCACTTTAACACCCATAAAGCCCATAGCGATTCTGTTTTTACCTTTTACGGGGAGGTCGGTTGCTATACCGGTCCGCCTTCGGTAGTGGAACTGGTTGAAGATGCTGTCATGAAACGAGGATTTGAATTGAATCTTTACAATCCTTTAAACGCCAAAATTCAGGAGATTTTCTATTGTTGCAAACTCGAAAAGTTTGGAAGCGGCGAAATTAAAGGGCCGGCCGACATTACCAAACAGGTTTCCCGGGGATTGATGTACACCAACGGGAGACTCGGTCAGATTATTATGTCTGATGACCTGAATGACGGCTATGCCATAAATGGCTGGTCCGATGGCCCGCAGACCGTTGATGCCTGGTCATCGGCATTGTTGGATATGGGTAGAAACCTGAAAGGCCCGGCCGAAGATATGCGGTTCTGGAACAGACCTTTGCAGATTGCCATTTTCAGAAATAACGGTAAATATTTTAAAGTGGGAGAAACTGGCCTTTTCCGGGTGTGCGTTATTAACGAGGGAATTCTGGAAAAAGGCGATTATTTGCTCCATATCGGGGTCAGGGATGGGAAAGGCGCTACCACAGCCTATAAACGAATTATTCCTGTCCATATAAAAGGAGGCGAGTTTTTCGCCCAGGATGTAACCGACAATCTAAACATAAAAATGGAGGCCGACTGGAGTGCAGGTCATATAACCGTCGAGGCGAATCTGCTTATGGGGAGCGATACCGTAGCAGTGGGCCATGAACAGGTACTCTTGCAAAACAGAATTTCCTACAAGTCCGATCT
The DNA here is from genome assembly GCA_945863035.1 of Chitinophaga pinensis. Taxonomy (GTDB): domain Bacteria; phylum Bacteroidota; class Bacteroidia; order Bacteroidales; genus JACJXF01. Next base: position 37,073 of record CAMAZH010000017.1, on the reverse strand, counting down.
GAGCAGATACAGAATAGCGGTGTCGAATTGGGATGCCGCCGAGCAAGCCCTTAAAGACGCAGATGTGCATTTGTACCCACTAGAAGAACAACAGCTCGATTTTATAATCGCCGGTGAAGAGGTTGATTCTCTCTCGGCATCCCTCCTGCTGGAGAGAGTAAGAATTCAGGGCCTTAACCTGATTGTGAAGTTCAATTACCGATGGGCCGAATTGTTTTATGATAAACGAGTGCTTTCCGAGAAAGTAATAGCTTGGGGAGGGCACCAGACGAGCGATTGGAATGGCAACGGATGGGGGTATATTGATCATTATGCAGGGGGGCAGGCGGTTCCTTCGGCGAGTGTTATTAGTACTCGTTCCTGGGAGGTGCCGGGTGATCCTATCGGTTTTTATCCCTTTAAGAGTTTTTACGAGCAGGAGGTATTTGGACTCTACCTGGCACGTGCGGTTTATCCTGAACCCATCTGGGGCAGCGTAAAGGGAACTGGCGAATTTCTTAAATCCACATACACGGAAGATAACCAACTCCTGGTGCTCCTATCGGCATTGAAGTATGGCAAAGGGAAAATAATTCTCTCACCCTCCTATCCTGTTGACGCAAATATCCCTTTTAATGATATGCTTTTTTACAATTTAATCCAATGATAAAAAATTAGCTGACATGGAACAACAAACTACTAAACAAAAGATTATGCGCATTTTGCTTCTGTTGATTTGCCTCATTGCCACCAGCTATGTTCAGGCTCAAACCGTTCCGGTTTCGGGCCGGGTCACTGATGTTCAAAACAATGGGGTTATGGGGGTTAACGTTTTCGTCAAAGGAACCGTTAACGGAACCGTTTCCGACCTGGAAGGAAACTATACAATCAATTCTTCCGGCAAAGACGAAATTCTTGTGTTTTCCGCCATTAGCTATAAGACCACTGAGGTTGAAATAGGCGACCAGAGGATTATTAATGTGGTCCTCGAGGAGGATACAAAAAGTCTCGATGAGGTTGTTGTAATTGGTTATGGAACCCAGAAGAAATCGGATCTGACCGGCGCTGTTACTACGGTTCAGGCATCCGAGCTTACAAAAATCCCCACATCAAGTTTGGAGAATGCCTTACAGGGCAAAGCATCGGGTGTTCTGGTTAGCCGGGCTACAGGTGCACCGGGAGCCCGGACTTCTGTTCGAATCCGCGGGATTAGTTCATTTAACGGCGGAACAGCCTTGTGGGTAATCGATGGTGTCCCAGGAAACCCGAATTCGGTTAACATGAATGACATCGAATCCATGGAAATTCTTAAGGATGCATCAACTTCTGCAATTTATGGATCAGCAGGTGCTAACGGGGTTATCCTTGTGACCACAAAAAAAGGATCCAAAGACAAGCTTGAACTTAGCTTCAATGCTTATTCGGGTGTTCAGGAAGTTGGCAAGATGATCTCCATGGCGAATGGCACCCAGATGGCACACTATATCAATGAAGCCGAAATAATTAAAGGAACTTCCCCACGAAGGCTTTCCTTTCCCAAATTCGATGCCATCGATTCCTTACCTTCTTACGACCACCTCAGCAATGTCTTTCGGACCGCTCCCATTAAAGGCTATAATCTGGGACTGGCAAACGGAAACGAAAACAGCAATATGTATTTCGGAATCGGATATTTTTCACAGGACGGGATCGTCCAGAAATCGGACTACAAAAAACTCAATCTCAGATTGAACTCCGAGTTAAAAGTGAAAAACTGGCTTACTATAGGTGAAAATATCTCTTTTGAAAATACGAGAAACCATGGTTTTGCCGAGTGGGTTCTTACCAATATCTACCACGGTCCAATTATTCATGCTGCTACTTTTATGCCCTTTCAGCCCCTTTTTACGGAAGATGGGGAGTATATTTCCGATATGTTCGGGCATCCCAATCCCCAGGCAACCATTGACCATGCTTCAAACCAGTATAATACCAGTAACTCAGGAAAGGCAACTGTTTATGCCATTTTCACACCGGTCAAGGGCTTGTCGTTTAAGTCATCATTGACTGGGGATTTGGGCCTTACCGACGACAAAACATTCACGGACATCTACAAGGTCCTTAACAGTATCCAGAAAAACGACCGCTCGGTTCTGAATGCGGGCATGAGCAAAAGCACAGGCTGGAGAACCCAGAATACAGCCAGCTATGCCGGCAAAATTGCAAACGACTTCAATTTGTCGGTTATGGTTGGGCAGGAAGCCGGCTACGGCAAATGGTTTGATTACCGGGGTACCCGCAAGGATCTCCTTAACAATAGTGAGCTCATGTGGTATCCCAATGCCAGTCTCGATGCTGCTACCGATACGGTTGTTGTGCCCGACAGATTCTTTTCAGGAACGGGCGAGGAGAATGCTTTCTATTCGTATTTTGGCCGGGTTAGTTTCGATTATAAAAGCAAATACCTGATCCAGGCAAACCTTAGAAATGACCAGTCCTCACGATTTGGTCCCGATCATCGTTCCGGGTATTTCCCCTCATTTTCTGCTGGATGGAAATTCACAGAGGAGGAATTCTTAAATGATATTGACTGGCTGTCGTTCGGTAAGATTAGATACGGTTGGGGAAAAGCCGGGAATGATAACATCTCACCCTATGGCTTTTATTCAACTGTAATGTTTAACCCGACTTTGGATTACAGTTTTAGTAACGGACAGCAAATTCTTGTTGGGGCCGCACCTAACCAACTTGTTAACCGTGAGGTGCACTGGGAAACCATTGTTACCTCGAACCTTGGATTGGACCTGGCATTCTTGCAGAGCAAGCTGACCCTTTCTGTAGATTACTTTACACGGGAGAATGAAGAAATGCTCATGCGGGTCAATATCCCATCAATTGCCGGATGGAAGGTTTTATGGGGTTGGCAAGAGGGAGGAGAAGCTATAGCCTTCCAAAATGTCGGCAAACTGAGGAACTCGGGTGTTGAGATTAGTGCTTCATACAAGGAGCAGATAGGTTCCAAACTAAATTTCAATGTCCAGGCTAACTATACCTATATTAAAAACGAGGTGCTTGATATTAAAGGGGATACCCTTTACGACGGGGGTGTTCGGGGAGTTACGGGATACCTTACAAGAACCCATGAAGGCGGCGGAATTGGCGACTTTTACGGACGTGTGGCCGAAGGGATATTTTCGAAATCCGATGGCTATTACAATCCGGTAGCGAAAACATGGGTCATAACCAACCAGCCCTATACGATTAATCCAACCTCCCTCGATACGGTCTATGCGCAGTCTGCGGCGCAACCGGGCGACTATAAATGGAAGGATATTAATGGCGATGGCAAAATAAACGATCGGGATAAAAAGGTGCTGGGCAATCCGCATCCAAAGCATCTGCTGGGAATGAACCTGAATTTTTCGTATGGAATATTTGATATGACCATGTTCTGGCAGGGAGCTTTCGGATATAAGATTATGAATGGTCTCAAAGCCAATTTGCTGGGCGAATCAACAGATGGTACCAAGAACCTCCCTCTTGATTTCATAAACAGCCACTATAGGGACAGCGTATTTTCCAGAGATGGGAACTTGTATTACCCCGCGAATTACAATGCGGAATTTGCCCGATACGACCGATCCAACAAAAACCAGAATTTTAATACTTTTTCCAACATTTATATCGAAGACGGCGGCTATCTTAGATTGAAAACCCTGCAACTTGGAATGCAGGTTCCTGCTGATTGGACACGCAAAATTGATGTGGGAAGCATTAGGTTTTATGTAAACGTGACAAACCTTCTGACCTTTACAAGGTATTCCGGTCTGGACCCTGAAATGGATACCAGCAGCCCTCTGAATTCAGGGATGGACCCCGGTATTTATCCTGTTGCCAGAACGTTTACCGCAGGTATTGATATCAAATTTTAACAAAACCTCATTTTACCGATATGAAGAAAAAACCCATATTTTTCGGAATCGCAGGAATGCTTGCAGTTCTTGTGGCAAGCAGCTGCAGTGAAGATTTTCTGGATCTCAAACCTATTGCAAAGGACACTGAGGAGACATTTTATTCAACCTTCGAAGCGGTCGATTTTACTGTTACGGCTGCATATTCCCGATTACATATATTGAATTACGACGTTTCGGCCGTGCTCGTTAGCCAGGCTGCAGGTGACGATATGGAAGTAGGCGGCGATAATGCGGCTGATGGAGCAGACTGGAAGTTGATTGACCAACTCATTCACACCCCTGGCAACGCAACTCTCAATGCATTCTGGGATTCGAACTACAAGGGAATACGACATGCCAATACAGCACTTGTGTATTTGCCCCGATTTGAAGAGACTCATTTGGAACTGGTTAAGCAGAGAACTGCTGAAAGCAAGTTCATGAGGGCTTTTTATCATTTTAAACTTTTGGAGATGTATGGAGGCGTTCCGATTATTGATAGGGTTCTCAGTCCTGCTGATTTTAAATTGGGGAGAAACTCCATTGCCGAGGTTCTGCATTTTATTCAAAAGGATCTTGTTGAAGCCATCCCTGATCTGAAGACAAGAAGCCAACTCGGATCAAATGAAATTGGAAGGGCTTCAAAAGGTGCTGCTCAGTCGCTTTTGGCAAAAGCCTACCTGTATGAGTCCTCATACGCCAAATACCATGCTGGGGATGATCGGTTTGCCGGTTGTGAAGAAAAATTCAACTTGGCACTTTTGGAGGCCGAATCTGTAATCTCCTCCAACGAATATAAACTTGTGGGAATCGACGGCGAACGCTTCCCCTCATGGTGGTCAAAAGTTGCCAATCCTGTACCGGGAGATACCACCGTTGGCGCTTTCCGTTGGATTTTTTCCGTTGATGGTGACAATTCCCAGGAAACAGTATTTGAGTCGCAGAACGCTATGGATGGAAGAGGTTGGGCTCAATCGACCGGTAATGGGCTTGTTATTTTTACTACTAACAGGTATACCGATCTTACCGGCACTTGGATTGGATGGGGATTTAATGTCGCAAGCAAGTACCTGCTCGACGCATTCAGAAATGAAGATGGCCGGGAAACCGACTTGTCGGCTGAAAATAAGGAGGTTATAAATCAATATGCCGACCCTCGGTTTGGAACCACCATTGGGATGGAAGGCGATCTGATGGTCGTTCGTAACTCTGCGGGCGAATATGCCGCCGATGGTCGACTGGACACCAGCCCGATGCGCCTCAGCAATGTTCCTACAGGCACAGCTTGCCGTAAATGGGAAGTCCACCCGGATGAATTCTACCTGAGCCCTTTAAAAGTGGCAAACGAAGCTGGCCCAATTAACTGGAAACTTATCCGTTATGCCGATGTCGTTTTGATGGCCGCTGAAGCTGCACTGGAATCCGGAAATTCGCCCCGGGCACTGGAACTCGTTAATATGGTGAGAACCCGTGCAAGGAACTCAAACAATGATCCGAATACGGCAAATCACATTTACCCGAAAAATTTGTCCTCCCTTACTTTTGGCGACATCATGCACGAGCGTCGTCTGGAATTCGCCCTCGAAACAAGTCGTTTCAACGACCTGGTAAGATGGAATAAAACGGCCGAGTTCATAAATGGGATCGAGTTGGCATTGACCCCCGGGTACACTATTTCTTTTGACCCCGCCAAACATTTCTTTTTGCCGATTCCGGTAATGGAAATCCAGTTAAGCGAAGGCAACCTGAAACAGTATCCGGGTTGGAATTAACAGTAATACTGACATTAGCCTAATTCGCCGATAGGATTGACACGTTTTAAATTTTGATTACTATGATGAAACTGCTTTTTTTTACTGTTTTGATTTCTTATTCTTTTATTGCTGCTTCGCAGGAAAAATGGGCTGAAATGCCAGTGAAAAGGATTGCGAAAAGTGAAGGTGAAATTATCTTTTGGTCGGATAGCGCAGCCCTTAAACTAAAAATCTGTGATCCTTCGATCGTTCAGGTGTTATGCACAATAAACGGAGAGTTTTCCACAAGAGGCAGCCTTTCTGTTGTCAACCCTGTCCCCGGAAATTCCTCTTTCACGCTTAGCGACGAACCGGAGTATTATGTGGTGAAAACGTCAAAGCTTGCTGTAAAAGTGAAAAAAAGCACTTCTGAAATTTCTTTTTACGATTCGAAAGGAAATAGACTACTCTCTGAAGCTGCGGGAGGAGGACGGTATTTTAGTAAGGAATTCATCGGCGGTGAAGATGTTTTTGCGATCCGTCAATCGTTTGTCTCGCCCCCGGATGAGGCTTTGTATGGCCTGGGCCAGTTTCAGGACGGAATCATGAACTGGAAAAACGTTTATGTCCGCATGAAACAAGAGAACACCACTGCCGTGATGCCGGTTTATTTCTCAAATAAGGGTTATGGTATCTTTTGGCATAATTATTCGTTTTCTGAGGTAAACCCGGAGAGGGAAAAACTTACAATGGAAGCTCAGGGAAATATAATGTCTGCATCCTTTACCCCCTCTGCCTCGGGAACCTACACCTTTGATATCGAAAGATCCGGGGTAAGCAGAATGGAGTTCGCAATTGACGGGCAGCTTATCTATGAACATAAAACCGGAGTGTACACAGAATCTGCCGTTTGCAAGGCAAATCTTGAAGCCGGAAGGAAATATTCAATTCGCTTCGAGAGTTTTGACAATAAGATAAACCCGCCTGTGCCCACCGAATTTCTTACTCCATCCGATGGAAGGCCCGGGGAAACCGGACTGAAGGCCGAATACTTTGACAATAGCAGTCTCTCGGGTGAACCGGTTTTAGTTCGGGTTGATAAGGAGATCAATTTCGATTGGGGTAGCAGTTCTTTCGAAAAAGGATTCCGCAGCGATAATTACTCGGTTAGATGGACCGGGAAACTGATTCCCGCCAAAACCAAAAAGAACGGAATGCTTAGCCTAACAACCGACGATGGTGTAAGGATGTGGGTAGATGGCAAAATGGTTATCAACAACTGGAAAGAAAGAGGCCCGGAGACGGACGAGTATCTGATGGATTTTGAAGCTCACCGTGAATATGATGTTAGAATCGAGTATTATGAGTCGGGCGGAGGGGCCTCCGCAAAATTCGGATGGGACATTACGGATGTCGGTGTCGGAGAAAACGAGCTGCTGGAAAAGGTTAAAATCTATTACCGTACTCCCCTTCAGGCCGATATCATGAGCATTCGTTCTGATGTTGCCGATGAAATCGACTATTATTTTATTTATGGCCCTGAGGCAGACCCCGTTATTTCCGGGCTGCGCAAACTTACCGGCACTGTTCCCCTTTATCCTAAATGGGCATATGGACTTTTCATGTCGCACATGGCTTGGAATACTCAGGATGAAATCGAGAGTGTTGTGAGAACTCACCGCGAAAAGAAAATCCCGTTGGATTGCATTGTTCAGGATATGAATTACTGGGAGCTTAATCCTGAAAACAAGTGGGGGTCACATCTCTTCGACTCGGCCAGGTATCCCAATCCTGGTGAAATGGTGAAGACTTTTCACGATTTCAACACCCATGTTATGATTTCCATTTGGCCGAGGTTCAATGTCAATACTGACACCTACGAAAAGCTGAATGAGAAAGGATATATGCTGAGCCTTCAGAATACCTCCACTTCGGGGAATGAAGGGATTGAAATGGAAAGTGTTACAGCAAATGCGGCTTATGATGCGTTTTCAGAAGGAGCGCGGAAAATGTATTGGGATTTTATCGACGAACGACTCTTCTCTCTGGGCTTCGACGCCTGGTGGCTGGATGCAACCGAACCGGAATGGGGCTATGATTTCTCCAGAGCTCATACGGAAATGGGAAGTGGGTACCGTTACCTGAACGCATACTCGTTGATGTCGATGAAAGGCGTTTATGAAGGGCAACTCTCTTCCGAACCCAACAGGAGGCCATATATCCTTACCCGTTCATCCTTTCCCGGTCAGCAGCGATTCGGCGTTACTACCTGGTCGGGCGATATTGGGTACGATTGGGACATTTTTAAAAAGCAGATCGCGACGGGACTTAATTTCAGTATAACGGGCGATCCGTATTTCACACACGACATTGGCGGGTTTATTCCCGGGGCCGATATTAAATCAGAAGACTATCGGGAACTTTTGCTCAGATGGTTTCAGTTTGGAGTCTTCACCCCTGTATTCAGGGTTCATGGTTGCAGGGAAACCGAACTTTGGGCCACAGGTCCCGAAACTGAAGCAAAATTGCTGTTGTATAATAATTTCAGATACAGGCTTTTACCCTACATCTATTCTTTGGGCGCAGATGTCACTTTTAACAACTCTACCATAATGCGTCCACTGGTTATGGACTTCAGGAACGATGCCATGGTGCTTGAAATAAATGACCAGTATATGTTTGGCCCGGCTATTATGGTGAACCCGGTAACAGAAGCAGGTGTTGCGTCCCGAAAAGTTTATCTGCCAGAAAGCGCTTCCTGGATTGATTTCTGGACCGGCCAGAGATACAAGGGGGGAACCTATATTGATGCGGCTACCGACAACGATGTCATCCCTCTGTTTATTAAAGCAGGTTCAGTAATCCCTTTGGGTCCCTATATGCAGTATGCGACAGAAAAGAAAGCCGACACCCTTGAAATCCGCATCTACAGAGGTGATAATGGAAATTTCACGCTCTATGAGGATGAAAATGATGGCTTCAATTATCAGAAAGGGGGATTTGCTAAAATTAATTTCAATTGGGATGATGCCAGAGGAGTTCTAACCATTGGCGATCTACAGGGAAGTTATCCGGGTATGCTCAAAACAAGAATCTTTAATATTGTGGTGGTCGACAAGGGATATGGAATCGGAATATCCCCCAGCCGGAAACCTCAAAAAGTTGTTGAATACTCTGGGAAAATGAAGAAAGTCACTCTTAAGCAATAAGTGTACCTAATCCATTGATAATAGCATTGTTGATGAAAAAAGAATTTCTTATTCGAACGGTCCTCTACCTGATTGTGTTTTTTGCAGGGTTCATTGTCTTTGCAGGTTGTGCCGGGAAAAAACCAATCGATCTTTCAGGAAAATGGGGCTATAAAATCGACTCGCTTCATGTGGGAATCGAGGAAGGTTGGTTCAGCATTCCCTTTGAAAACGAGCTGACTTTGCCGGGAACACTTGCCGGCAATAATATTGGAGATAAGGTTACCAAGGCAACCCCATGGATAGGTAAAATAGTTGATTCGACTCTTTGGTTCGACGAAAAGTATGACAAGTATTGCGGGGAAGGTGAGTACAAGCCGCCTTTCTGGCTGAGCCCTGTTAAATTTTATTCCGGCCCGGTTTGGTATCAGAAAAAAATCAAAATCCCTGGAGGATGGAATAAGCAGGAACTCTTGCTTGAATTGGAAAGTTGCCATTGGGAAACCATGATCTGGATCGATTCGACCTTCCTCGGAACCGAAAACTCCCTTTCAACACCTCATAGGTATATCATACCCGACACCATTAAAACGGGCATGCACACCTTGACCATCAGAATTGACAATTCCTACAAAATCCCGATTGGGATCAACGCCCATAGCGTTAGCGACAATACACAGGGCAATTGGAATGGAATTGTTGGAAGTATGTCGTTGAAGTCTCTGCCAGCCATTTACATCCAAGACCTCCAGGTATATCCTGATCCGGCTAATCGATTCGCTCGTGTTACGGTGAGAATTGGGAATCCCTCAGGCATGCCCTCAAAAGGGAAGCTTATATTCGATGCGGGAAGTGATAATTCGGGCATCGTCCATAATGTTGAAAAACTGCAAGTTGAATTTGAAACGGACTCTTGGGAAGAACTTATAAAGGTTAACCTTCCCATGGGAGAAGATTTTCTTTATTGGAGTGAGTGGAGTCCTTCCGTGTATAATTTAAGGGTCGAATTGGAAAGCAGGGAGGGGAGTGATCTTAAGATGACAAGCTTTGGAATGCGCGAATTTAAAACAAACGGGACACAATTTGAAATTAACAATAAGCCTGTTTTTCTTCGTGGCACCTTGGAATGCAATATTTTCCCAAATGAAGGGCATCCACCTACAGATATTGAATCGTGGAAAAGGATTTTCAGCAAAGCAAAATCATATGGTTTAAATCATATACGCTTTCATTCCTGGTGTCCGCCAAAAGCGGCATTTGACGCTGCCGATCTTCTTGGCTTGTACTTGCAGGTTGAATGCGGGGCATGGGCTACACAAGGACTAAAGCTTGGAAGCGGGAACCCGATGGATAAGTTTGTATGGGAGGAAAGTCGCCGGATTGTAAAGGAGTATGGTAACCACCCTTCATTCTGTTTAATGGCCTATGGAAACGAGGCCGATGGTGAAAAAGCATCCGGGTTTCTTTCAGACTTTGTCTTGTATTGGAAAGGCAAAGACGACAGAAGGGTGTATACCAGTTCGGCGGGTTGGCCATCAACCAGTCAGAACCAATACTACTCATCCCTGCAAGGAAGAATTCAGGAATGGAATTCGCGAGGCTCAACCTATTTGATTGAAGATAACGCTCCATCCACTGATTTTGACTTTGAAAATATCCTGGGCAATTACAATGGACCTTTTGTAAGCCATGAAATAGGACAATGGTGTGTATACCCCGATTTCAGAGAAATCGAAAGGTACACTGGGGTTTACAATGCAGGAAATCTGGAACTATTCAGGTCGGAGCTCGAAGACAAGGGAATGCTTAAGCAGGCCGGGGAATTTCTTATGGCTTCGGGTAAACTTCAGGCATTATGCTATAAGGCTGAGGTTGAGGCCGCTCTCCGAACAAAGGGAATGGGAGGGTTCCAGTTGCTTGACCTTCACGATTTTCCAGGGCAAGGTACTGCGCTTGTGGGTGTGCTTAATGCTTTTTGGGAGGAAAAGGGGTATATAACTCAGGATGAATTCCGACAGTTTTGTGATACAACCGTTCTGCTCGCTTCGATTTCCTCTCTGGTTTTGACATCGGCTGACACGCTTAATGCGGTGATTGAGGTTTCTCACTTCGGAAATAAGCCCATTGGGAAAGGTGCGATTGAATGGGAAATTCAGGATACAGACAGTATCATCCTAAATATGGGCGAAATCGACTTTGATGAGATAAAGGTGGGTAACGGAATCAGATTGGGAAAAGTGATTTTGCCGATTGCGGACCTGCCCTCTCCGGCAAAATACCGATTCGTCCTTTCCCTTAAGGATTCCGAAATCGCAAATAACTGGGAATTTTTTGTTTTTCCTGATGAATTGGAGGAGTCCCATTTCCCCGGAAAAATACATTTCTGTAGTCGATTGGATAAAACAGCCGAAAAAATACTCGATTCAGGCGGTATCGTCTGGCTTGATGTATACGATACCCTCGAACCGGATTTAGCAGCAAAAACAGGTTTTACCCCTGTTTACTGGAACTCCCTTTGCTTCAACAGCCAACCCATTCATACCATGGGAATACTCTGCAAACCGGAACATTCGCTGTTTGCCGAGTTCCCTACCGACAGTCACACAAACTGGCAATGGTGGGATATTCTGACGGAAGCGAAAGCCATGGTTCTGGATTCGATACCTCAGGTTTCACCTGTACTGCAAATGATCGATTCCTACCATTCCAACCGTAAGCTTGGATTAATTGTGGAGGCTAAGGTAGGAAAGGGTAAAATTCTTGTGTCCAGCATTGATTTCAACAAAATGATGTCTGACAGGCCGGCAGCCCGGCAATTGAAACACAGCATTCGGAAATACATGGATTCTGCAGCGTTTAATCCGGAGGTGGACATACCGATTATTCAGCTGAAGCAGTTGACAGCCAAACAGCCTGGTTAACAAGGATGGGAGTTGATACATACCTCAATTGAGGTTTAATGTTTAATAAATAAATACAATGGATATGAAAAATCGATCGGTGTTTCGCTTTTCAGAAAAATCAAAAATTAGGGTTGTGAAGCAGGTTTTTAGTTTTCTTGCGATCCTTTTTCTCTCTCTCCCGGCCTTGTATGGGCAGGGGACAAGGGTCACGGGAAAAATTGTGGATGCTGGCTCGAATACTCCTTTGCCAGGTGTTAATATTCTTGAAAAGGGCAGTATGAATGGAGCCGTTACGGATCTGGACGGAAATTATTCAATCCTTGTTTCTTCGGCCGAGGCTACTCTGGTTTTTTCCTATGTAGGCTATGTGCAGCAGGAGATAGCCCTTGCAGGGAACAACCTTGTCAATGTCGGTTTAAAAGAAGATATCGAGAGTCTTGACGAGGTTGTGGTCATTGGTTATGGAACCCAGAAGAAAAGTGATCTTACCGGGGCAGTTACCAAGGTTAAATCTGAGGATCTCCAGCAGCTCTCTACCATCAATGTAGCCCAGGCTCTTCAGGGTCGAGCTGCAGGGGTGCAGGTTACTCAAACTTCCGGGGCTCCGGGTGCAGGGATGCAAATCCGCATCCGTGGAATAACTTCCATATCCAACTCTAACCCGCTTTTTGTTGTGGATGGTTTTCCCACAGGGGATATAAGCAATATTGCACCCTCTGACATCGAGTCGATGGAAATACTCAAAGATGCTTCCGCACAAGCTATTTATGGTTCCCGCGCTGCAGCAGGCGTAATCCTTATAACCACCAAAAGAGGAAAAGTGGGAAACACCACTGTGACGTTTGAGTCCAATTACGGCATCCAGGAAGTATGGAAACAAATTGATTTGCCCACTGCATCGGAGTTTGCAACCCTCTACATGGAGCAGTTCACAAACGATGGTATTTCCATTCCAAATGTGAATTATATGTCGCCTCAGAATTATGAGGTATTGAAATACGCTGCCGAAGGCAACTATAAAGGCACAAACTGGCAGGACGAAATTTATCGCCCGGCGCTTCAGAAAAATTATACCCTCACGGCAAATGGAGGGAATGAGAAGAACAGGTTTAATTTCTCAACAGTATACAGCGATCAGGATGGTATTCAAAAAAACTCAAGCCTGAATAAAATTCTTATCCGAAGCAACACCGACCATAACATCAATCGATGGCTGAAAATGGGTACTACCCTGTCTTTCGTAAGGGGCATTCAAATGTCAAGTAATGCCATTGGCGACGCGCTGAAACGGAATCCCATCGCCCCTGTTTATAATCAGGACGGTACCTGGAATTCGCCTATACCCAATACAGGGCCATCTCATCCGGTAAGGGTATTGGAATTCGCACAATACCGATGGCCGCTAAGTCATCGTTTTACCGGTAGCGGGTATGCTGAGCTTAAGATATTTAAGGACTTAACCTTCCGCTCACAGTTCTCCTACGATATGGGTAGTTTTGAAAGCCGAAGCTACTCGCCCGAGTTCTGGGTTACCTCACTCGAAAGCAACAATCGCAGCTCCGTTACTGAGAGCAGGGGACAAAGCTATGGCTGGGTTTGGACAAATTATGCCAGCTACAATAAAGACATTCAGAATCACAGCATAAATCTCACTGCAGGTATTGAAGCCCAATACGGATATAGCTACAGCATGTCCTCCCAGTCTTTTGACCAGCCCGATATTGCCTCTATGTATTATCTTAACTCCAGCCCCGCACTCGATAGTGCAAAGGTATCCCCTGACAGGGCATATCCTTCATTTCCAAATGAAAACGCGTTAAACTCGTATTTTCTAAGGGGCAATTACTCCTATATGGGTAAATACCTATTGACAGGAACCGTGAGATGGGATGGCTCAAGCAAATTTGCCTCGGGCTACAAGTGGGGGGTTTTCCCATCTTTTTCAACGGGCTGGAACATTAAAAAAGAAGCCTTCCTCCAGGATATTGAAATTGTTTCCGACCTGAAAATAAGGGGAGGCTGGGGACAGGTAGGTAACAGCGAAAGCGTTGGGGCTTTTGAATATCTGACTTCCATAAACGGGAATCAAAAATACGTCTTCAATAATGTTGTGGTAGAGGGCCAGGCTGTTGACAAGCTCGGCAACCTTGAAATCCAATGGGAAACTGCCGAGCAAACCAATATCGGTTTGGATGCCGCTCTGCTCCGGAATATGCTGTCATTCACAGTCGATTATTTCGTCAGAACCACCCGGGGTATGCTCTATGACCTCCCAACACCCTATTTTGCGGGAGCTGCAGGCTCAAAGGCCAACCTGGCATCCATGGAAAACCGCGGCTGGGAATTCTCTGTTAACCACCGCAATTCCGAACACAAACTGAGATACGATGTGGGCCTGAATTTTTCAACCTACCGAAACAAAGTTCTTAAACTTGATGACGTCGGAGGTAGTCAGGAAGGAGGCCTTCTCTGGAGTACCGGGCAAAACTCTACTTTCACCAAGGCTGGCGATGAAATGGCTTATTTCTACCTTATTCCTACCGACGGGGTTTTTCACAGCCAGAAAGAAATCGACGATTATGCCTACATCAATTACAAGGGAAAACAGGTTCCCATCCAGCCGGATGCAAAACCTGGTGATGTGAGATTTGTTGATGTGAATGGCGACGGATCCATTACCAATTTGGACAGGATCAAAGCGGGAAGCCCTTATCCGGATTTCCATTTCGGCTTTAACCTGAACCTTGAATACAGCAACTTCTACCTGAATACCTTTGTTCAGGGGGTGTTCGGTAATGAGATCGTAAATGGCAGCCCCATGCGAAACCGTATCAATCGGTGGACAGAGGACAACCCCGAATCCAACATACCCAGGATGACTCACCTTAACCTCAACAATAACTTCCGGCTTTCGGATATCTATATTGAGGATGGCAGTTATCTCCGAGTGAGAAATGTTCAGTTTGGATACAACGTGCCCCAAAGCTTGCTCTCAAAGGCAAATGTTTTGAAACTCAGGCTTTATGTGTCATTCGATAATATTCTCACCCTTACCAACTATTCGGGCCCCGAACCCGAAGTCGTAAACGGCTGGTACGGAAATCCTTTGGCCGGCGGAATCGATGCTGGTGTTTATCCCCAATCCAAAATTTATTCGGCAGGGGTATCTGTTACATTTTAATCATGTAAATTCCAAGTAAAATGAGAAATATATATAGAATTTTGATCGCTTTCATACTCGTTTTTTTTAGCGGGTGCGGTAAAGAGTTTATTGATCTTAAGCAACAAGGCAAGCTTACCGACCAGAATTATTTTGACGATGGCAATAATGCCGTCATGTTTATTAATGCCTGCTATGATGCTATTTCATGGGATGAGGGTATTTATCTTGGGGCGGAACAAACAAACCACTTTTACGAATGGCTTTACGGTGACGTTTTATCAGACGATTCCAAAAAGGGTTCTCAGCCGGATGATTATCAGGAGGTTAGGGAGCTCGAAGAGTGGCGTCAAAAGTCCTCCAGCGGCTTTTCCAAATCGATGTGGATGGCGAGCTATAAGGGTTTGTTCCGGATTAACATGGCGATCCTGCGATTGCCCAATGCGCAAATTAACGAACAACTAAAAGAGCGGCTTTTGGGCGAAGCCTATTTCCTCAGGGGGTATACCTATTTTTATCTGATCCGCTTGTTTGGGGGCGTTCCGCTTTTTACAGAGCCTGTAAAACCATCAGAGTACAAGTCTACAAAAAGAGCTTCCATCGCTGAGGTTTATATGCAGATTGAGAGCGATTTCAACAATGCGATTACCCGGCTGCCGGAGAAAAGCGAATATAGTGCAGTCGACCTTGGGAGGGCAACCAAAGGTGCAGCAACGGCATTCCTGGCCA
This sequence comes from Chitinophaga pinensis, assembly GCA_945863035.1. GTDB lineage: Bacteria > Bacteroidota > Bacteroidia > Bacteroidales > JACJXF01. The sequence continues at coordinate 21,449 of CAMAZH010000017.1, read as the reverse complement.
GAGCCATCATGTATCAGATCGGCACCGACAATTCCAACAATCATGACTGGAAGGAAGTGTACGACCTTACCGATGCCATCATAAAATCGGGCGAGTATGAACTTTATCCCAACTATGCGGCAATTTCTGAAATGGATGGCGAAAATTGTTCCGAGTCAATCTTCGAAATACAGTTTGCCGATAACAACGAAAGCTGGGGAACCGTTAAAGCCGGTACTACAGCCTCCGTTTTTCAAGGAAACAGAACCATGACCTCCCATCCGGCCTATAAGGCTGAGTCAAAATTAAAAGGCGAACCCGAAGGATGGGGATTTAACACGCCAACCATTGATCTTGTGAATTCATATGAGACCGGCGATCCCCGACGCCCATGTACCGCTTATGGCGACGGCGAAGTAGCCCATGGTATATTTCAGCATGTCGACCCGATTTACAGCGGGGGTACTGGCTATTATAACCGGAAAGCACGCATTGATCCTGAATTTGTGCCAATCAGCATGAAATCAAGCCCTACCAACATTCGCAAATTCAGATATGCTGATATTCTTCTTATGCAGGCTGAAGCTGCTTATTACATGGGGAACGAGGGCGTGGCAAAATTGCGGGTGAATGAGGTTAGAGAAAGAGCCCGTCAATCGACCAAACCAAAAGGTTCCACAGAGGGTAAGAATTCTTATGTGGCTTATAGGGCCGATGAAATCCCTGCGAATCTTCTACCCGATATTACCAGCTCAGGGGAGCAGTTGCTGCAGGCAATTTGGTCCGAGCGACGCCATGAACTTGGTATGGAAGCTATACGCTATTGGGATCTGGTGAGGACAGGCAGGTATTATGATGCCCTGACAAGGAAATTCCCCGACAACCCGGAGGTTCTGGCGAGCTGCATTTTACACTCCATCCCTGCAGGAGGGAATGTGGTTAACCCTATCCCTGTGGTTCCTATTCCTGTTTCAGAAGCTACTTCCTATGGCCTGGAACAAAATCCCGGATATTAAACCAATTGAACTAAAAAAACTTAAGAAATGAGAAAGTATCTTTTATATATCACTGCAACTGCAATAATTGCCCTTTCCAGCCAATCTTGCAGCGAATACTTCAATCATGAGCCCGGTGACGGTTACGATATCCTTTGGCCAGTCCCTAATGTCGTTATTGATTTTGATTCTCTCACCGTAGATACTGAGTACACGTTTACAGGCGAAAACCTTGATAAGGTTTTCCAGGTTTTCTTCGGAACCGACCAGGCTCAGATTATCGACACCCTAACCAATAGGATGGTAGTGAAAACACCACGCCTTTTCAATAAAAGCAAGCTGAATGCAAGGAACTATTACGATTACAGCTTTGAAAGCAGGGAACAGATTATTCCCCGATATCTTCCCGTTGCAATCACAAAATGGCCCGTATCCTTTGGGCGTAAACAGAGTTTGACCCTGGAGGGCGAAAATGTTGATCAGATCGATTACCTGCTGATTGGAAATGCCAAAATCCAGGTCAACGGCAGAAGCATTGAGGATCCCGCTTACAAGAAGATTATTATCCCACTCACAGATGCAGGTATCGATTCTACACTCACCAAAGCTCTTGTGAAAGCAGTTGGGCTTAACGGGGATTTTCTGCAGGCTGCGGATTCTTCAACTTTAAACTGATTAAAACAACTATGTAATTAAGATATGCAACCTGCCTATTTCTAAAAACAACTTGTCCCGACATATCGGAAAACATCATTTAATGAGTTTATATCGTGCAGGTTACATTCATGCATTCAAATAAATCATACACTTATGAAAAAATACATTTTTGGTTTACCGCTAACACTGGCTTTTCTGATATTTTTTTCCTGTGAAAAAGATGTCCTGGAAGATCCCATTGCTTGTTTTACCTGCAACTCTGATACAATTAAGAAAAACGAATATGTGACGTTTTACATTTGCGGCGATGCAATGTATAACACGATTTTCTCCGGCGATTTTCTTTCGAAATTCGTTGGTATCGATAGTATAAACGGACAGGGTAATCCTGTTCCTCTTGATTCGGTTATTGTTAAATATACCAAGGTGGGAGAATATCAGCCCTGGCTGGTGTCGACAAATTCGAATTACAAAGGATTAAAGCGGACAGCGGTCCCTCTTTCTCATAAAATTATTGTAATAAATTGATAATTAGGTTAATGTTTTAGTTAGTTGAGAAGGGTGAATGAGGCCCTGATTTTTCAGGGCTTCATTCTTAAAATCCAAGCTTCATTTTCCCCATACAAAAAAATTGTCTGATGTTAAAGCCATTTTCTCATTTGTTGGTTGCTGTTTTGTTTCTGCCCTTCTTTTTTTCAGCTTGCGAAAAAAACAAATATTCGGGAAAACTTCCTGTAAACCCTGACTCAACAGTTGAAGCAAAAGAACTGCTCTCCTACATTTACAATATCAGTGGAAAAGCTACCCTGACGGGCCAGCACACTGTGCTAGGAAGGATGTCGCTTGTAACCGACAGTATTTATAAACTTACGGGGAAGTATCCGGGTTTGTGGGGTGGGGATTTCGGTTTTGCCGATTCAACCCACGATATTGACAATATAAAATACCGCCCGCTCCTGGTTAATGAAATAAAAAAGCAACACGCCAGAGGTTCCCTGATTACGATGACCTACCATCAGGCTAATCCGGTAATTGGCGAACCCTGTCAGTTTGAAGGAGGTGTGGTTTCCAAACTGTCTGATGAGCAATGGGATTCACTCACAACCCCTGGAACAGATCTTTATGAAGCATGGAGAACCCAGATGGATTTGCTGGCAGAACACCTGAAGCAATTGCAGGATGAGAAAATACCCATCCTCTTCAGGCCCTACCACGAAATGAACGGGGGCTGGTTCTGGTGGGGCAAAAGAACAGGAGAAGAAGGATTTGTTAAGCTCTGGAAGCAGCTTTATCACTATTATGTTGATGTGCACAAACTGAACAACCTGATATGGGTCTGGGCTCCTGATAAGCCTTCGCACGGGCTGAAAGAATACTATCCCGGACCGGATTATGTCGACATCATCGGTTGCGACATTTATCCTTCGAAAGATACCCTTGTGGTTTTCAGAAAAGAATGGTACGACCAGATTGTCGAGTTGGCAGGGGATATACCTGTTGCTCTCTCGGAAGGGAGTATTCTTCCCGATTCATCCGTACTGGAGGAACAGCCACGCTGGGCATGGTTCATGGGATGGGGCAATATGATATTCCAGAATCCCCCTGAAAGAATCAAGAGCTTTTATGATTCCGAAAGAACCATCAGCGCTGAAGAATAAACTAATTTAGCGAAATAGAAATATTGATAAAACTATCTGCGCTTTTAGAAAAAAATAATCTTAAAATCCCCTGTCATGATGCGAAAAACAGTTCTGCTTGCTTTGCTTGCCCTTGTGGTCATATCCTGCTCAAAAGAGTCTGGAGAGCCAAGAGAGAGGCTTTCCTTAGATGGAGAATGGAATTTTGCAATCGATTCCCTTAATCGGGGAATCCAAAACAATTGGTTTCTCATGGGATTGGATAATCCGATTTCAATAAATGTACCGCATACATGGAATGTCGACAGCTCTTTCGAAAATTATTATGGCTTGGCTTGGTATGAAAGGAATTTTTTTATCCCAAAGCACTGGAAAAACAAGCTTGTTAAAATTAAATTCGAAAGCGTATATCACGATGCACTTATCTGGATAAACGGTAAAAAAGCCGGGGAACACATTGGCTCAGGTTATACTACTTTTTATATAGACATCTCCGATTTCCTGATGTATGGAAAGTCAAACCTAATTAGTGTTTCTGTTGATAATAGTGCCAGTGACAGGTCGATTCCTTTTATGAATTCGTTTGATTGGGCAAAAGACGGAGGCATATATGGGAATGTGGAACTTATCGCCAGCGGCAAGCCTTCCGTTGAAAATATCCTCGTTCATTCTGCTTTCAGCAAAACAGAAGATTCAAACGAGGGAAAAATTACCCTTGAGATAAAACTTGACGGGAATGGGCTCACTGACTTTAAAGACATTGATTTTAGGGTAAAGGTAACCGAGGAGAATCAAACAAGTTCGAATGTTGTTTTGGCCGTTTCCCAAATAGCCAAAGTTGAAAACGGAAAATGTTTGCTGCGGTTTGACATACCCTCTGTCAATTTGTGGCATTTTGACCATCCCAATCTCTATAAACTCGAAGTTGAGCCCCTTGTTGACAACGAACCTACCGACCGCTATTTAACCACTTTTGGTTTCAGGAGTTTTGAAATAGTCAATGGGAATCTCTACCTGAATAATGAGGAAGTGAAAATTACGGGTGTTGAGTGGATGCCTGGGTCAAATCCTGAAACCGGCTTTGTGGAATCCAGGGATTATATTGAAAGAGTTCTGAATGACATGAAAAATGCCAATTGCATTTTCACCCGTTTTCACTGGCAGCAGAGTGAGGAAACCATAGACTTGTGCAACAGGATAGGTCTTTTGGTTCAGGAAGAGATTCCTCTGTGGCAGCAGCCGGTCGACTTCACTCAACCCCCAATCAGCAATGCTGTTGAACTGCATGCAAAAGAAATGATAGCCCGCGATTTTAATGCTCCCTGCATTATTGCCTGGGGAATCGGAAACGAACTCTCGTCAACAAACGACAAAACAATCGAGTCGCTGCTGTCTCTAAAGGAATTGGTAAAATCGCTTGACAGCAGCCGCATCATTTCCTATGTCAGCAATCATGTAGGTGAGATGCCGGAAAAGGAAGCTTCAAAACATTTCGATTGGATAATGATGAACGATTATTACGGTTCATGGTTTGGGAAAGATGCAGAAGCAGCAGGTGTTGTTTTGGATGAGGTTCACAGGCTCTTTCCCGAGAAACCGATCATAATTTCCGAATGGGGGTTGTGTGAGCCTCGTTTCGAGGGAGGCGATCCAAGAAGGGTCAGGGATATGGCCGATCATTACGCTGTATATAAAAGCCGCCCATTTGTGAAAGCTTATATTTATTTTAATTACAACGATTACCGCACGCACATGGGAGAAGAAGGCGAGGGTAGGATGAGACGACGTGTTCACGGCGTTACAGATCTGTATCTAAACCACAAACCTTCCTACCAGAAGTTAAAGCAGATTAGCTCGCCCCTGGAACTTATTGATTATGAAATAAAAAGTGACAGCTTTTTGATTCATTTTCGTAATAAAAACACCTTGCCCTCCTATCAGATTAGTGGCTATAGGGCAGAATTGTACCAAATCCCGGGCGATTCTTTATTGTCGACCACTGTAATTAATGAAATGCAACCGGGAGAAAAAAGAACCTTGACATTCCCTTGCACAAGCTCTTCAAAATATCGTGTTGACATTGTCCGCGGAACAGAGAATAATGTTTTGAGCGAGATTCTCCAGATGCCGGAGTAGATAGAGAAATCAACCCAAATACCAATTACATGAAAGTGTTTGACAAATTCAAAAAGAAATCTCCTGCGACCAGCCAGTCAATTGGCTTTATGAGTAGGACGGGAATAGGCAAAATTGTTTTTTTCGTTGTGGGCTTATCCTCACTTATTTGGTTTTTGATACGGGTAATACCCAAACCCAGCCGGGCTGCATACCCCTGTATGAGAGCCGCCATGCCCGTTGCGTCTTCATTTGTGATCTACATCGTTTCAATTGTTGCTTCGGTTCTTGCTTTTAGGAAAATGAAGCTTCACATTGCCAAAAAGCAATTTCTCCCCGTAGTTTTGATTTCTGCGTTCGTCATGGTATTTGGTCTGCTGACAGTATTGCACACAAGTTCTTTAGCCACTGCCGGCTCCGGGGTTTCAGGGTTCTTCGTTGACCCGCTTGGGGCGAATGCTCCGATTGGCCAGGCAAAAGGGCTTATCCCGGGAAGAGTCGTCTGGGTACATAACCCTGAGGCAACCAACCCCGACTGTGATCCTGATACTTATGGCGACGGATATTTCTTAAGCAAAAACTGCAGTCAGGATGTTGTTAACCAGATGGTTTCCTCTGCCCTTTTATCGCTTGTAGATGCTGCATCGGATGAGGAGGCCTGGGATTTGATATTCAAGCACTTTAACTCCGGTCATAATAAAGGCAATATTGCTTATACCGGGGGAGAGAAGATTTTCATCAAAGTGAACTCTGTTCATGCATGGAGCACCGATGCCAACGGCAATATCAAGAATGACAAAGATTACGGGAATGTCGACACTTCCCCTCAGGTGGTTCTCGCCGTGCTCAGACAATTGATTGAAAAAGCCAAGGTGCCTCAGGAAATGATCTATATCGGAGACCCGTTTACAAGAATGTTCAACCATTGTTACAACCTATGGTCGGCTGCATTCCCCGATGTGCACTATCTTTCCAATTCCGCATTGCCCGGCAGGGATACATTCACAAAAACCACAACCGAATCCATCAGGTATTCCGATAAAGGAGAGCAACTTGGCGAGTTAAGCGACAAAATGGTCGATGAGGTCTTTAATGCCGACTACCTGATAAATCTGCCGGCTCTGAAAGCCCATCGCTGGGCAGGGGTTACCTTTTTTGCCAAAAACCATTTCGGGTCGCATGCCCGGGGCAGCTCTTCGCATCTTCATAGTGGTTTGCACCGTGTTGATTACGATACTCCCCTGAGAGACGAATACAAATCCTACCGGGTGTTTGTTGATCTCATGGCGTCCGATAAGCTGGGTGGGAAAACGCTGTTGTATTTAATGGACGGCCTCTGGGGAACATCGGAAGAGCATTTGCCTCCCGCGAAATTCCAATCCGCACCTTTTAATAACCACTGGTCCTCATCGGTTTTCGCATCCCTCGATCCCGTGGCTATCGAATCGGTTTGTCTTGACCTGCTCCAAAAAGAATTTAAAACGGAGGATGTAAATGCAGATCCCCCGAGATATACATTTGTCCAGTGGAATGCCGTGGACGATTACCTGCACCAGGCTGCCAGTTCCGAATGGTGGCCGGAGGGAATTGTTTATGATCCCGACAATACGGGCTCCCCGATTCAAAGCCTGGGAGTGCACGAGCATTGGAATAATGACGAGTCGATGCAGTACTCCCGCAACCTGGGAACCGGAAACGGGATTGAACTGGTGAAGTTGCTCAACAACGCTTCATCTATTGCGTACTTTCCTGCTTCGGAAAGCTCATTGCGGATTTATCCAAATCCGTCTTTCGGTTCAACAAACTTCCTCTTGAAGTTTAGCCAGCCCTGTTTCCTTACTGTTGAGTTGTATTCTGTTTCCGGACAAAAAACAAACAGTGTTTTTAGCGGCATGCTTCCCGCCGGCGAGCATACTATTCCTTTCAACACCGGAGAGCTGAAACCGGGGATTTACCATTGCCGCAGTATTACTGCATTTAGCGACGGTGAGATCGTGAATTCATCAAAGCTGATGGTTGAGTGACATTCGGTTTGCTTTGAATGCATTGCATTTTTCAGTTACAAATTAATTCTACTTTGACAGATTGCCGATTTCGATGATTTTTCCAAGCTGTCAAAGGAGGATAAATTACTATTCTTTTATACAAATTGGATCCGAATGAAAACCTTTTGTTGGATTATCGGAACCATCGTTCTCCTTATTTCTTTCGGCTCATTAAATGCTCCAAAAGCAATAGGACTGGTCGATCTTCCAAACATAATCCGCTTTGGGAACCAATAGATTCTGTTTCCACATTTATGTCAGTATTCTGAACATTTGTCGCAGCCGGATAGTTTAGAATCAACTATTATTGTCATGAAAATCAGCAGTTAATGCAGATAGAACCCTTTAAGGACATTTATTGATTTTGTTATGATAAAAATATCGTTGCTTTTAATCTTGCTTACAGCCTTCATCGTTTTCATAAGTTCGAATTCGGCGAAAGAAAACAAGCAAATCAACAGTCAGTTTGAACATTTTATAACGGTAAAAGGTGACAAGCTTTACGAAGCAGACAAAGAGTTTCGATTTATTACCTTCAATATTCCTAATCTTCATATCAACGAAGATCCTTTGCCTGATGGCTGGCATCGAAGCCAACCATGGGAAATAGAGGATGCCATCAGAAGTATTTCGCAGATCGGCGGAAGGGTTATAAGGATGTATGTACCAAGTATAAAAGGAGGGAAAAGGCCCGGGCATGATAAGATGTCGCATATCAATGCTCCGGGGAGCTATAATGAGGAACTTTTTAAAGACCTTGACCTTATATTAAAAACAGCCAATGAATTCGGCATACGGTTGATCATACCTTTTGTTGATAATAATCAATATTTCGGAGGCAATCTTCAGTTTGCTGCATTCTACAATAAAACTAATGATGTAAAAACAAGGGATGACTTTTACAACAACCCCGAAATAGTTTCAGGATTTAAAGATTACATAAGCTTTATGCTGGAAAGGATAAACACCTACACAGGCATAAAATATAAAGATGACAAAGCCATACTGGCATGGGAAACAGGAAACGAGATCAGCCCGCCACCGCACTGGACAGCCGAAATTGCATCTCATGTAAAAAGTATAGCACCCAACCAACTGGTTATGGATGGGAACTTTTACATTCAGGAATCCTCTCTGGAAATACCTGAAATAGATATTCTTTCTGCACACTATTATTGGGAATCAGAAATGCTTCTTGACAGTCTTCGCGATGATTTAAAGCAGATCGATGGAAGGAAACCGTTGATCGTTGGAGAAGTACCTGTGCGCGACACTCTTGATCTTGTGCGGTTACTTGATACAATTATCAATAGCAATGTTGCGGGTTTGGGAGTTTGGAGTCTCAGATTTCGCGACATTAAGGGAGGATTTTATTTTCATTTCGAAGGTGGGTCCGCCCCTATGGGGGGCTTGGTGTATCGCTGGCCCGGATTTCCAAATGGTGATGTGGTAAACGAACGCGGTGTTTTTCAGGTAATGCGCCGAAAAGCTCATGAAATACAGGGGATCACACCACCCAAACTGCCTGTTCCTGATCCGCCTTTTGTGTTTGATATTGCTGGCGATGGAAAAATCAGATGGAGGGGGCAAACCGGTTCCGCCTATTTTATTCTGGAAAAATCCAAAAAGCAAAACGGTCTATGGACGATTGCTAACGAGAAACTTTACGATGATGCATGTCCTTTCGAACCTATTCAACTTGAGGAAAAACATGACAAAGGGTTTTACTTCCGGATGAAAGCAGTCAATGGTTCGGGCGTGTCAAAACCATCCAATATTGTTCAATATAACTAGCATAACCATGAGAGATCCTTCGATGGAACAAACGGCTGCCGGCCTTAGCACTACCTCGGACATTGACGCAAAACTGACCGTCACTTCACATGAACGCGAAGTGCTGAGATCTCTTGCGACCAAAATACTTGAGTTGGCATCAAAACCGGAAGAAATCGAAAAAAGAAAACTCTGGACCAACCATAACGACCTTATTACAACACGTCCACTTATCTTCTGTGATCCCGAAAACGGTTGGAATGAAATCATTACACAGGAACAAATATTGTGCGCCAATCCTTTGCTGCGGGTGTGGGAAATGGCCATGAGAAAAGAAATTTTCTGGGCCACCGAAATGAAAGACGATAAGGTTATTGAAGCATTCTTTAATGTGCCATACAATTATACTACAACAGGATACGGATTTGACGAGGAGACCCGACGGACCAATGATGAAGGATCATGCGTATGGATCAATAAGATCGACGACTACGAAAAAGATTTTCCGAAATTCAGGTTTCCCGAAATAGTAATTGATCATGACAAAACAAGACGGGTTTTAGATTTTGCCAGTGAGATACTCGGTGATATTTTAACCGTTAGGCTTAGGGGTTTATGGTGGTGGTCGTTGGGTATGACATGGGACTTCATAAAGTTCCGTAGTCTGGAGAACTTCATGCTCGACACGCTTATATATCCTGAATGGGTGCACAAGTTCATGAATTTTCTTTGTGATGCTACCCACCGTAAGCTCGATTTTCTTGAAAGCAATGGTTTATTATCTCTTAACACCGGCGGTTCCTATGTAGGCTCGGGTGGTTTTGGGTGGACTACTCAGCTTCCCCGGCCTGATTATGCCCCATCTTGTATAAAAACATTGGATATGTGGGGGTTTTCCGAGAGTCAGGAAACACTTGGCATCGACCCCGAAGCTTATGGGGAGTTCATCTTCCCATATGAAAAGACTATTTTGGAACGCTTTGGAATGAATTGCTACGGGTGTTGCGAACCCATTGATCCTCGATGGCATTATGTGAAACAATTTCCGCGCTTGCGCAGGGTCTCTGTCTCACCTTGGGCAAACATCCCCAAAATGGCGGAATTTCTTCAGAACAAATACATTATGTCGATAAAGCCAATTCCTACCCCCCTTTCTATGAGTTCTATTGATGAAAACGCCATACGCCGAGAGTTACGCAAAAGCCTGCAACTAACCAGAGATTGCCATGTTGAAGTGATCATGAAAGATAACCATACTTTGGGGAAAAACCCTATGAATGCAGTTAATTGGTGTCGCATAGCAAAAGAGGAAGCCTTAAACTTATAAAACAGAATAAGAGAATGATATTATCAGGTATCGACTGGACCATTATTGCCATCTATTTTGTGTTTTTGTTTGCTGTGGCATACCTTTTTTATGATAAATCAGCAAGCACTGCCGATTATTTTCTGGCCTCCCGCAAAACACGATGGTTTGGCATGGGGCCTACTATTTTTGCGGCCAACATATCCAGCGAGCATGTAATCGGCCTTGCTGGCGCCGGAGCCGCTACAGGACTTGCTGTCGGTGCTTACGAGTGGATGGCGGTATTCTGTCTGTTTGTTTTGGGCTGGCTTTTTGTGCCACATTACCTCAACAGCAAGGTTTTCACCATGCCCGAGTTTCTCGAACTACGATATAATTCAGCATGCCGCTGGTATCTTTCTACTGTTTCTATACTGGCCTATGTTTTCACCAAGATCTCCGTTTCCCTTTTCGCAGGGGCAATACTTCTGAAATTCATCCTTGGCTGGGATTACCTGACCTCATCCATCATTTTGGTCCTGGCTGCGGGCTTATACACGGTTGCTGGCGGATTAAGGGCAGTTATCTTCACCGATTTCTTTCAGTCGGCAATTCTTATTGTGGGCTCTGCTTTGCTTACATTTTTTGGATTACGGGAAGCTGGTGGGTTTAATGGGTTGAGAGAGAACCTTCCGGAAGATTTTTTCCAGATGATAAAACCTGCATCTGATAAAGTATATCCATGGACCGGCACTACGATAGGGATCTTCATACTTGGCATTTGGTATTGGGCTACCGATCAGTTTATTGTGCAAAAAGCCCTTTCGGCCAAAAACATAAGCCATGCAAGGGCTGGTATCAATTTTACTGCATTGCTGAAAATACTGCCGGTGTTTATCCTTGTATTACCCGGTCTTGTTGCCAGATCGCTTTGGGGTGAAGAACTGATTCATTCACCCGATCAGGCTTATCCGTTGCTGGTTACAAGGCTACTGCCACAAGGACTGGTCGGATTAATGATTGCAGCATTGCTTGCGGCACTCATTTCCTCTCTCGCTGCTGTATTTAATTCCAGTTCAACACTTTTCACAATGGATATCTATAAAAAGCTGCACCCCGGAACACCTGACAAAAAGCTCGTAATGGTCGGCAGGCTTTCAACAGTGGTGCTTATTGTGGTGGGTATTCTGTGGATACCCCTGATAAGGCACATGAGCAACCAGATATACCAATACCTTCAATCTGTGCAGGCCTATATAAGCCCGCCTATTGCAGCAGTTTTTCTTGTCGGCATTTTATGGAAAAAAGCCAACGGCAAGGCTGCAATCATTACGCTGGTTTCAGGCGGCCTGTTAGGATTAATTAAGTTTGGAGCAGATATAGTATCAAAATTTCACAGCAATCAAATGCTTGAGGTTTTTGCTTCTGTTTCTTTTCTAAACTATTGTGTTGTCCTTTTTGTGGTCTGCCTTTTAATCCTTATTTCCATAAGTCTTTTATATCCTGAACATCTGGCAGGCAAATCTGAAGCGGTTGTGATCGCAATATCTGAAACCAAATTTGATAACTCAATGTGGAACTGGGTCAATATTGTTGTGTCTGTTTTTATAGGATTGACTGTAATTACCTTGTGGGCATATTTCGCATAAAAACAATTTGTCATTATATCTGAAAATGATGTAACATCCATATGTTCAACATGAGGATAATTAATTAAATAAACTTTTTTCGAATGAAACTACATTTTAAAACAATTCTGCTAATTACAATATTGGCATATCTGCCCGTTAAGTTCATGGCTAGTGGCAACCCCTTAATATGGCATCTTTTTGCCGCGGATCCATCCGCCCATGTATGGCCATCAGACACAAATACACTTTGGATTTATGCCAGCACCGATATGCCCGGCACCAATCACCATGCTACCATGCATGATTACCATGTTTATTCAACCACGGATATGATCAACTGGACAGATCATGGCAGAGCACTCTCTGTTGACGATGTAGATTGGGCTGTTGGCTATGCCTGGGCAATTGATGCGGTTTACTGGAACGAGAAATACTACCTTATTTATTGCATGATTGAAAGGAAAACCGGTATTTTTCGTACTGGCGTGGCAGAAAGCGACTTGCCCCAGGGCCCGTTTAACGATTTAGGCTTTATTGCAGGAGTAGAATGGGGACAGGATCCTGCACTATTCGTTGATGATGACGGACAGGCTTACCTGTTCTGGGGACTAAACGGAACCTGTAAGGCAGCAAAACTCGCCAACGACCTGCTGTCAATAATACCTGGTACTGTTGTTGATCTTACCGATCAGTTATTTGAAGTGTTTGAAGGTCCCTGGGTGCATAAGTACAAGGGGAAGTATTATCTTTCATACCCCGGACTTCCTGATGGCACATGGCCGGAAGAAATGTATTATGCTATTGCTGACCATCCTCTGGGACCCTATACCAGCTTGGGAAAATACATTCGTGAGTTTGAAGGTCATGGCAGCACCAATCACGGTTCTATTACAAAATTCAAAGACAATTGGATTGCCTTCTATCACAGTGCCTGGGTTTCGGGTGGAAACGGGCACGAGAGAAACCTGATGGCAGACTTCCTCTATTACAATGCAGATGGCACAATCCAACCTATTATACCCACAGCTGAAGGCATTACTGATGGGATTCAAACCACGGCAACAATTCTTCTGGAAGCGGAAAACGGAAATGCCGCAGGAGGCAAGCTTGATGGCACATATGTAAGCACCCAAACACCTGACTATTCAGCCCGGGGATATGTAACCGGATTTGATGTAAGGCATGACAATGTGCAGGTACTTGCCCAGGTGAACGATTATATGGATGCCCGTTTAACAATACGCTTGGAAGCGGAAGATGATTTTGCTGCCGATATACTTGTGGGAGCCAAAATGCTGGCCCAATGGGAGGGTTTGCCCATGAAAAAAACCAAGGGTTGGCAAGAAATTGATCTGGGGATCGTGCAGCTGAGAAAAGGTGATAACATTATCCGCTTTTCAACCCACAATGCCGAAGTGAAAATAGATTATTTTAAGCTTGAACCTGTGATGCCCGTGAAAAAATGAAACTGGATTTATAAGGTTTTAACAAAACACATGCCTTTAGACATTTGTGCCATATTTAAATACATTAGGTGAAGCCTGTTATTGTAATCTTCCCTAACATTGTTTTCAAATACAAACCATTAAATCAATGGAAGCAACCTGTATTCACTTTGTTTTCCTTTTTTACAACTCTACTCTTTAAAAAAACTTTGGAATGAATATTAAGTTACATGCTCTGTCTTTTATCCTAATCTGTTTATCTGCTATTGAAGGATTATTTGGCCAATCGACCATTTACGAAGCTGAAAACGCAATTGTTCTGGGAAGCAATTCTGTTGGAAACGAGTTTGAGGGATTTTCCGGAAGCGGCTATATTGGGGGTTTTGCGAAGGAGGGCGATAAGGTCATCTTCACGGTCTCGGTCGAAAAAGCGGGTACTTATGAGCTGAATGTAGGTTATATGTCAAAATTCGGAAACAAAGAGAACTACCTTGTAATAAATGGCGAGCAGCTTGTCAATTCTCTGGTTTTTCCAGGCTCAACTGTATTTACGGAAACCAGATTTGGTAATATCCAGCTTAAGACCGGTATAAATACCATTGAAATTCTGAGATGGTGGGGATTCTGTTGGGTCGATTATATTAAAGTAGGTGGTGTAGGTCCTATAGGAAAAATCGTTGTTTCACCCGATCTGCCTTTAATCGGCAAACCCTTCACTGTTAGCGCTGAGGGAAGTTATCATCCTAACGGCGACTCCATTGTTAACTACTTGTGGACCGTGAACAATAACGATGAATTCAACGGGAAGGAGTTCAATTATACTTTCCCGGAAACCGGCAGATATCCTGTTCAGCTGATTTTAACCGACATTAATGGCAATGAAACAAAAATGGCGAGGAATATCGTTGTGGTCACAGGTATTCCATATGCGACCTTCAGCGTATCACCTTCCATAGCAGATGCGGAAAGTGAAATTGTCTTTAATGCTTATTCTTCAATTGATTACAATGGGGAGATTGTTTTGTTCTCGTGGGATTTCGGTGATGGGAACGAGGCTCAGGGCATATCGGTAACCCATAAATTTTTAAGTGAGGGAAATTATCTTGTGAGGCTTTCCATAAAAGATAACGACGGGAATGAGGTCAGTACTGGTGCGTATGTCTTTGTATATCCGTCTTCTCAAATCATAAGGGGACTGCAGATGGAGAAAAGCACGGTGGGACTTTTTGAAAAGGCTGAATTATTATTTCAGATCAACAAAAATTACACGAATGTTTTCGATCCGGATGAAGTTAAGGTTGACGCAATTGTTAAAACAGACGGATCCGACAGTCTCGTAATCCCATGCTTTCATTTTACCCGGGCCTTTTATAACGATACTACCTGGAAAATGGATTCGAATTACAAATATTGGATGCTTCGTTACAGCCCAAGGGAGATTGGAACCCACAACATAAGGATCAGGCTTACCGACCACGAGGGCACGATTTATTCGGATCCGGTTAGCTTTAGCGCCGTGCCAAGCGATGTGAAGGGTTTTATTCGGGTCGATGATCAAAACAAAAACTATTACCGGCATGAAACAGGTGAGCCATACTTTCCTCTGGGTATGCACCTTCAGGGAAATGAGGACTTGTTGAAGCATCCGAACTGGCAGCTTCAGCAACTCAAGGCGAACAACGCAAACTTCATCCGCCAGTGGATTGTCGGGCAGACACAATTAGAATGGACGGGAGGGCGATATAAGGGTTTGGGCTACTATAGTCCGGAAAGTTCCTGTATGATTGATACCATGATAAATATGTTCCGCGATAACGATGTTTATATGCAGATGGTGTTTAACTGGCACGGGCAGTTTTCCGAAAACGTTAACTCCAATTGGGCAGGGAATCCTTATAACATAGAATATGGCGGATTCCTGGCAAAGCCAAATGAATACTTCAGGGATCAGAGAGCTTATGCCCAGGCAAAAAAATATTTCCGGTACGTCATTGCCCGTTGGGGGTATTCTCCAAATATTTTTGCCTGGGAGTTTTTTAATGAGGTTAATTTTAGCGGACATTTTCTGCACGAACCAGCCTCCTTTAACAATGATATCGACGCTTATCACGATACGATGAGTAATTACGTCGAATCTATAGATGCTTTTAACCATATCCAGACAACAAGTACCGATCACCTGCAGCTGAAACTGATGGATGATAACAAGGCTATGGACGTTCTTCAGTTTCATGTTTATAATGATAATTTGCTTCAAACCATACGGCATGAAGCATCAGAACTCCATACAAATCTTCAAAAACCTATAATATGCGGGGAGTTTGGAACACCCCAGACAAGGGATCTGTTGCGTAAAGTGTTCTGGCAGGGATTGTTTATCCAAGCTCCATCTCAATATTGGTATGTGGAAACGTTGATTAAAAACGATTGGTGGGATGTCTACAAAGCTCTGGGAAGCTATTCCTCATCATCCGATTTTGCAGCAGATTCGGTAAATATCGATACCCTGGGCTTTACTAGCTCCGATGGACTGAAATTATTGGCATTAAAGGGCCCGAGAGCTTTATACGGCTATTTTTACCACCCCGAAAACAAGGTGGGGATCGCTAATATTGTTGTGGATGTTAAGGGACTGGACTTTGGCTATTACCGGGTGGAGTTTATAAATCCGGAAACCGCAGAAGTAGTGTTTGCGGATAGCCTTACGGTAATCAACCCGCTTGTTAAGCTGAAAATCCCGGTTTTCTCAAAAGAAATCGCCTTTAAAGTAAAGTATTCTTCCCCATATACCCATCCGATTGCAATAGCCGGTCTGGACTGGAAATCTCCTTATCCTTCCGAGATACCGGTTGACGGAAGTATGAGTTATGATCCTGAAGGAAAGGCAATAAATTTCTCCTGGGAATTGGTTTCCAAACCGCACGGAAGCCTTCTGTCTCTTCCTGTTAAGAATGAAAGCAAATTCAGTTTCATTCCCGATTTGCCTGGAGCGTATCTGTTTAAACTTACAGTGGATAACAATTCTGTTACAGGGATCCCCGATACAATAAGTATTGTGTCTTCTGCCAGACCCATTGCCCTGATTGACAAAAATGTTATGGCAGTACTCCCGGGTAAATACCTTAAGCCTGATGGTTCCGGAAGTTCTGATCCCGAGAATGATGTCTTGAGTTATAAATGGCAGATACTGAGCAAACCTGCAGGAAGTGCTCCTGAATTGTTTAAGTCGGAGGAAGACGTACCGGCTTTTCGCTCTGCTATGCTGGGCGAATACCAACTTACACTTATCGTAAACGATGGCGTTTCCGATTCCGATCCGGATACCCTTCTGATAAAGGTGGTGGATTCGCTGCTGGGGATTCAAAAGCCGGCTGGAAATGATTTGCAACTTGAACTGTTTCCCAACCCTTTCACAGATTATTTGAATATCAGTTATTTTCTTGAAAAGCCCTCCTGCGTCAGAATTGAACTTGTTGATACAAAGGGAACAGCCTATACTCTTGTTGAAGATTTTGTGTACTCAACAGGGAGAAAAGAAATGGTTCTTAGTCCCGAAAAATCAGCCATTTATGAAGGGGTGTTTTTTCTTCGGATCACTACTTCGGAAAGTGTAACGGTTCGAAAACTACTTCGGGTTCAGCGGAAATAGCATGCCGACATCCGCATAAAAATCTGTTGTGCAATTCACAATTATTAAATTACCATGAATTCCAGAGAAAGAGTATTGACCGCTTTAAACTATCATGACCCGGATAAAATCCCGATCGACTTTGGAGGCCACAGGTCTTCCGGAATTTCAGCCATTGCATACGCCAGACTGAAAGAAAAGCTTGGGATATGCTCAGGGGGGATTTATGTCTATGATATGATTCAGCAACTCGCTATTGTTGAAGAACCGGTATTGGATCGTTTTCAGGTCGATACCATCGAATTGGGTCGTGCCTATATGCATTCTGATGAGGATTGGAAAGACTGGGTGCTGCCGGATGGGACTCCCTGTAAGATACCGGCCATGGTAAATGTCGAGAAAACAGGTGATGACTGGTATCTGCTTGCCGAAAATGGCTTGCCATTGGGAGTGCAGAAGAAAGGTTGCCTGTATTTCGAGCAGACCAATTACCCAATGGAAGGCCGCGATTTCGAAAACGATGAATTTGCTGATATAAATGAGCAATTCAAACTGAATATGTGGTGTGCAACACCCGGTCCGGGGGGACATCTTAAGCTGGAAGGAGAGGGGCTCGTAAAAATGTCGGAGGGAGCACGAAGACTTCGCGAATCGACCGATAAGGCAATTATCGGACTCTTCGGCGGAAACCTTTTCGAAACTCCGCAAATCATGTGCAGAAATGATAACTACTTCCTTTCCATGGCACTTTACCCTGAGGCCTGCCTGAGGTTTTCGGAACAATTAACGGCGATTTATATGGCCGACATGGAAAAATGGCTTTCGGCTGTTGGACCCTATATCGACATCATGCTCTTCGGGGATGATTTCGGTTCTAATCAGGGTCCCTTAATTGACCCGGAGATGTACCGCCTTTACTATAAACCATTCCATAAGAAAATGTGGGAAAAGGTAAAAAAACTTGCTCCCCATGTAAAAATCCTGCTCCATTCCTGCGGCTCCATCGAACCTTTTCTCGAAGATCTTATCGATGCCGGCCTTGACGCAGTGAATCCTGTTCAGATATCGGCCAAAGACATGGACATTGCAAGTCTGAAAGAAAAGTACAAAGGCCGCTTAACTTTTTGGGGAGGGGGATGCGACACTCAGTCGATTCTGCCGAATTCCTCACCCGATCAGATTGAGGAACATGTTCGGCAGCAAATATTGGTAATGAAAGGAAATGGAGGGTTTGTTTTTCAGCAGGTTCATAATATCATGAGCAATGTTCCTTCAGAAAACATAATCCGCATGTTTGATACAGTAATAAAATACCGGTAATAAGCCTAAAATAGAACCTAATTGTTTTGAATGCGGTGAAGAGAGAAGTAATAACCGGTGCGATCCGGATCCGAGATAAAATGACTTTCGGTTATATTGAAACAATGAATGCATAACCTGTATCTTTTTTAATCGCTATAATTATTAATCATGCAATTATTGCTCTGATAAAGAGCTGATTGCGCTAAACACTACTCATTTATGAAAAAACTATTCGTTTTGTTTTTAGTTGTGATTTTTGCAACTGGCTTTTTAAAAGCTCAAAACCTTGTCTTCGATTTTGAAGACGGAACCACTCAAGGATGGGAGAATTGGAGTTTTGTTCAGACCGTAGTCGATAATCCGTTCTCGGGAGGAATAAATACCTCAACTAAGGTAATGAAACTCGTGCAGACCGGCACATGGAGCGGAGGTATAAAGCAGTGGATCGATCCTCCGCGAGCATGGTCTAATTATAAGGCAATCGAATTTGATGTTTATTTGGTTGGTGCCTCAGGCCAATTGGAAGTTGCATTGGACAATTCGGTCAGTGCAGGGGCAAACTTTAAAAAAAATCCATCCGTTGCAACAAAAGACGCTTGGGTTCATGTTGTTGTGGATATTTCTTCTTTTACCACTTTTGACTACAAGCAGATCTACATGAAAAATGGGGCGAGTCTGGAGTGCTATGTCGATAATATTACTTATGTGTCTTATCCTACTGAGGCCCCGACAAGCATAGCTTTATCAGCTTCCGCCAGCTCAGCGATCATTGGCAAAACCGTTCAGCTTACAGCAACAGTGGAACCTGCGACGGCTGATCCCCGCCTTAATTATGCATCAAGCGATCCTGCAGTGGCTACAGTGGATATTGTTGGCAAAGTTACTTTTATTGGAGCTGGTACTGCAACTATTATTGCAACTGCAAAAGTGAATCCTGGTGTATCTGCTGTGGTAAGAGTTACGGGCCTTACTCCCGATCCTGCATACTGCCAGTTTTACGGCTTCGAAGGTTCAGGTATTGAGCCTTTTGAAAGCTATTGGGCTGCTCCAATGACGCATGAAGTAATGGCGAATTCAATAGTTGACGCAAATAACCCTACGGCCAATGTTTTGAAAATAGCGAATCTGGCAAACTGGACTGGCTTTTTCCTGAAAGCAAACGATTGGAATCAGGTGAGCAAAGTTTCCTGGTGGGTATTATCTCCCTCAACAAAAACCAACTTCAGATTCCAGGTTGAACTCGATTGGGGAGCATCCTTCCAAAAGGTCGTTACAATTCCAAGTCTAGCCGCTAACACATGGACAAAAGTTGAAATTCCGATTGATAAAGTTGTCAATCCAAATGATAAGAGACTTATTGTCCGACTCACAAACGGCGGGAGCGCAACCTATGCATGTTTGTTCGATAATTTCGAGATTGTTGCAGGAAACAGTTTTGTTCCCGTTACATCCTTTGCAACAAATGCTGCATTAAATGCATCAGCCATAGCTGAAGATAACGGGAGTCTTCAAATGGAGGCAAGTGATTTCCTTCCTGCCGAAGCCACAAACAAAGTTGTAAGCTGGACCATTGCCGGCACAAATGATCCTATAGTTGCTACTGTAACTGCAGGAGGATTGGTAACCGCTGTACGCAACGGTAATGCTGTCGTTAGAGCCATTGCCGATGCGGGTGGAGCATTTGTCGATAAAAATATTACAATAACCGGTCAAATTGTCCCGGTCGATGCTATAACAGTTACCGGTAGTGGAGCAGTTGCCCTAATTGACATCAATAAAGGCACACTGCAAATGGAGGCAGCTGTTTTACCCATCGATGCAAATGATAAGTCGGTTACATGGTCAACCGATATGACAGGCATTGCCACAATTGATGCTGATGGGCTTTTAACAGCGCATAGAGATGGGGTTGTGAAAGTTATTGCCAGTGCAAAGGATGGAAGCAATAAAAGCGATACAACAGAAATTACAATCTCCAATCAAACCAAGCTTACTTCTATTATTATAACAGGGGAGGGCGACGCTACCGCTATTTCCACATCCTCTGGAACCCTTCAGCTAATTGCAACTGTGGCACCGGATGAGGCCGCGGATAAAAGTGTTATCTGGTCGGTTGATGCATCCACTCCCTATGCTACCGTTTCTTTAACGGGATTGGTTTCCGCCATCAGTGATGGTGTTGCAAAAGTTATTGCAACTGCCGCTGACGGATCGGGAGTTACCGGGGAATTGCTAATTACTATAAGCAATCAGGTAACTGCAACTAATGTCGCCATTACTTCATCCACAGGCGTATTTGTAATTGATACCGATAACGGAACGCTGCAACTGTCGGCAAGTGTTGAGCCGGCCAATGCTTCAAACAAAGAGGTGAAATGGTCTGTGGAAAGCGGAGGTGAATTTGCATCCTTATCTGCAACCGGCAACCTCACGGCAATGATCAATGGAACCATTAAAGTAAAGGCAACCAGTGCTGCCGATGCAAACGTTTCAGACATAGTTGATGTCGTTGTTTCAAACCAGGTAAATTTGCTTACCTCCGTTATTGTTACTGCTGCAGGAAATGCCACCACAATAACAGCCAACGACGGAACATTGCAAATGAGCGCTGCTGTGTTACCTGAATACGCGAATGATAAATCAGTTGAATGGACTGTCACCAATGGTACGGGTGAAGCAACCATTAATGCTGACGGGCTTCTTTCCGCTGTGAAAGATGGAATAGTAACCGTAAAAGCTACAGCCAAAGACGGAAGCTCAATAGTTGGCGAACTTGAAATCACTATATCGGGTCAGATTGTTAAGGTCTCTTCCATAACGGTTTCCGGTGCTGCAAATGCAACTACTATTTCAACAAATGCAGGAACCCTGCAAATGAGTGCCGCGGTTCTGCCTGCTGATGCTTCGGATAAATCAGTTACATGGACCGTAACCAATGGTACAGGTGAAGCAACCAT
>CAMAZH010000016.1 GCA_945863035.1 Chitinophaga pinensis | reverse complement strand
CAACTCCTGAAACTCGAAATAGCTTGTCATTCCGAGAAAAGCGAGGAATCTCACATCTTTTACCGGACAACAATGTTTTAGGAAGTATATATACGCTGTGGTAAAAAACAAATCCCAAAATGATTGCAAAACGCATAATCCCTTGTTTGGACATCAAAGACGGCCAAACCGTAAAAGGAATAAACTTCGTCAACATCAAGGAAGTTGGCGACCCTGTTGAGCTCGGCGCAAAGTATGCCCGCGAAGGCGCAGATGAGCTCGTTTACCTTGATATAACCGCTACGCACGAAAAGCGAAAACTTTTTACCGATTTGGTCAAAAGGATCGCACTCCATCTCAATATCCCTTTTACCGTGGGAGGAGGGATCAATGAGATTTCGGATGCCGATCGGCTCTTATCAGCCGGTGCCGACAAAATTTCGGTGAATTCCTCTGCTGTTCGCAACCCTCAGCTTATTGAAGACATTGCTTCGGGATATGGAAGCCAGTTTGTAGTTACAGCAATCGATGCAAGGCTCGAAGACGATGGCAAGTGGTGGGTCTATGTGAATGGAGGACGCATCAGAACAGAAAAGGAACTGTTCTCATGGGCACGGGAAGCGCAGGAGCGGGGAACCGGTGAGATCCTCTTCACTTCAATGAACCACGACGGTACCAAGAGCGGTTTTGCATGCGAGGCTTTGGCCATCTTGTCGGAAAACCTCTCGATACCCATTATTGCATCAGGGGGAGCAGGCCAGATGGAGCATTTTTCGGAGGTTTTTACCCGGGGAAAAGCCGACGCCGCGCTTGCCGCCAGCATTTTTCATTTTAACGAGATCCCCATTCCCGTTTTAAAAGATTATCTTCGAAACCAAAATATTGTTATACGATAAGACTTAAAATATGAAACTCGATTTTGACAAGCTCAATGGATTGATTCCTGCTGTTATCCAGGACAACTCTTCAAACAAAGTCCTTATGCTCGGTTTTATGAACCAGGAAGCACTCGATAAGTCCGTGGAAACCGGATTGGTAACCTTTTTCAGCCGGACGAAAAATCGCCTGTGGACAAAAGGGGAGGAGAGTGGTAATTTTCTGAAGATCATTGAGATGATTCCGGATTGCGATAACGACACCCTGCTCATCAAGGTTGAACCTACCGGTCCCGTATGCCATACCGGAGCCGACACCTGTTTTAATGAAACGAACAACGATGGACCTGCGTTTTTACTCAGTCTGCAGGATCTGATTCATAAGAGAAAGCTTGAAATGCCCCCCGACAGCTATACCACCCGCTTATTTGAAAAGGGCATGAACAAGATTGCCCAGAAAGTAGGGGAAGAGGCCGTGGAACTCGTTATTGAGGCCATGGATGTGAACGATGAGCTTCTGCTGAACGAAGCAGCTGATTTAATATACCACCTGCTGGTGTTGCTTTCAGCCCGTGATAAAGACATCCGGGATGTATTGGCCGTGCTGGAGGAAAGACATAACAAGTAGGGAAAGCGACAGCGCCCTCCAAATATTTGTGGAAATAAAAAAAAAGTGAATAGAAGCCCTAGGTAAAAATTGCAATTTTATTAAAAAAATTCCCCTCTTATGAAAAAACCCTTTAGCATTTCCTTAACTGTATCGGTAATGCTTATACTTATCAGCTTTTATTCCTGCAATACCAAGCCATCAGGCAGTTCTGAAAATGATTTCTCCTTTGTGTTCATGACCGATATCCACCTTCAGCCCGAGGAGAACGCCCCGGAAGGCTTTAAGCAGGCAATGGATTCTGTTAACGCGCTGAATCCCGATTTCGTGATAACCGGGGGCGACCTGATAATGGACGCATTGGGACAAAGCTACGGGCGCTCCGACTCGCTATACAAACTTTATGAGGAGATGATTCCAAATCTGAAGATGCCAGTGTACAACACCATGGGTAACCATGAAATATATGGGATTTACAAGAGGAGCGGCGCCGATCCCATGCACCCGGAATACGGTGAGAAGATGTTCGAGAAACAACTGGGTAAAAGCTATTATTCATTCGAGCACAAGGGATGGAAGTTTATGATTCTGAATTCTGTTGAAGATACACGCAAAAACAGTTATATCGGGTGGATCGACAGTACTCAGATGGATTGGCTAAAAACCGAACTGGCGCAAACCGACAAGGAAATGCCAATTGTTGTCAGTACTCATATCCCCTTCATAACGATCTTTGAACAGAAGTACTATGGCTCAACCCTGAAGAACGACTCGTCCCTTGTTGTGGCAAACTCCAAGGATGTGATTGATTTATTTGCCAATCATTCCCTGAAGCTTGTTTTACAGGGACATTTGCATACCATAGAAGACATTTACGTTGACGGAATCCATTTCATTACTGCCGGTGCAGTCTGCGGTGGATGGTGGAAAGGCCCCAACAAGGGTTTCGAAGAAGGATTTATGCAGATCAGTATCAAGAATGATCAGGTAAGCTGGCAGTATAAGGATTATGGCTGGGAGGTCAGGTAATCCTTATTCCCATAATCAACCTTACCAAATGCTGGCTCTGTTTTCAAGGGGGATAAACATTGGATCGTCGGAGTAAATCTGAAAAGCATCAACAAACTCTTGCATATGCTGCACGGGGCCGTTAACTCTGAGGTGTCCGAGCGAATGCACGTCTTCCCTTGTCCTTCTCAGCATTTCCTCGTCATTGATGTTATTCGCCCATACATGGGCATAAGCCAGAAAGAATCTCTGGGAAGGGGTAAAGCCGTTTGTTTTTTTATCCGGGGGTTTTTTCTCCCAGGCTTTAAGAAGAGCAGTATAGGCAATATTGAGTCCTCCAAGATCGGCTATATTCTCACCCAACGTTAACTGACCATCGGCTTTTACATCGCCCTTAATAACAAACTCGTTGTACTGATCTATCAAAACCTTTGTTCTTGCCTCGAAGTTCTCGGTATCCAAATCGGTCCACCAGTTCATAAGATTCCCGTTTTTGTCATAATTCTTCCCCTGATCATCAAAGCCGTGCGTCATCTCGTGACCGATAACCATCCCTATGGCCCCGTAATTCACAGCGTCGTCGGCTTCAGGAAAGAAGAATGGCGGTTGAAGGATTGCAGCGGGAAAAACAATTTCGTTGTGGGAAGGGCTGTAATACGCATTAACAGTTTGGGGTGTCATTCCCCATTCCTTCTTGTCTACTGGCTTACCGATTTTATCTATGTTAAACCGATAGTTGAACAGGGAAGCCTTCTTAACGTTTTCAAAATAACTTGTGCTGCCGATTTCAAGGCTGGAGTAGTCTCTCCATTTGTCGGGATAACCAATTTTCACGTTTATTGCCTGTAGCTTTTCGAGAGCCTGGATTTTTGTTGTGTCGCTCATCCATTCAAGTTGGTTAATGCGTTCACTCAGCGCTAGTTTAAGATTGGCAACCAGATTTAGCATTCGTTCTTTTGAAGAGGGAGGGAAGTGCTTTTCAACAAACAATAAGCCAATAGCTTCACCCATAGCGCTGTTGGTGCTGGCCAAAACCCGTTTCCAACGCGGAAGAATTTTCTTTTTACCCGACAAAAAGCCTCCGTAAAAGTCGAAGTAAGCATTCACAAACTGGGAAGAAAGAAGCTCGGAATTCCCATTTACAAGCGACCATTTCATCCATATCTTCCAAGTTTCTATGTCAGTGTCGTTGAGCATTTTGCTTATTTCCTGAAAAAACAAGGGCTGAGAGACATTGATTTCCTTGAGGTCCTCAAGCTTAAGATCGGCAAGCAGTTGCTTCCAGGGTACTGCTGGCGAAAGACTTATCAGGTCGTCAACACTCATTTTATTGTACTGTGCGAAAGGGTCTCTTCTCTCCAATCGTGTCATGGACGATTTCGCCAGACGGGTTTCGAACTCAAGGATTTCGCTTGCCTGAGCATCGGATACTTGCGGATCAGTTCCTGCCAGCTGGAGAATCCGGGCAATATGCTTCAGGTATTCGTCACGGATTGCTTTTGAATGCTCGTCATCCGAACGGTAGTAATCAACATCGGTAAGTCCCAATCCACCTTGAGAGAGACTTGCAATAACCACGCTGCTGTTCTTCTTGTCGGGCATCCCATAGAGATAAAACAACATCTGAATATTTTCCGACTGCCATTTAACAAGGCAATGTTTGAGGCCATCAACATCCGAAATGGCATCGAGTTCGTTGAAGAAGCCCAGCAAGGGACTGATTCCTTCTGCTTCAATTTTTGCGGAATCCATGCCGGCATTGTAGAAATCCCCAACCTTCCGGTTTATGGATCCTTCTTCCGAATTGCCGGCGGCAACTTCTTCCACGAGAGTTTTCACTCTTTCGTTGTTTTCTTCTGCCAGAGCGTCAAAGCTCCCGTACCGGCTGAATTCAGCTGGAAGAGGATTGTTTTTGATCCATCCGCCGTTGGCATACTGGTAAAAATTCACTCCCGGATTAACGCTTTCATCCAGATTATTTTTGTCAATGGCCATATCTTTTGTGCTACATGAGTTAATACAAATAAAAACAAACACCGAAAAAGTCAGGATTACATTTTTCATCGCAAGGAAATTACAGGTTCAGTTTTTTTGCCGGTTCTAAAAGCAAAAATTAAACACTCTGCATAATGAAAAATTACACAGAGTGTTAGTTTATTCAATTAATTCTTAAAACTCAACGAGATATACCCCAGGCATGGATATAATCGCTTTATGAGTAACGTTTTAACAGTTTTCGAACCCCTTAACCCCTTCGGCAAGCTCAGGGCGGCGTCCGTTACCTCGTTACCCCGTTACCTCGTTACCCCGTTACCTCATTACCTATTTAAACTCAAGAATCGTCTTCGTAATAATCTCAATAGCCTCACGTAGTTGGGCTTCAGTGATTACAAGAGGAGGAGCGAAGCGGATAATATGCTCGTGGGTGGGTTTGGCAAGTAAGCCATTTTCTTTCAATGCAAGACAAACATCCCAGGCGGTTTTACCATTCATGGGTTTAATAACCACAGCGTTGAGCAAACCTTTTCCGCGAACGAGTTCGATCCTTTCGGTTTGTACTTTTTTCAGTTCCTCCCTGAAAATCTTTCCGAGGCGCTCGGCGTTTTCAGCCAGTTTTTCGTCACGGATTACGCTGAGGGCTGCGATGGCAACTTTGGCCGCTACCGGGTTACCCCCAAAGGTTGAGCCGTGCTCGCCGGGTTTGATAACCATCATAATGTCGTTATCGGCCAAAACCGCCGATACAGGATACAATCCCCCGGAAAGAGCTTTGCCGAGAATCAGGATATCGGGCCGCACACCTTCGTGATCGCAGGCCAGCAATTTGCCGGTGCGTGCAATACCCGTCTGAACCTCATCAGCAATGAACAAAACGTTTTTGGCTTTGCAGAGCTCGTAGGCTTTCTTCAGGTAACCGTCTTCCGGAACATAAACTCCCGCTTCACCCTGAATAGGCTCTACGAGAAATCCGGCTACTGTAGGGTCCTCCAGCGCTTTTGCGAGGGCTGGGATGTCGTTGTAGGGAATCTTGATGAAACCAGGTGTGTAGGGGCCAAACCCGCTATAGGAGTCAGGATCGGTTGACATAGAAATAATGGTGATCGTTCTGCCGTGGAAGTTATTCTCGCAAACGATTATTTTAGCCTGATTTTCGGCAATTCCTTTTTTCTCATAGCCCCATTTGCGACAGAGCTTCAAGGCTGTTTCATCGCCTTCCGCACCGGAATTCATGGGCAATACCTTGTCGTAGCCGAAAAACTTTGTGACAAATTCCTCATACTCGCCAAGAACGCTATTGTAAAAAGCCCTTGAGGTTAAGGTAAGCTTTTTGGTTTGAGCAATCATGGCCTCCACAATGGTGGGATTGCAATGCCCCTGGTTTACTGCCGAGTAAGCTGAAAGGAAATCGAAATACCTTTTGCCTTCCACATCCCAAACAAAAACACCTTCCCCTTTATCAAGAACAACGGGCAGGGGATGGTAATTATGCGCTCCGTATTTGTCTTCTCTGTTAATGTAATCCTGGCTATTCATTCCAATCGGGTTTAAAAAGTTATTAAAACGTAAAATTATAAATTCAGAGCGAAATTAATTAAAATTAATGACTAATTCTACTTTGGCAGATTAGAAAAATCAGCCTGTTTTCACCCTAAATCCCAAAAAGGAACAAGATCATTTTTCTGCATGCTCCCTTCTTTACTGTCACAAAGCGTTAGAAAAGTGCAGCAGGGTGGGGTAAACGGGTACACTCACACTCAAACTCACAGCTCTTATTAGTATCTCGTGTCGCTCAAAACCGGCAGTTTTGCCATTTTCTCCACCTCAATGCTTGGAAAGCCAAACTCTTCGACCACTTTGCCCAGAATAAGATACACACCATAGCCTTTATAGGGGTATTTTCTCAGTGTATCGGGAAAATTCACCACATCAAAAAACTCTCCCTCAGGATCCACGAAAGCGCCAAAATGCATCCATTCTTTTTTTATTGTAATTACATTTTTCAGGGAGGTGAGATCTCCAACCATCCTTACCTTTTTTCCCAGATGTTTCATCATATCCCTAGCCATAATCTCCCCCCTGAAACTTGTCTGTAGCAGATCGAACCTGCTCATGCTTACCGGGAAACCCAGCAGCTCAATCTCGTCGTAGGCATCTTCGAGCCGGCTTTGTTCAAGATCGGGTAACACAAATTTCCTGGGCTTCATTTCAAACAGTGATTTTCCGGTTTCGGTTTTCTTATTCTCGCCAAGCAGCATGTGGGCTTCCCATAAAAGCTGCTTCTTTGTTTTTCCTGTGAAACGAAAAGCATCGATTCGGATCAAAATCACAATCTGCTCTTTTCCAATGTGTACCCTTCGTGCAAAATCTTCAAGATCAAGGAAAAGCCCATTCTTGTCTCTTTCTTCCAGTATGGCCTGCACAAGTTTGTCTTCCAGGTTCTGCACATGCACAAAACCAAGGTAAATATCGTTTCGCCTGATGCATGTCGTCTGCTCGCTGTTGTTTATACAGGGGAGGAGAATATTGGCACCACAACGCTTGGCTTCATTCACATACACCCAGCTGCGGTAAAATCCCCCGAAATTATTTATCACGGCCACCATAAACTCCTGCGGGAAATGGGCCTTGAGATACAAACTCTGGAAACTCTCTACCGCATACGAAGCCGAATGCGCTTTCGAAAACGAATAGCCGGCAAAAGAGCTTATCTGTCGCCATACCTCGTTGGTAAGTTCATCGGGATAGCCTTTTTGCCTGCAGTTTTCATGAAACCGGTCCGTTATTCTTTCAAACTCCTTCTTTGACCTGAACTTTCCGCTCATGGCTCTGCGCAGCACATCGGCATCGGCCAGGTCCAATCCCGCGAAATGATGACAAACCTTTATCACATCTTCCTGATACACCATTACCCCATAGGTCTCCTGTAACTGCTCTTTCATCACCGGATGCAGGTATTCGAAGCTGTCGGGATTGTGAAAGCGTTTGATGTACTCCTTCATCATCCCTGAGCGGGCTACGCCGGGCCGGATAATAGAGCTGGCCGCCACAAGACTTATATAATTGTTGCATCGCAGCTTTTTCAACAGACCGCGCATGGCAGGACTCTCGATATAAAAGCAGCCATTCGTCTCGCCATCTTCCAACTGGCGAAGCACTTGCGGATCGGTCTTGAAATCGCTCACCTTATGCGCATCCACATCAATTCCGCGGTTGCGGGCAATAATTTCCACAGCCTCACGGATATGGCCGATCCCCCGCTGACTCAGAATATCCAGTTTCTCAAAGCCTATCGCTTCAGCCACGTACATATCCCACTGCGTGGTGGGCAGACCTTTGGGGGGCATGTCGAGTGCGGTGTACATGGTTATCGGCTCCTCCGAAATCAGAACTCCCCCGGCATGAATGCTGCGCATATTGGGGAAATCGGCAATCAGGCTGCCAACTCTGAATATCTGTTCCGTGATCCGGTTCTGGTTCATCGGGTGCGAAGGCTCATCCACCAAACGGTCGATTTCGTCCTTGGGCAAGCCATAGACCTTTCCCAACTCCCGGAAAATCGACCTGCCGCGGAAGGTGGAAATGGTGCCGATAAGCGCAGTATGCTTCTTTCCATAGCGTTTAAACACATAATCCAGCACGTCATCCCGCTCTTTCCAGGAATAGTCGATATCGAAATCCGGCGGACTCGTCCGTTTCGGGTTGATGAAACGCTCGAAATACAGGTCGAGCTCTATCGGGTCCACATTGGTGATTTTAAGACAATAGGCCACAACCGAGTTGGCTCCGCTTCCACGACCCACGTGGTAATAGCCGCGGCTCATGGAATAGCGGATCATGTCCCAGGTGATCAGGAAATATGACGAAAACCCAAGCCTGTCGATGATTTCCAGTTCATGCTTCACGCGCCTGAGCGCTTCTTTGTTTCGTTTGCCATAACGGTATTCCATTCCCTCCATGGCCAGCTTCTCCAGAAACACCTTGTCGTCGTAGCGGCTGCTGGTAAAGCACTGTTTGTTTTTTACCGAGTTGAAATCGAACGAAATGTGGCAATCGGCAATGAGGTTTTCCGTGTTCCTGACGATTCCCGGGTAATCCCCGTAAGCGATCAGCAGAAGGTCGAGGGGAACCATGATTTCCCGCTCCGAAGCCAGGTTAACCGGCTCCAGTTTGTTGAGCAGGGTGTTGTGGTCGATGGCACGGAGGTGCCTGTGGATTTCGAATTCCTCTTTTTGGGAAAAACTTACCGGATGCCATACAATCAGCTTGTGCTGTGCGTTTCGAAGAGGGGAGGAGAAGAGTTTGTTGATGTCGCCGGCCTTTATGCCTACCAACTCATTGTCGCGAAGATCAGCGGGTTTGTTGTTCCAGTCGTAAACGAACCAAACGTCATCAAGTCGGGGTGCACGAACAGGCAGGTCCTCTTTCTTTTCGTTAACGAGGGATAAGAATCCGTTCATCGCCTGAAACCCCCGGTTGTTACGCGCAAGTGCGGTGTACAGATAACTGTCGCCGTTCCGGAACTCAATTCCCGCTATGGGGTGGATTCCGTTTTCCTGGCATATCTTCACGAAATCGAGGGTTCCCATGGTGTTGTTGATATCCGTCAACGCCATGGCCCCGACTCCGTTCTCCTTTGCCTGCTCAACAAGCTTTTCAAGTTCCATGGTGCCATAGCGAAGGCTGTAATATGAGTGTGTGTTCAGGTACATTTCCAATTTAGAATTTAGAAGGTAGAATTTAGAATTGTTAAGAAAATTTAGAATTTAGAATTCAGAAGGTAGAATTAGAATTGCTAAGAAAATTTAAAATTTAGAATTCAGAAGGTAGAATTCGATTTTCGCAAATTCCACCTTCTAAATTCTACCTTCTACCTTCAAAATCCTTTACCCCCACAGCCCTTCCCACCGCATCCTTCCCATATCGGTTGCGCATCCTGTCCACAGCCAGGTACAAATTCACCATTTCGGGCGTGTCCTCGAACATGTTGAGTTGCTGTGATCCCTGCACCAGGTGGCTGAATTTCACCCCGATGAGTCGTATCAGCATTCGGCGCTGATAATTTCTCTCGAAAAGTTCTTTAGCCATGGGGATAAGCACGTGGTCGAAAGAGGTGTAGGGTATGCGCTTCTGCAGGGTGTGGGTGTCGAAATTCGAATACCGGATCTTCACCGTGATGCAAGAGGTAAGCCGCTGCTTGCTGCGCAGCTCGTAGCACAATTTCTCAACCATTACTGCCAGCAGTTCCCGCATGCGGGCGATGTCGGTACTGTCTTGCTCAAAAGTGCGCTCGGTGCTGATCGATTTCCGTTCCGAATACTGCACCACCGGTGTGTTATCGATACCGTTGGCTTTTCTCCATATCTCGATTCCGTTTTTTCCCAGGAGTTTCTCCATCATCTCCTGCGGGATTTCACTGAGAGTGCCGATTCTCACAATGCCCATCGACCGCAGCAGTTCGTATGTCTTCTGCCCGATCATCGGGATCTTTCGGATCGACAGGGGGGAGAGGAATGGCTTTATCAGCGGACTCTGAACTTCTTTCTCCCCGTTGGGCTTCGCCTCTCCTGTGGCAATCTTGCAAACCGTTTTGTTTACCGAGAGTCCGCAGGAAATAGGAAGACCCGTTTCACGGATAATCCTCTGCCTGAGCTCATGCGTCCACTTCTGAGAGCCGAAGAACCGATCCATTCCCGTGATATCGATGTAATGCTCATCAATCGATGCCTTCTCATAAACCGGTGCGTCTTCCGCGATAATGTCGGTGACCATGCCCGAATACTTGCTGTAAAGCTCCATGTCGCCGCGAATCACCACGGCCTCCCTGCAAAGGTTCCGCGCCAGCTTCATGGGCATGGCCGAGTGAACCCCGAACGAACGCGCTTCATAACTGCAGCTGGCAACCACGCCACGGTCGGAGCCTCCCCCTATAATCACAGGCACCCCCTTCAGCTTGCTGTTCTGCAGCCGCTCCACCGACACGAAAAACGTGTCAAGATCCATATGTACGATGTTTCGGTCCATGGTTAAGGTAGAAGGTTGAATTCAATTTCGTTTACTTAAGCCTGAAAGGTTTTAATTTACTCAAATTCCCCGAAGGGGAAACATCTCAATAAACGTGGGTGCAAACCTACGGTAGTGTATGCGATAAATACACAGCCCCGGGGGTTGAACCCTTTCAGGGCTCAAGCTTATTTGCTCCATTTACCGCCGGTTGCACCAGCGGTTATTGAAATTAAGCCTTTCAGGCTTAAGTAAACCACATTGTATTCTAAATTCTTTCATAAAATATTTGTTTATTAATTTTTCCTGTTGTAAATTTGATTAGTTTTTAATCATATTTCCGATTATAATTTAATCATTTTTTGAGAAATAAAAAATATTTCGGGTTTTAATAATCGTAAAAAGTAAATGCTATGACTAGAGAAACAGCTATTAAATTCTTTGAACAAAAACAAGTTCGTTCAATCTGGGATGAAGACAAAGAAAAGTGGTATTTTTCTATTGTGGATATTATTACAATACTTACTGAGAGTGTCGATTCTCAGGCGTATTGGAGAAAACTCAAACAGCGGTTAAAAGAGGAGGGGAATGAAACCGTGACGAATTGTCACGGTTTGAAAATGAAAGCAGCAGATGGTAAAATGCGTCTAACCGATGTAGCAGATACAGAGCAATTATTTCGATTAATTCAATCTGTGCCATCCCCCAAAGCTGAGCCATTTAAATTATGGATCGCCAAAGTTGCTCGTGAGCGAATAGATGAAATTGAAGATCCTGAAATTGGAATTGACCGCTTAATGGAAACTTACCTTAAAAAAGGTTATAGCAAGGAGTGGGTAAATCAACGCTTGAAAAGTATAGAGGTTCGCAAGGATCTTACCAATGAATGGGATAACAGAGGAGTAAAAAAAGGACAAGAATACGCTATACTCACCGATGAAATAACCAAAGCATGGAGCGGCTTTTCAGTAAAAGAGTATAAAAAACACAAGGATTTAAAAAAAGAAAACCTGAGGGATAATATGTCCAATCTGGAATTGGTACTCAATATGCTTGCCGAAGCCACAACTACCGAAATAAGCAAAGAGAAAAAGCCGAAAACCTTTTATGAAAATAAAACCATTGCCAGACAAGGAGGCACCATTGCCGGTAATACCCGAAAAGAAATAGAAGAAAAAACCGGCAAAAAAGTAGTAAATCCTAATTCTGCAAAAAAACTAACATCAGAAAAACCAAAAAAATTAAACTAAAAAAATTCAGAAGTATTAAGCAATTCTAAATTCTAAATTATGTATTTCAGCACCAACCTCAAACTCCTCCGCAAACGCCGGGGCAAAACCCAGGACGATCTTGCAAATGCCCTAGGCATGAAGCGACCCACCCTTGGCGGTTATGAAAACAACGTAGCCCAGCCGGGTATTGACGAACTCATGAAATTCTCAGCCTACTTCCGTATAGCAATCGATACCCTTATTAAGGTGGATTTGTCAAAGCTTACCGGAAACCAGCTGTACCAGCTTGAAAATGGTCAGGATGTGTATATAAGCGGAAAGACCATCAGAATTCTCGCTACCACCGTCACGCCCGGCAACGAGGAGAATATCGAGCTGGTGCCTGAAAAGGCTAAGGCCGGATATACGAATGGATTCTCCGACCCTGAGTATATCTCGGAGCTTCCTGTTTTTCGCCTGCCTTTTTTGTCCGACAGCAAGAAGTACCGCACCTTCCAGCTCAACGGCGACTCGATGCTGCCAATACCCGATAAATCATGGGTTACGGGAGAGTTTGTGCAGGACTGGAATAATATTCTAAGCGGTGACGCCTATATTATTCTGACGATGAACGAAGGTATTGTTTTTAAGATTGCAGATAACCACATCCGGGAGGACGGATTCATGACTTTGTATTCCCTGAATACCATTTATGAACCTTTTAAGGTGCATGTACATGATATCCGGGAGGTATGGAGTTTTGTGCATTACATCAGCTCGGAAATTCCCGATCCTGTAATCCCGAAAGACCAGCTTTACCGCACGGTGGCAAATCTTAAACAGGACATGGAAACACTGAAAAACAAGATGGAAATGAGGGGGTAGGGTTAGTTGAGAAAGTAATCGTTCTTCAGAAGTTTTTCCTGCTCCCTGAGCTTGTAGAGGTACTTCATCTGACCGATCAGGAAAGATTCCTGCTTTTGTTGGAACTGAAGGCTGATGAATTGGTGTTTGTCTTCGGAAGAGAGATTTAGCGCTTTTGCCACATCGTTCACCCTGATTTCGTTTCCATTTACGGTTTTAAGAAATTCAGGATCAAGGTAATCAGTATAGTGGATTAGAAGTCGCATCAATTCGGGGTTTTTCACCTCCTGATCCGGTTCAAAGAGTTTTATCTTCCCACCGCCGTATAGTTTCTCCGGCATGGGATTCTGAAAGCTGAGCACCTCGAAAACAGCTATGCCTTCGGCAACGATTACCATTTCACCTTTTGAATTGGTAGCCAAAACCTGCTTAACCATGCACTCCGATCCGAAACTCTGCATTTGGGAGCCTTTCACGTAGGGTATTCCAAAGCTTAAGCCCTTTTCCTCACATTCGTTGATCAGTTGTTTATACCGGGGTTCAAATATACGCAATGGAAGATCCTCCCCCGGTAAAAGAGAAATATTCAAAGGAAAATAGGGCAATATTTTTTCGGTAGTACTCATTTCTTTGTAAATTGTAGTTCGTAAACTCATAGTAAAAACAAACGAAGTCTGTAAATGTTTTAGTAATACTGATTTTGCCCGGATTGCTATTGCGGAGAGAAGCGACAGCTCCCCAAAAAGACAATACTGCACCAACAGGACAGCGGAAAGCCGATTCATCCATATCCATTAAACTCTTAACCCAATGTGCTATTTCGTGGAACACAACATTCAGCGTAAGGAACTCGAAAAGCGGTTTAACGTTAAATTCCCCGAGGATCCGAGATATACACCTTCGTTCTTTCAATCGGCATTCAATAAGCCCTATATGCCGGTAATAACAGGCGAGAACAGGGGCGAGGTGCAATTGTTTCGTTGGGGATTAATACC
Organism: Chitinophaga pinensis; assembly: GCA_945863035.1. Taxonomy (GTDB): domain Bacteria; phylum Bacteroidota; class Bacteroidia; order Bacteroidales; genus JACJXF01. The sequence continues at coordinate 31,030 of CAMAZH010000016.1, read as the reverse complement.
GCACTGGACCCGTAGCGAAGTTGCCGCCGAAAAAAACAGCTACTCTGCATTTAACGCCCGGTCGGAAACGGTTTGGAATAAGCCCGCATTCAGGAAGGCTGCCCAGCACGGCCGATGTCTGGTTTCTGCACATGGATTTTTCGAGTACCACACAAGCCCGGAAATAAAAATCCCTTACTATATCCGTCTAAAAGACAATGAAATCTTTGCCTTCGCCGGGATATTCGATAGTTGGAACAACCCCGAAACCGGTGAGATTGTGCGGACCTTTTCAATTCTCACCACAGCTGCAAATCCCCTGATGGAGAAAATCCATAACCTGAAGAAAAGAATGCCTGTAATCCTTCCCTGCGGTCGGGAAGAGGAATGGATCGACCCCTCCGCCTCAAAAGAAAGAGTCAATGAGTTGTTAAAGCCGTACCCCGAAAACTCGATGGAGGCCTACACCGTTTCACGGAAATTATCAGAAAAGAGACCTGACCCCTTCGATAAATCCTTAATAGAAAAGGTGGAATATACTCAGAACCCCAAACTTTTCTAAGTCGGGTTTTTATTTAGACCTTATTTTGAAAAATAGTTTACTTTAATCGTATATTATTGATATTTATTCAATTGCAGATTGCGGGAGCCCCCATTACTTGTAAAAACGTCCTGATTTCGCAATAAAGACAACTCTTTTTTATCCGAATCAAACAATTCCTAAACTTACTTGTTTAAGATATGAGGTCCAGACAATAAATCGTAGTTTTAGGTTTAGTTATTTTTGGTTATTAGGTTCTTTTTCAGGCAAGCATCTGTGAAGATGCAATTTTTATCGTCTGGACCTTACTTTTTCACTCTCCGTAGTCCGCAGTGCGAAGGAGGGTTCTACCCCAGCAGTATGCACGTTCAAGAAGGATCCCTCCACTAGAGAATTAAAACAGCCCGTTCTCAGAAAATAAAGCAGAGTTTATCCAGGCCATCTTTAATAATTTATTTTCTTTTGCGTTAAGCCGGATGTTAATAACTCCAGTAATTGCTCACTCAAAAATCCTGAAACAACTGTAGTTGTTAATGATCACCGTTTTCAACATATTGTTGATAACCTATGTCGAAAATTTGTTCAGAGTTTTGATGCGTTTTGCTTGACTTTTTATGGTTTCCGGAATATATTTGTAAGACCAAGTAAGCGATAAAAGGTCGCTCTGAAAAACGGGGATCAGATAAAGCAAAGCCTCGGCTTAGTGGAAGCTACCCGGAAGATAGAGCCGCGAGGCGAAACTTCAACGTTTAAGGAGTTAAAATGAGCAAGATACTTCGAGTAGTGCTCAACCAACGCCGGGAATTATCGAAAGATGTTCATTGAGTGGTTGGCCCGAAGGGCAGAAAACAGGAAAGAAGCCTTAACCGGCATCCGGAATTTTTCACAGCAGCCAGAGGAGGATCGTAAGACCCGAATCTGCCTGATGGTTCAACGGGGGCAGTTCAGAATCGGGGAAACCCGAAAAATGAACTCGTCAGGGTTCCTCTCTGAACCGGTATGGAACGACCGGGAATGACGAACTGGCCATAATAACAGTAGCTTGGCATTGTCTAGATGCTACGGTATCTAAACAATGAAATGGGAGCTTAATCTCACGATTAAGTTCCCATTTTGCTTTTGTACCCCTTGGGTTGTGAAAAACGCAAAGCCGCTTTTCTTCCCATTTGATCAAACTTCTGTTTTTTTACATAAGCTCTCCAAAATTGCCCCATGAACGCTCTCAAACGGATGCGAATAAGCGCATTTCAGTCTATTTACCAACACATTCGCATTCGTGATAAGTTCTCTGAATCACACTGTTAATAGATGTTTCGTGAAGGATTGTTAATAAACCCGTTTTTTGTTGAAATCAATGATTTTCTATCCAGGAATAATTCATTTAATTTTGTCGTGTTAATCCCATTCATTTAATTTTTTTTAAGAATGCCCTTTAAAATTTGGTTAATAGCCATATGTGTGTTGCTCTTTTTTTTTCTGGAAACAGCAATTAGCTTTTCTGTTAAAAAGGAAGAAGGGCTCTACAAACCTGACGAGAGGATTCCCTTTGCGATGCAACTCGACAATGCAGATTCCGACCATCCCGAAACTCAGGGTATTGATATACTTATTGAGTCATTCCTCAAGAAAAACAATCTTTCAGGAGCGTCTGTTGCCATCACCAGGCACGAAAAGCTTGTATATGCCAAGGGATTTGGGGTTGCAAATGATGAAACCGATGAGAAGGTTCAGCCTGGTCACCTTTTTCGCATAGCCAGCATTTCTAAACTCATTACCGCAGTTGCAATCATGCGGCTTTACGAGTTGGGTCAACTATCTCTTACTGATACCGTTTTCGGACCGAATGGCATTTTGAACGACCAACGGTTTAGCAATTTCAAAGATCCCAGGATAAACCAAATTACAATTGCTAATCTGCTCAATCATACTGCTGGGTGGAGCCGAAAACATGGCGATCCTGTGTTCAGCTCTTTGTATATTGCCCGAAAAATGAAGTCGGATGTCCCTGCAGATCTGGATATGATTATCGAATTCATGCTTAACGAAAAACTAAGCTATCTGCCGGGTAGTCGTTACTCCTATTCCAATTTCGGCTATGCTATCCTGGGAAAGGTTATCGAGAGGAAAAGCAAAATGAAGTATGAGGATTTTGTGGTTATTAACATCCTTCGTCCCGCAGGTATTTATGATATGCACATCGGCCGTGATTTGTATCATGAAAAATTCCAAAATGAGGTTAAGTATTTTGAGCCCCCAGGTTCGGCATATTGCTTGAGTGTTGACGGTTCAGGCAAAATGGTTCCCAAATCTTACGGGGGAAATGATCTCGACCTCATTGGTGCAGCTGGGGGATGGGTGGCTTCAGCTCCCGAACTCGCCAAATTATTAACGGTTCTCGATGGTTTCGATAATCAGGAAGATATCCTCAAACGGGAGACCATTTTAATGATGACAAACCCTGAGCTTGCGGGGAAAGGACTTTTCGGATGGAGAGGTGCGGATAAACATGGAACCTGGTGGCGAACCGGAACACTTTCAGGTGCTACAGCCTTGATGATGCGTCAGGAAAATGGCATTAATTGGGTTATTTTATTAAATAGCTCGGCATATAAACACAACAGACTTCACAATAAAATGTCTTACACTATGTTTGCATCGGTTTACCGCACTGCAAAATGGCCCGAAATTGATCTCTTTTCATCTAAAGAAAGTCCCTCCAGAACAAAATTGGCCGAAATCCCTGTTTTAAACCCTGAATTGTAAGGCCGATCAATTTTGCTCTTATGTTTTAAGACACTTTTTCATTTGCCTCCTCAGAATTTAATGGTACATTTAGAACTTGTAAGAAGAGAACCTTTTTTTAATGGAATTTCACAGCGCAATGCAGATTTCTCACGAAAATCTGAACCGAACCGATTATGACCTTTTTATACTAGCCGCCGGTTATGAACTGCGAAGCGTCTATCTTGCTGTCGATTTCAGTATCAAAGCGGATGTAAAGCTTGCTCTTGCTTTTGAGGAAAAATCAAAAGAATCGCAACGCAGAAATAATGATGTGCTGCTTATCGGGAAAGGTTTCGATTTCATGACGTTTTCGGGGGAGCAAAGTGTTGAAATGAGCCCGATATTCTCCCAATTATCGCAAGGATCAGAAAAAGAAGAGCTTTTTATTCTGGTTGATTACTCAAGTATGACAAAAGTTTGGTATTCAGGGATTCTGAATTTTCTGATCAGGGATGAAACCTTGCGTAAGAAACTTACTGTTCATTTTTCCTATACACCTGCAATATACAACGAGCCAAAAAAAGCGGGCCCTGTGAGATTCAATAAGCTTATTTCATTCCCTTCAGGAAAACCAGCCGATTCAAACAAGCCAACTGCATTAATCATCGGACTTGGACTGGATTATTCACGGTCTGAATTCCTACTCAAAAATATAAAACCGGAATTAACAACCCTACTCTATGCCGATCCCTCAAATGATATAAAGTATGTGGAGAGGGTTTTTCAAAACAACCAGGAAATTATCGAGCAAACCGGAGTACGGAACCTGTTCAGCTTCCCACTTGACAACCTCGACAGAACGAATGAAATTCTTACAGATCTTTGTCTTTCCCTCAGATCCAGATACAATGTCATTGTGGCCCCAATTGGACCTAAAACCCTCACACTGCTGGCACTGCTGCTAGCTGCAAGATATCCTGATATTAGTGTTGTTCGAATCAGCCAGGGATCTGGAGCTTCTATATTTGAAAGAACACCCTGTTGTAAACCTTTGGTTTATTCTGTTGAGTTCCTTCCCGAGGAAGGCGACTAGTAGCCCTGAAATCATTACCATTTTAAACAATTCTGGAGATATTTTGTTATTGCACCGTATATTTTTAATTCTGACTCCAAAATACCTAGAACGGTAATTTTTATTTAGAATTAGTTTAAATAAAACTCATTTTTTACTATTTTTGCATCCCTAAATTAATTCAAGTATGGCACAGTATGAAGTCATAATGCCCAAAATGGGAGAGAGTATCGAAGAAGCAACAATAACCAAATGGTTTGTTAAAGTCGGTGACAAAGTTATCGAAGATGACGTGTTGCTTGAGATCGCAACCGATAAAGTCGATTCCGAAATTCCAAGCCCGGTTGAAGGTGTTGTGACAAAATTGTTATACCAACAGGACGAGGTTGTTCCTGTAGGTTCGGTTATTGCTGTTATTGATCTGGATTCCAATACGGTCCCGGAGAGCAGTAATGAAAAGACAGAAAAAGCAGTTGATGTGGTTTCAGCCCCTTACCAGCCAACCACCCAGCTGAAGCAGGAAATTGCGGTGAGTGAAACTGTTTCATCTTCGTCCGGCAGGTTTTACTCCCCCTTGGTTCGAAAAATCGCCAATGAGGAGCATATCTCACAGTCTGTGCTTGATACCATTCCCGGAAGCGGTAGAGAGGGTAGGGTTCAGAAACAGGACATTATTGCCTTCCTTGAAAACAGCAAAATCCAAAAACCAGCTGCGCAAACAGCCGCCAGCGTATCCCCGCCGGTTCAGAAAAGCGAAGCCTCAACAGAGAAACCATCATCACCCGTGCCCGTATCGGTCAGTGGTGGGGATGAAATCGTTCAGATGGACAGAATGCGCAAGATCATTGCCGAACACATGATCAAATCCCAGCAGGTATCTGCCCACGTTACCAATATGCTTGAAGCGGATGTTACCAATGTTGTGAATTGGAGAAACAGGGTTAAAGATGAATTTGAGAAAAGGGAAGGCGATAAAATAACTTTTCTCCCAATTTTTCTGGAAGCTATTATCAAAGCACTTAAGGATTTCCCCATGATTAACGCTTCGGTTGATGGAGATAAAATAATTATCAAAAAGCGCATCAATTTGGGAATAGCAGTGGCATTACCAAATTACAATCTTATTGTTCCCGTGATCAAGAACGCTGATTTTCTGAATCTTGCAGGTCTAACTAAGGAATTGAACCGACTTGCAAATGCAGCCCGGAGCAATAAGCTTAAACCTGAGGAGATTCAGGATGGCACCTTTACCATTACCAATTTCGGTTCTTTTAAAAACAGTATTGGAACACCGATAATCAACCAACCACAAGTTGCCATTATCGCCATCGGAAGCATCGAGAAAAAGCCTGCAGTACTGGAAACACTTCAGGGAGATGTAATCGCTATTCGTCATAAAATGTTCCTCTCGCTCACATACGACCATAGGATTATCGATGGCTCACTCGGCGGAATGTATTTGCGAAAAGTAGCAGACTATATAGAGGCATTTGATACCAACCGAACCATTTGATTAAATAAAAAATAAATATTATTTGACATGATTAAGGAAAGAAGATACCATATTAAAACAACGGATAAAGAAATACTTAAAAAATGGTATGGCCTGATGACCCTCGGGCGAGCACTCGATGACAGGGCTCCAAATTACCTCAAGCAGGCTATTGGTTGGTCGTACCATGCTCCTTATGCCGGGCACGACGGGATTCAGCTGGCTATAGGTCAAACTTTCGACAAAGAAACAGATCATTTATTTCCCTATTACAGGGATATGCTTACAACCCTTTCTGCTGGCCTTACAGCAAATGAAATTGTTTTGAACGGCATATCAAAAGCCACAGATGTGGCAGGCGGAGGGAGGCACATGTCGAACCACTTCGCCAAACCTGAATGGAACATCCATAATTCATCATCCTGCACAGGCAATCATCCACTGCAAGGCGTTGGAACAGCCAGGGCTTTCAAAAGATATGGGGTAAAAGGGGTTGTTATTACCTCTCAGGGCGAATCGTCCGTTTCCGAAGGCTATGTTTACGAGGCTATTAACGGCGCTTCCAACGAGAAACTACCTGTATTGTTTGTGTTTCAGGATAACGGCTATGGCATATCAGTCCCCAAAAAAGATCAGACAGCAAACCGTAAAGTAGCTAATAATTTTTCCGGGTTTAAAAACCTGAAGATTTTTCACTGTAACGGAAAAGACGTTTTCGACTCTATGAATACCATGGCTGAAGCCAGAGAATACATAGAAAAAAACGGCACACCTGCTATTGTGCATGCAAACTGCGTGAGGATACACTCGCATTCCAATTCCGACCGTCATGAGCTTTATCGCGATGATTACGAGATGAATTATGTTCTTGCATACGATCCCCTTGCCAAGTATCGCAGATTGCTTATTCGGTATAAAAGGTTTACCGAAGAGGAATTGCTTGAAATCGAAAGTCAGACCAAGGAAATTGTAAAGGAAGCCCACAAACACGGAATGGCAGCCCCGGATCCGGATCCAAATTCGATTTATGATTTTGTTATTCCGGAAGCCTATGTTTCCGAAAAGTATCCCGACGGGCTGCACAATTATCAGGGTGAACCCAAAAAACTCATTGAAGGCCTAAATGAAACACTGAAAGCCGAATTCAGGCACAACCCCGACACATTTATCTGGGGACAGGATATGGCCAATAAAGAAAAGGGCGGAATTTTTAACGTGAGCAAGGGACTTCAGCAGGAGTTCGGACCTGAGAGGGTTTTTAATGCGCCCATCGCTGAGGACTTTATCCTTGGAACCGCCAACGGGATGTCACGATTTAGCCAAAAAATACGCATTGTTGTCGAGGGAGCTGAATTTGCCGATTATTTCTGGCCTGCAATGGAGCAGCTTGTCGACACTTCTCACGATTACTGGCGTTCGAATGGGCAGTTCTCGCCAAATATCACTGTCCGACTTGCTTCAGGCGGGTATATCGGGGGAGGGCTTTACCATTCCCAAACCATCGAGGGCACCCTAACCACCTTCCCCGGGATCCGGGTCGTGTATCCCTCCTATGCAGATGATGCGGCAGGACTGCTGCGAACCTCTATGCGTTCCAAAGGAGTTACCTTGTTTCTTGAGCCCAAAGCGCTTTACAACAGCCCAAAAGCAGCAGCTCCAATTCCTGATGATTTTGAAGTTCCCTTTGGTAAGGCAAAAGTAAGAAAGGCAGGATCCGACCTGAGCATGATTACTTATGGAAACACCACGCATATGTGTGTCGAAGCTGCTGAAAAGCTTGAGAAGGAGAAAGGCATAAGCATCGAAGTGGTCGATCTTCGATCCCTCAGTCCTTTGGATGAAGAAGCCATACTCGCCACAGCCAAAAAAACCGGAAAGGTTCTTGTAGTGCATGAAGATAAGGTTTTCGGGGGATTCGGGGGCGAAATCGCCGCACTAATAACCGAAAAGGCTTTTGAATACCTCGACGCTCCTGTAAAAAGGGTTGGCTCACCCTACACTCCTGTTGGCTTTAACAGAATCCTGGAAAAAGCAATTCTTCCGAACACCGACAGGATTGTTGCCGCAGCAATCGAATTGATCAACTATTAACCGAATTCAACCATGAAGAAAATAGGAATTATTTATAGTTTTAATACTGTTAAAACGTCAAAGATAGCGGAGAAAATCAAGGATGCCTTTTCGTCTGAAAATGTTGATATGCTTAATGCAGAAGACATTACCCCTGAGGTATTCGTCTCCTTCGACAACCTGATTCTCGGGGTGCCAACCTGGTTCGACGGCGAATTGCCAAATTACTGGGATGAGTTCAGGCCCGATCTTGAAGACCTCGATCTTAAGGGCAAGAAAATCGCTATTTTTGGCCTGGGCGATCAGGTCAACTATGGGGAGAACTTTATCGATGGCGTGGGCATTATGGCTACAATCATCGAGGAATGCGGCGGTACGGTAGTTGGATACACTTCAACTGAAGGATACCGTTTCGAGTCTTCACAGGCGCAAAGGGGAAACCAATTCGCTGGTTTGGCAATCGATTATGAGAACCAGGGCACAAAAAACAAGGAGAGAGTTGCTGCCTGGGTTGAGCAACTTCGCAAGGAGTTTGATTAGCAGAGCTGCTCCGGCTGATTTGTTAGGGATTGTTTTGATTATTAAGAGTCTGCTGGCAGACTCTTTTTTTTTCTTTACAATTACCATTGCAATTCCTTGTTGGAAGAACTTAAATAAGATGTGATTTTTACTTGGTTTTGAGCCGCTGAAATAAAATAAATAATCCCTGAATTAATTTCACAAAACAAAAACCGTTCTTTTCAAGCGATTTGTTTTATGGTCAATAACCCCTCAAACTATCAAATCGTAACATATCCTATCTAAATTGATGCAATAACTTACGATATGTAAGTAAACCTCTATTTCGTCAATAAATAATCAGTGAATCATGTGTCATTATATAATAATTATTACTTGTTTTGCATTAGGATTTAATTTAGTGAGATAATTCTTTGTGAAAACTATCACCCTTTTTAAATAAATATTAATCGAAATGGCAAAAGACAGAGTATATGTTTTTGATACCACCCTTAGGGATGGCGAACAGGTTCCCGGATGTCAGCTTAATACGGTTGAAAAGATCGAAGTTGCAAAAGCGCTTGAAGCATTGGGGGTGGACATCATTGAAGCTGGATTTCCGATTTCGAGTCCAGGGGATTTTAATTCCGTTGTGGAAATATCCAAAGCAGTTACAAATCCAATTATCTGTGCCCTTACCCGCGCTGTTAAGAAAGATATCGAGGTTGCGGCTGAAGCCCTTAAATATGCCAAAAGGGGCAGGATACACACAGGGATAGGAACTTCTTACTATCATATTTATCATAAGCTGATGAGTACTCCTGAAGGGATAATCGAGCGTGCAGTTGAAGCGGTTAAATACGCCAGGAATTTTGTCGACGATGTTGAGTTCTATGCCGAAGACGCAGGTCGGACGGATAACAAATTCCTTGCAACGGTGGTGCAGGAAGTAATCAGGGCTGGAGCCACCGTTATTAATATTCCCGACACAACCGGTTACACCCTCCCCGAAGAATTTGGAAAGAAGATCAAATATCTTAAAGATAATGTTGAAGGGATCGACGATGTGATTATCGCCACCCATTGTCATAACGATCTGGGGATGGCCACTGCCAATACCATCTCCGGAGTTATAAACGGTGCCAGACAAGTTGAAGTAACCATAAATGGTATAGGTGAGAGAGCCGGAAACACCTCCCTCGAGGAAGTGGTAATGATTCTCAAGAGTCGCAAGCACCTGGGTTTGTATACCGAGATTAATACAAAAAGAATTTACCGCACCAGCAGGCTGATTTCCACCCTTATGCGCATGCCGGTTCAGCCTAACAAAGCCATCGTTGGGAGAAATGCATTTGCGCATTCGTCGGGTATTCATCAAGACGGGGTCCTCAAAAATCGCGAGAATTACGAGATCATCGACCCCAAAACAGTTGGTGTAAACGAATCCGGGATCATTCTTACTGCCCGAAGCGGCCGCGCAGCCTTGAAGCACAGGCTTGAGCGTATTGGCTACAAATTCAGCAAAGAAAAACTTGAACACATTTATGAACAGTTTATTACTCTCGCCGATAGTAAAAAAGACATCACCGATGACGATTTGAAAATCCTTGCCGGTAAAGAAGTCAAAGCCGAGGAGTTGCCCATTTCCCTGCTTGCGCTTCAGGTTTTGTCGGGAAAAGGCACTGTGCCAATGGCTACCGTGACCCTGAACATCCTGGGAGAGAAGCATACTGCCAGTGCTACCGGAAACGGCCCCATCGACGCAGCGTTTGCTGCTGTGAGGCAGATTGTAACCAAAAAAGCCAAACTCGAGGAATTTCTTATACAGGCTATTACCCGCGGCAGCGATGATCTGGGTAAAGTTCATGTACAGGTCGAAAGCAAAGGGGTAATGTATTATGGATTTTCAGCCTCCACAGATATCATAACAGCTTCTGTGGAAGCATTTATCGATGCGCTAAGCCAGGTGCAGTAATCCATAATTAAAAATCCAAAGCGCAAAGTTCAGAGGTCAAAACTAATGTATTCAATTTCTCAGTGAGAAGGTGATGTGAAGAATATATTTTCTCAATCGTTACGCGATTTTTAAATTTGCTATACATCGGCCATCGAAGCTTTGTCGCCGATGGTTGCCTTATCAAACCCTTAGGTCGGCCTTCAGATCATCAATATTTTCTGTTTTTAAACAATTTTTAACATAATGTGTTGAATATATCCCTGACTGCATTTGTCTAAACTCGTAGTCACTAAAAATTCAACACTGAAATGAAATATTTTTTCGTCCTATTAATTTTACTTGTACTTGTAGTTCCAGTTATTGCTCAACCTTTGGTACCCGCATTTCCTATTGGGGAAATCCCCAAAGAAGCATCTATAAGAGGAAAGGTTTTCGATTCCGGGATTTCCAAACCCATGGAGTTCACCAGTGTGGCCTTATACCGAGCGGCTGATTCCTCCCTCGTGACCGGAACCATTTCGGCGCACGACGGATCCTTTTCGATCAAGAATATTCCCTTCGGCAACTATTACCTGATTGCGAACTTCATGGGATATGAGAAATCGTCGGTGAACGAAATTGTTTTGTCGGATAAGGATTTCGCCGTTGACCTTGGTGTTATCAAACTTAAGCCTGCCGTCCAATCCCTCGAGGAAATAGAGGTTGTGGCCACCCAGAACCGCGTCGAATACAAAATCGACCGGAAGGTTATCAATGTTTCCCAGGATTTAAATGCAGCAGGAGGCTCAGCGGTTGACGTTCTTCAAAATACACCTTCCGTTACCGTTGATATTGACGGAAACGTCAGCCTCCGAGGAAGCAGTAACTTTACCGTGCTTATTGACGGGCGTCCCTCACCCTTGTCGGGGAACGACGCACTTCAGCAGATTCCTGCTACTTCAATCCAGAATATTGAAATTATAACCAATCCTTCAGCAAAGTTCGACCCTGATGGAATGGCAGGCATTATTAATATCGTAATGAAGAAGAATACCCTTCAGGGGATTTCCGGTATCTTCAACACCTCTTTGGGAACCGGAGAGAAATACTCGGGTGACTTTCTTCTGAGTTACAAAGCCAAAAAATATTCTGTTTTCGGGGGATTGGATTACCAGAACAAAAAACACTTCGGTTCAATTAACTCCCTGAGGGAGATGAGTCCCAACGAACCCTTATCGACTCTGGTTTTGATTGACGGCAGTCGCAATATGATGCGAGAAGGCCTGGTTTTTAAATCCGGTGTTGATTTTTACCTTGATGAAAAAACAACCCTTTCATTTTCCGCCGATATCGGGAACCAAGGCAACGGTTCCGAAATGCGCACCAATATGCACTCATACACCAACCCGGCCTCGTACGACACTTTTAATATTGCCGAGGGATTGGGATCGCGCGGAGGGGATTATTTCTCACTCAATTTGAACTACTCTAAAAAGTTCGATAAACCCCGACACGAACTGTTAGCATCATTTTCTTACCAGGGGGAGAAAAGCGACGATACCGACGAGGAAAACGAGTATCCCACAAACGAACTGTACCAACTCATGTTGCCTTATTCAGCCATCAGGGTCAGGCAAACCGAGCTTGGCAACGAGAAAGAGTTTCGGGCAAAAATTGATTACACACGACCAATTGCTTCAAACGGAATGCTTGAAACCGGCTACCAGATGCGTCTGGATGATGAAACGGAAGATTACATTTTTGAGGATTTTGATCCTGATACCGACAATTGGATAAACAATCCTCTTTACAGCAGCGGCAATTATTTCAACCGGAACATTCAGGCTGCTTATGCAACTTATTCCGATAAATACGGGAAATTCGAATACATGCTGGGATTGCGAGGGGAGTACACCAACCGGAGCATCAGCAAAGTGGAGGATGTTGATCCATATACCCTGAATCGTATTGATTTTTTCCCTAGTTTCCATATAAGCCGGCAATTTGCTGGCGAGCAACAGGTTCTTACCTCATACAGCAGAAGGATTAACCGCCCTGGAGGAGGCGATTTGGAGCCTTTCCGCTCCTATATGAATTCCTACACCCTAAGAGAAGGGAACCCTGATCTGCAACCCGAATATGTCAACTCCATCGAGCTTAGCTATCAGAAAAATTTCGGGAAGTCGTTTTTTGTGCTCGAATCGTACTACAGAAACACACAGAACCTCATCACACGAATGATGTACCAGGATCCTACGCTTCCCGATGTGGTGATTATGACCTCCAAAAACATCAACAGCGACAATTCTCTTGGGGGTGAGTTCATGCTTAACCTCGCAGTAAAAAAGTGGCTAAATGTAAATGCCACTGTTAATGTATACCGCTACTGGCTTGATGGAGTAATTGATGGTGAAGACATCAACAGAACGTCAAATAACTGGGACACACGTTTAAACACTTCCTTTTTCCTGTCCGCAAAATCAAGAATCCAGGCAAATGTAATGTACAATGGTCCTTCAGTAACAGCTCAAGGCGACAGGGGATCTTTCTTCTTTGCAAACCTGGCTTACCGTCAGGATTTCCTCGACAGGAAGCTTTCGGCTACGCTTTCGGTTCAGGACATTTTTGGTACCATGAAACACGAATTCAGCACCTATAGCCAGAGTTTGAACAACACCATGAAATTTGAACGGGAGCATCAGGTCGTTACCCTAACACTCAGCTATAAACTCAATAACTTTAAGGCCCAGACCCGCAAGTCGGAGGATTCTGACATAAAAATGGACGACGGTTCCGGAGGCTTTTAACGATTTGGTAATTCTTTAACATCGAATCCTTCAACATGGCATAGATATTGATCCGTTGCGGTATCAATTTTATAAATGTTGCTATTGTAAATGCTATGCGTTTAATTTTAATCCTATCTCTATTATTTTCAGTTGTTTCATCGGAAGCTAAACCAATTAGCAACGATGAACCACAAAAATCCTTTTCTGTATCGGGATATATCAAAGATGCCACTACAGGGGAGGTTTTGATTGCAGCCAGCGTATACATAAAAGAACTGGGCTCCGGTACCGTAACTAATCCTTACGGGTTTTATTCTATCGGCCTGAACAAGGGCACGTACACCCTTGGTGTTTCCTACATTGGCTATAATACTTTTGAACAAAAGCTTGATCTGAATGGCGATTTGATCTTAAACATTGAGTTGACACCGGAGGCCCGGCAACTCGAGGAAGTTGTTATTAGCAGTGTAAAGAAGAACAATAATGTTAGTTCACTGGAAACCGGAACCAGTCAGCTTCAAATTGAGTCCATCCGTCGAATACCTGCTTTTATGGGCGAGGTAGATGTTATTAAAGCAATACAGTTGCTTCCCGGTGTTGCCGTAACTTCCGAAGGTTCATCAGGTTTTAGTGTCAGGGGAGGGGCAAGCGATCAAAACCTCATATTGCTGGATGAAGCTACGGTTTATAACGCGTCTCACCTCATAGGATTTTTCTCGGTATTCAACAACGATGCCATCAAAGACGCCAAGCTATACAAGGGCGACATACCGGCGAGCGCAGGAGGGAGGCTTTCTTCACTTCTCGAAGTACGGATGAAAGATGGCAATTCCAAGAACTTCTCGGCAACGGGCGGAATTGGCTCTATCTCGAGCAGGCTTACCCTTGAAGGCCCTATTATTAAGGATAAAACATCTTTCCTGATATCGGGAAGACGCATGTATGCTGATATTTTCCTCCCCCTGGCTAAGAACAAGGACCTTAAAAACAATAAGCTCCACTTTTATGATCTGAACGCCAAGGTTAACCATATTATTAATGACAATAACCGAATCTTTATTTCCGGTTATGCAGGGAGGGATGTGTTCAAAAACGAATTTGCCGGAATGGATTATGGCAACAACACAATAACCCTGCGATGGAATCACCTTTTCAGCAAGCGCTTATTCAGCAATTTCAGTTTTATTCGTGCCAACTACGATTACGAATTGGGGACCCAGGCCGAACGCCCGGATGGTTTTGAGTGGAAATCAAACCTGGAGGATCATTCAGTAAAGGCCGACTTTACTTATTATTTAAGTCCCGGTAATATCATCAAATTTGGCGGTGCAACTACCTATCACCACTTTCTGCCCGGATCGGCTCGCGGAACCGGATCCGAATCGCTTTTCTCGGAGTTTGTGCTGCCCGATAACTTCGCCCTTGAACATGGTATTTATGCCCTTTCAGAGAACAAGATCGGGAAAAACCTATCTGTGAAATATGGGCTGAGAATGTCGATATTCCAGAACGTCGGAAAGGCAACGGTTTATAATTTCGATGAAGACTACAATTCAATCGATTCTACCGTATATGAATCTTTGGACTTTTACAACAGTTTTTCGGGCCTTGAGCCCCGGTTGGGCATAACCTATATGCTCGGCGAATACACATCAATTAAAGCCTCCTATGCGCGAACCCGGCAATATATTCAACTGGCACAGAATTCCACCGCAGGAACCCCTTTGGATATCTGGTTCTCAGCAAGTAAAAATATCAAGCCTCAGGTCTCCGACCAGATTTCTCTGGGACTTTTCAGAAACTTCGCGGAAAATTCCATCGAGACCTCTATTGAAGCTTATTACAAGAAAATGACAAACACCATCGATTTCAAGGATCATGCGGCGCTTTTGCTCAACCCCAAATTGGAGGGAGAGACTCGAATCGGCGAATCATGGTCGGGAGGTGTTGAATTTCTGGTAACTCTTAACCTCCAAAAGCTGAACGGATGGGTTGGATATACCTTGTCGAGAACAGAAAGAACCATTAAGGGCATAAACAACAACAAACCCTATGCTGCACCTTACGATAAGCCTCACAATATTTCCGTTGTGCTGAACTATCCGATTACCAAAAACCTTCATGCCGGTGCAAACTGGGTCTATTCTACCGGAAATCCGGTAACCTTTCCCACCGGGCGATATGAGATTTTAGGAGCGGTACTCCCCATTTACAGTGAAAGGAATGCTTATCGGATGCCCGATTATCACAGACTTGATCTGTCACTTACCTATTCCAAACCACCCAAAGCCAACAAGAAATGGCAAAGCGAGTGGAATTTCTCGCTCTACAATGCTTATGGAAGACACAATGCTTGGGCTATTAATTTCGTTCAGGATGAAAACGACCCGAACATCACTAAGGCCGAATTAACCTACCTCTTTTCATACATTCCTTCCATAACCTATAATTTCAAATTTTAGGCCATGAAAAAAACATTTTTATACCTAGGCTTTTTGTTGCTCATAGTATTTCCAATCATGCAATCCTGTACGGAGCCTATTGAAATTGAACTCGACAACAGCTATGCCCGCCTTATTGTTTATGGGGAAATATCTACCGATACAACTGTGCATAAAATCAGGCTTAACCGGTCTGCCGACTATTTTTATAATCTGCCTGCAGAAGGGGTATCCGGGGCCATAATTAGAATTAGTGATGGTGTACAAGAGATCACCCTTTCTGAAAGCGTAACTGAGCCAGGATCGTACCAAACTGAATCTAATTATTATGGGGTTCCCGGAAGGTCATATTCCCTTACAATCAATAATGTTGATATCAACAGAGACGGTACAAGCGAAACTTATTCGGCTAGTTCGGAGCTCCCGTTTATGGCTGCGCCCGACAGCATAAAGCTCAATTATGCAAACTATCCATTTTTCACAGGAAGTGAGATACTCCTTTTCGCTAAAGACCCGGCTGAGACCGAAGATTTCTATGCTTTTAAAGTTGTGAAAAACGGAATTCAGCAAACCGACTCCTTACCTGAGATTTTTGTGCAAAACGACCTGCTATTCAACGGCAATTATACCAATGGAGTTTCCGTGCAATTCCTTGACGATGATAAGCCCGGAGAAAAAGTCTCGCCAGGCGACACCATCGTTTTCGAAATGTATGGCATCACAGCCGGATATTACAATTTCATCGTTCAGGCCCAAACAGAACTATTTGGTTCAAATCCTCTGTTTAGCGGTCCCCCGGCAAACATCACCACCAACCTCACCAATGGCGCCTTAGGTTTTTTTGCCGGGGTGAATATCAGGAGGGCAGGGGTTATTGCACCTGAATCGAATTAAGAACATCAGGAAAACTCACGCAAATATTCTCCTTCTTCGGTCGATCCGGTCAAAGATCTCCCCATTTACAGTAAGATAAACAATATGTGAGTTCTGCATCGATCTCGATTGACCGTCAAAGGTCATTGGATTGAAATAAAAAAATTCCCCTGAAAACTTTTTCCGGTTCAGACATGTGTTCCGCAGTGGCAAAAGGGTCTGAGGACGGGAGGGTATGATATAAGAAGAGTCCGTTAATCTCATGGAGCATCTCTGCAAGTCGGATATTTTCAGGGTCCATTAAAAAAGATGGTGTGCCATCCGATACGTCTGAGCGTAGTAAAATATGAGTAAAAATCAGCAAATCAATTATTTGCAATAAGAAAAATCAATGGAGGATATTCACTGGATTACTTCACAACGCACACGGGCATAAATCAGGAAATAGGAAGAATTCGATCTGACACCATCCAATTTCGGGTGCAGATATCCCATGTTTTTCTATGCTTCATGGTCTTTCCCCAATGGCAAACTAAAATTTCCGACTGCTCCAGCTTGTATCTTAAATAATTTCTGCTTTTATTGAAATTGTTCTTCCCTTTTTTTGATCTTTGCATAAACCTACACTGTCCCCATGCAAGTAACTCCCAATCATCTCATTGTTATCTTCGGAGCCTCGGGCGACCTTACCCGTCGGAAACTTATTCCGGCTCTTTTCAACATTCTAAAGCAGAACCTGATGCCTTCGAATTTTGCGGTATTGGGAGTCGGTCGTACCGAAATGAACGACGATAGTTTCAGGGAAGAAATGAAATCGGCCCTGGCTACCTTTTCCGAGATCCAATCGGCAAAAGACAAGGAGGTTCTGGAAAAGTTTCTCTCTCTTCTGTTTTATTGCGCCATCGACACCTTTAAGCCCGAAGCATACGAGTCCCTGAAGCATAAGGTTGACCGTCTGGATTCCGATTTCAAGCTCAATGACAATATCATTTTCTACCTGGCAACTCCCCCTAACCTATATGACAAGATTCCTGCGTTTCTCGCCAATCAGGGGCTGAACCGGAAAACCCACAAACTGATTATAGAAAAGCCTTTCGGCAACAATCTTGACTCCGCCAAAACATTGAACCGTGAGCTTCTGAATTTTTTCGGGGAAGATCAGATTTACAGGATCGATCATTACCTTGGAAAGGAAACCGTACAGAATATTCTGGTTACGAGGTTCTCCAACCACATATTCGAGCCCATATGGAACCGGAATTTCATTCACCATGTGGAGATTACCAGCGCGGAATCCATCGGGGTTGAGAAACGGGGAGGTTATTACGACAATTCCGGTGCTTTGCGCGACATGGTGCAGAACCACCTTCTTCAGCTTGTGGGGCTTATTGCCATGGAGCCGCCCATTCTGGCCGACTCTGTGAATATCCGAAACGAAACCCTTAAAGTTTTCAAATCCTTACGACCGCTAAGTCGGGAAAACATCCGAAATGATATCATTCGCGGACAGTATCTCCATTCAACCATAAATAACGAAAAAGTACTGTCGTACAGGGATGAGGAAGGGGTTCGGCGCGATTCGAAAACAGAAACCTATGCAGCTTTGAAGTTCTTTATCGACAACTGGCGGTGGAGTGGGGTGCCTTTCTATTTGAGAACAGGTAAAAAGCTTCCTACGCGTGTTACGGAGGTTGTTATCCATTACAGGCAACCCCCTCATCATTTGTTCTGCAATACCCTTGGACTCCCGAACGACTCCAATCAGCTGGTTATTCGAATACAACCCGACGAGGGCCTGCTTATGAAGTTTGGCATGAAAGTGCCCGGCGCAGGTTTTACTGTACACAATGTCAATATGGATTTTCACTATTCCTCCTTAACCGACAAGAAAATTCCCGAGGCCTATGAGCGTCTCTTGCTCGATTGCATGCTCAACGATTCAACACTTTATGCCCGCGGCGATACCGTTGAAACCACATGGGAGTTCATTAATCCGATACTGGAAGCATGGAAGGAAGATTCCGGAATTCCGCTTTATGGCTATCCTTCCGGCACCTGGGGACCTGATGTTGCCGACTCTCTGATAGAAGAACCCTGGCTGAAGTGGCGCCACCCTTGCAAAAACCTTACAGACGATGGAATCTATTGCGAACTCTGAAAATGCCCCGGGGATTTTTGTCTTCGGAAATATTGAAGCAATGACCGCTGCATTCTTCGACATTCTCGTCGACGAATTTACCCTTGCTCTTGCGGGAAAAAAAACTTATCATATCGCTCTTTCGGGAGGGAGCACCCCTCTTAGGATATTCGAATATCTTGCCAGGATGCCACTTGGAAGGATCCGATGGGATTTTCTACACATTTATTGGGGGGATGAGCGCTGTGTGCCCAAAGACGACCCGGAAAGCAATTATGGAAATGCATGGAAAACCCTCTTGAGGTTAATTGATATCCCACCGGAGAATATTCACCGCATTCATGGCGAGGCTGATCCCAACAAAGAAAGTCTTCGGTACTCCGAGGTTTTAAGGAAATATCCACCCGTGATGAACGGACTTCCTCTTTTCGACCTTGTTTTGCTCGGACTCGGCGAGGATGGGCACACAGCCTCCATCTTCCCTGATTCCCTTGACATGATTACAAGCGATGAATTGTGCTATGTTGCAACCCATCCCCAAACAAAACAAAAACGAATAAGTTTTTCGCTTAAACTAATCAATAATTCGAGGAAGATCATTTTTCTGGTAACCGGTGCGTCCAAAGCAAAAATTGTCGGAGATATTTTGAGTCATAAAAGCGGATTCGAAAAATTTCCGGCCTCTTATGTCAAGGCAACATCGGGGGAGTTGAAGTGGTTTCTGGATGCAAAAGCAGTAGAGGGGCTTGAGAAATAATTGAAAATCCCCTGAAAATCCCTAAAACAAAAGAGGCGGAAGAATTTTCAGTTCTGCCGCCTCCGGAGTTTTGAAACCCTATTGTCTGTTTTTTTCTTCAAAATCTTCTTTTTTCTGTTTGTCAATTGTTACTGCTTCTGAACGGTTTAGAAATAAACTTCTATTTGGCTTCTTTTTCTTACAAGTACTTCCGGACGATTGTCCCAGATACTTACCAAACCCGTCACTGCAATGTTTCTGTTGATGAAGTAACGATCTGGGCGGTGGCTGTATCTTCTTGCGTTTTTACCTGAAATGATCACGCTGAAATCGTGGTAAGGATAGGGTGCGCCAAAGAAAAGGAAGTACTCGTCGGTATTTCTTTCGTACCATACATCCGATACCTTGCCGAAAATCCTGGCTATTTCACCTACATAGCGGTCGGCATCGTAAGCCGATATTGTATGGATTCTGTAGCCGTAAGGATAGTACCAATAATCGTATTGCGGGTACATATACCTGTATTCGTTGTACATATTTATGTCCCAGATTATTTCCAACCTTCGGGGCTCTGCGTAGGGATAGTAGGTTTTCCTGTATTCAACAGGGTGATGAACGTAATTGGTACTCGTGTTTACTGTTCTAACGGTACGTGGGCGTTCAGGGGTCCTGTATGCTTGCCTCTTTTCAACATAAACCTGTTCGTTTCGGGGAACATATTCCCGGTTGCGGTTAACATCTGTTTCCCGGGCGTTTCCAACGCTGCGATCGCCACCCTGTGGTCTTACGCCTGTTGAGTTCCGATTATCGTTTTCTCTTGCAGGAGTTGTTGCAGTTCCTGCTTTTCTCGGGGGATTCTGGTTGCCATCGTTTACGGTACGTGGGCGTTCCTGATCAACTGAGCGGTTACCAGGGGCCACTGTTTTTGTTGTTTCAACAGTCCGTGTAGTAGTTGTGGTCCTGGCCGGAGGGGTCTCCCTGTTTCGCGATTCGTTATAAACCGGTTCGGTTTTTCTTTCCGTGGGAGCTGTCCTGGCTGGCGTTTCTTGCCTGTTTTCAGCGGGTGCAACTGTTCTTGCCGGGGCTGTTTGTCTGTTTTCGGCAGGGGCAACGGTGCGCGCAGGAGCAGCTTGTCTGTTTTCGGCAGGGGCAACAGTCCTTGCGGGGGTTTCCTGTCTGTTTTCAGCAGGTGCAACGGTTCGGGCGGGAGCCGCTTCGCGGGTTCTGGTCTCTGCCTCAGCCGGATTGGATTTCCTTTCCTCAGCAGCGCTTTTGGTAGTGCCGCCAGCAGGCGCGGTTCTGGTGTTTCTGTCGGTGGTCTGCGCATTTAATCCAAGCGCAAACACCAACATCACGATTATGATTATGTGCTTTTTCATGACTTCAGGTTTTAGATTGTGAATACTCTTGATAGCCACTATCCAAATTCCAGGCCAAAACTTATTAAAAGGAAATAATTATTACGGGATTGTTTTCCAACTCGCTTGTTAGGCTCGCCGGTGCAGAATTATTAAACTGATTAGCAATTGGATGCTATTTGCTTTTTTCGGGCAATAAATCGTTTAAGACTAAAGCGTAAGGATAAATTTTGCAGGCTACACAAAGGCCAAAAGTGAATTCCAGGAAGCAGAAAAAAGCCAGAATGCCAGCTGTTATTGCTCCTGCCGCTGTGAATCCGGAAATCACTAAAAGGAGGGAAACCGTTATAAGCAGCAGTCCAATACGAGTTGCAAATATTTTGGGACCGGCATTAATCATCACTTTTTTGGCTTTATAAACTTCAAGCAGATAGCTGTTAAGACGGATCACAGGACTCATTTTACCTTGGGAAAAAAGCCGCAATGCAAAATCGATCAGCATTACTCCAAGAAACAAAAAGCTTCCGCTGACAATAAACAAAACTGCGAAAACAAGTGTGAAAAAAGAATTGAGTCGGCTTACATTCTCGTTAACATTCCGGTCGGATATCGGGCAAATCTTTACCATAACAAAAAATCGTTTATAAACGCGGTAAAAGTACCTGAATTCATTGTATTTAAAGAATCTTCAGAGGTATTTAAGTTATATTTAACAAAAAAGAGGCTACGAAAACCCGTAGCCTCTTTAAATGTGAATTTCAAAACGATCAGCCCTGTTTTAATTCATTAGGTCTTTTACCTTGTCTCCAGTGGTCTTCAATTTTTTCCAGAGTAACATTTTTGGTTTCAGGGATATAAAAATATCCCCAGATAATACCCAGGATACCTACAAGGGCATAAAGATAGAAAGCCCCGGCAGGATTCCCAAGGTCTTCCCCCTTAAGTATTATTGAGCTTTCCGGCATGGTTAATCCTTTTACGATTTTAAAGAATGTAAATGCAACAACACCGTTGAACAGCCAGTTGGAAAGCGCTCCTATGCTCGATCCGATACCCCTCACACTCAACGGGAAAATTTCGGAAATAATAAGCCATCCCAAAGGTCCGAGGCTGATAGCAAAGAAAGCAATATAAACCCAAACCAAAGAAATCGTTACCCATTTGATTGAATCACCAAGTGTGGCCTGGAAAGCAAAGAAGGTCCCCATTGCGATAAGGGAAACAACCATGCCCGTTAAACCTATGAAATAAAGCTTCCTGCGGCCTAACCGGTCGATCATAAACAAAGAGAGTATAGTGAAGGCAACATTTACAACACCAACACTCACGGATGCCCATACGGCTGCTTGTGCATCGGCAAATCCCGACATAAGGAAAATCTTCGGGCTATAATATATTATGGTGTTGATACCTGTGAACTGCTGGACAAACATAATACCCACGGCGATCATAAGGGGCACTCTGAGCCATTTCTTGAAAATCAGCCTCCAGGTTACTTTGTTTTTCTTGTCTGATTCAAGATCGGCTTTCATCTTCGAAATAACCTCTTCAACCAAATGGGGTTCCTCGACTTTTTGCAGCACGTCGCGACACTTGTCCTCGTGACCCTTACTGATAAGCCACCTTGGGGTCTCAGGCAGGAATATCATTCCGACAAACATAATTATTGCGGGAATTACACCAACATAAAACATCGGCCTCCAGCAGCTCTCGTAATCCGGATGTCCGTCAGGAACAGCAAACATTGAATCGCTCAGGTAGGAAACCATAATCCCGATGGTTATAAGCAGCTGAAACATGGATACCATGGTTCCACGGGTTTTGGTTGGTGATATCTCAGCAATGTACAAGGGAACAGCAAAAGAGGAAACACCAATGGCAATCCCCAGAAAAAGTCTGGCAAATACCAGGTTCATGGCACTTGGTGCAGCACCTGACCATACTGCGCCTACTGCAAAAATCACTGCCGAGGCAAGAATGACTTTCTTGCGACCAATCACATCTGCCAGCCTGCCACTGAACATAGCGCCTATTACGGCTCCCACGAGACCCGCTGTCGTGATAATCTCAATCCAACTGTCAGAAAGGCCAAAAGATTTTTGAAAAAACGGGATGGCTCCTGAAATCACCCCTGTATCAAAGCCAAAGAGCAATCCTCCGGTTGCAGCAATGGCGGCTATTATGACAACTAATGCCTTGTTTTGTTTTACATTTTCTTTTACCATGGTTAGTTATTTAATTGTGAATTTTTGGAGCTCTAAGATAATAACATCAACTTACTTTTAATTATACTGATCCCAAAAACTTTGTGGATCAAATCAACCTGGCTTTTAGTTACAAAAGGGGATAATACTTTTGTCGATATTCAAACCCGGTAAAAGGGCAACTCGGGGAAAAGTAAATCACTGACTGTCGCTCATTTCGCTTATTATTAAGCTTGTGTACACGTAGAGCTCAGCCTCTCTCCAACCTTCATACCCTAAGCCTGCCTTGTCGTGCGAACACTTTCTCACAGCGGTCTCCGCATCCCAATCGTTTTCCCTCAATACCTGGGGCAAGTATGTGCCGCTTTTTTCATCCCTGATTATATAAATACCATGCCTGCAAGTGTCAATTTCGTCGAGGGATTGAATCCGTTGGAGTTTTGACAGGATGGATAATTCAATGACAATATCGTCGAGTTCTTCCTTTTTAATCGGGGCAAATCTGTGATCGCGGGTAGCCGCAGTTATGGCCAGTTCTTCAACAAGTCTGTACAGGGGCGAACGGCTCCTGAATCTGCCTATGCAACCTCGTAATTCCCCGCTTTTTTTGTGAATGCTAACAAAAGCCCCTTGCCGGGTCGACAACCAACCTTTGTAATTTGTATGCTGTTTTATTGAAGTGCCGGTTAAGGCGCCTTGAATAGCGTTTCTTGCCAAACGAAGCAAAATTGCCTTTTCCTCCGAATCTGGAGCTGTTTGCTGCTTTCCCAAAACTTTATTTATTTAAGGGTTCTTATAAAATAGGAGAGAGATATAATCCACAACGGAATCGGAGGGATGAACCTCCCCCGAGTGCCCTCTGGAGAGTACCACGGGCAAAGCTTCGGGATGCAATGTGTTAAGCACTGCGCATAATACCATGATAGGTCCATATCCGCAGACAGACAGCTGGTGGTCAACCACTTCATCATAAATGCCGGAAACATCCTTACGCAAAATGCATTCCAACACTTTCTGGTCCAGCATTTTTCCTTCTTCCGGCCTCACATAATGGGAAAAGTCCGAAGATGCGATCAAACAAATCTTTTTATTTGCCGATCTTGCTGCCTGCACTATTGCCCCAGATAATTCCCTGGCTAAAACCGGGTTTTGCCTGGCCATCCCTATCGAAACGAAGGAAAAGTCATTTTCGCAATAGCTCTGTATAAAGGGAAGGATTACCTCCGAGGAATGCTCGTGCACATGTGCCACCTTTGAAACAGGTATCCCCATTTGACTTATAAAATCTTTGTCGATTCGAACACTTCCTAGGGGGGTGGTCCAATATTCGCTGTCCTCTGCGGCATAGTCGGTTTCGCTGCCATTATGCAGGGGATGAATAATTATCCACGTGTCGAAAACCTGCTTCGAGCTTTTCAACACTTCGAAAAAATGCACAGTCTCGGACCCGGAATAAATGTGGCCAGCATGGGGGAGAATCGCTCCAAGTATTGTTTTCTCCGAAAGAGAGAAATTGACCTTTGCCCGTTCTTTATCTGCCAATTGCTTTATCAGCAACTTTAACTCTTCAGGATCTGATGGGTAGAACCGACCAGCTACCTGAGCTCTTCGAATAGCAGTCATATCAGATTGTCATAAAGTTAATTACCTTTTCATGGCATTTGGTGCAACTTCCATTGCTGTCAAGGCCTTCCTTCAGGGTGTAATACCCATTCCTTTTTAATAATAAGGATTTACACACGGGGCAGTAGGTGTCCATCCCAAGACTTTCGGGAACATTTCCCAGGTAAACATAATCGAGCTTCTCCTTTGCATGATGGTAAAATCCTTCAAGTGTCTTTATTGGAGTCGGGGGAAGGTTTATTTTGTAATGAGGGAAATACCTCGAAATATGCAAGGGCGTTTTTCTGCCCGTTACTTCAAGAATCCAGTCGGTCATCTTATCAAATACATCAAGGGAATCGTTGATTCCCGGGATTACCAGAAATGTCAGCTCAAGGTGCTTCCCGCTTCCTGACACAGTCCTGATGGTTTCTAAAACGGGTTCGATCCGTGATTTGGTGTGCTTTTTATAGAAATCGTCTTCAAATGACTTCAGATCAATATTGAATGCGTCGATTAAGGGTAAAAGTTTTGAAAGAGGTTCCGGGTTGATGAATCCGTTGGATACCATTATGTTTTTCATGCCATGCCTGTGTACCTCCGTGGCCAGGTCAGACATGTATTCGTAAAAAACTACCGGCTCATTGTAGGTGTAAGCCAGACCGATGTTTTTTTGCTTTTCAAGGGCAAGCAGGATGATTTCCTGAAGGCTCCTTTTAACCACAAAACCCTGATCTTCTCCGCTTGACTGGGAAATCCCGGAATTCTGGCAAAAGCTGCATTTGAGGTTGCAACCCAGGGTTCCGACGGAAAGTACCTGATGTCCCGGATAAAAATGGTACAGAGGCTTTTTTTCGACAGGATCTGAATTAAGAGAAACCGGTCTCCCATACACCTCTGAATACAATATTCCCTCCCTGTTAATCCGTACACCGCATACACCTCGTTTACCTTCTTCCACAATACAATTATGAGGACAAAGCAAACAGTTTGTCCTGTTTTCTGAAAGCTTGGTATAGAAAAGAGCTTCTGTCATACGATCCTTTTCGGTTAGTATGCGGTTGGAACAAAGTTAATTCAGAAATAAACCTAAACAAAATTCTTTATAGCATTGTTATAGAAGCATTATAAATCCGTTGATCAAATCAAGATGATAACTATTTTAGCTGTTAGCCTGTCTTTATTTTTGCTTCCGGGAATAGTTCAAATCAAAAAATCCCCTGAAAATATGAATATTGAACAAAAAAATGAGATCGCGACCTTGGGTAATGGTTGTTTTTGGTGCACTGAAGCTGTTTTCGAGGGAGTAAAGGGCGTTAGTTCTGTTGAGTCAGGCTATTCAGGGGGATTCGTGAAAAACCCTTCATATCGTGAAGTTTGCAACGGCACAACCGGACATGCCGAAGTTGTGCAAATTCGTTTTGATCCTTCCGTGATAAGCTACAAGGAGATTCTGGAAGTGTTTTTCGGTTCGCACGATCCGACAACCCCAAACCAGCAGGGTGCCGATGTGGGGACCCAATATCGCTCCGTAATCTTTTATCACAGTCCCTTTCAAAAGGCCCAGGCCGAAGAGGTCATTAAAGAGCTTACGACAAAGTCGGTTTTCGCTAAACCCATTGTAACTCAAATCGATGAGTTTACGGCCTTTTACAAGGCCGAGGAGTATCATCAGAATTATTTTGCCAAAAACCCCAATGAAGCCTACTGCAGCTATGTAATCCGCCCGAAAGTCGAGAAATTCAGGATTAATTATAGCGACAAACTTAAGTAGTTTGAAAATTTGGTTTCATGTCTTTGCAATCGTAACTTGTCCACCTAAAAGAATGTGTATTCTGATCCCGTAACTGTTGTGAGGAACTCATTCCCTTAGCCGATTCTGACTGCAGAATTGTTTTTATTGCTTTTTATTAACCTAAACGTTCTGGAGAGAAAAGATGCTTCGGATTCTGATAGTTTTTCTTGCCCCTTTGTTTTTTGAGTCGATTGATTATAAAAAAGCGTTTTCGGACAATTATGCCGATGCCTTGGATTTTATCTCCGAAAACGCCAATCTCATTTTCGACTACTCTTCCGCATATGACACAGATCCGGAAATCATTATGCCTGTGCTCTTTCCCGAAGCCATCCGCTATTCCATTGTAAGCGATTATCTGGAAACAAAGTCGCTTGAATTGGTTTATGTTTACTCTGGCTCAACAGATTTCTCTATAGGCTATTTTCAGATGAAACCTTCTTTTGCTGAAAATCTGGAGCAATCGATTTCCAGTTACCCGCAGGCCTTGTCAAAGTATGACAGTTTATTGATTCCAGACGACTGGCCTCCAACCGAAATCCGAAAGGAACGGCTTGAACGCCTTAAGAAACTCGAATACCAGGTAGCGTACGTCAATTGTATGTACGATATTCTGAAAATCCTCCATCCCTCTATTTTCAAGTTAAGTAAGGAGTTTCAAATTCGATTTGCAAGTACCGCATTCAACCACGGGTTTCTTTCGGGTAAAGATGAAATAATTGAATACTCGGACAAAGCGTTTTTTCCCATGAATGGGAAAAACAATACCCCAAGGTACAAATACAGTGAAATATCCCTGTATTTCTATCAGAATGATTTACCGCTGATTTTAAGCAAAAAAAAATAACTTTGCGATTCTTTTTCAAATAACAATC
This sequence comes from Chitinophaga pinensis, assembly GCA_945863035.1. Classification (GTDB taxonomy): domain Bacteria; phylum Bacteroidota; class Bacteroidia; order Bacteroidales; genus JACJXF01. The sequence goes on along the minus strand of CAMAZH010000016.1, from coordinate 3,908 downwards.
CACAAGCAAATGAATTTTCTTTCGGCTGAGAACCTGGCCAAATCTTTTGGGGAGCGAGTACTTTTTGATGGCATAAGCCTGGGGCTAAACCGGGGTGACAAGATGGCTATGGTTGCCGCAAACGGAGCCGGTAAAACCAGTATCCTTCGCATTCTGGCTGGCAAAGATTCGCCCGACGAGGGGAAAGTAGCCTTGAGGAAAGGCATTCGACTGGGTTTTCTTGAGCAGGATCCGGTTATGGATACTGAGCTTAGCGTTTCGGAATATGTGAAGTCGGCCGGTTCTGATGTTTTGGGCGTTATTCGGGAATACAAGGAAGCTCTCGAGGGACAAATGTCCAATCATTCCCCTGAGACAGAGAAAGCCCTTGTGCTGGCAAGTGCAAAAATGGACCACCTTCACGCCTGGGATTACGAGCGACGGATGGTTCAGATTCTCGACCGTTTCAATATCACTAACCTCGAACAGAAAATCAATACACTCTCCGGGGGACAGAAAAAAAGACTTGCGCTGTCGCTGCTCTTGCTCGACAGTCCCGATCTTCTCTTATTGGATGAGCCCACAAACCATTTGGACATCAGTATGATAGAATGGCTTGAAAAATACCTGCAGCAAGCCAATATAACCTTCCTGATGGTTACCCACGACAGGTACTTTCTCGATCGGGTGTGCAACCGGATTCTTGAGATAAGCGACGCGAAACTTTTTCTCCATCTTGGGAACTACAGTTATTTCCTCGAGAAAAAGGAACAGCGCGAAGCCGCCGAAAACACTGAAATCGAGAAGGCCGGCAAACTTATGAAGTCTGAACTCGAATGGATGCGAAGAATGCCCAAAGCCCGCACTACGAAGTCGAAATCCAGAATCGACGCCTTTTACGAGACGAAAGATAAAGCCAACAGTGGCAAGAAGACCTCAGAGCTCAAGCTGGATATCAAGATGAACCGGATGGGAGGGAAAATCCTGGAGCTTAAAAAGATATCAAAATCCTACCCGGGTATTAAAATACTTGAGAATTTCAGCTATTCCTTCTTGCGGGGCGAAAGGATCGGAATCATAGGACAAAATGGGGTGGGCAAATCCAGCTTTCTGAACCTTATAACCGGAAACGACAACCCCGATTCGGGCTCAATCGACAGTGGCGAGACCATTGTTTTCGGCTTCTACAAGCAGGATGGGATAATTCTCGACAATGACAAGCGCGTGATTGATGTAGTTAAAGATATCGCCGAGGTTATTATGCTGAACGAAGGCAAAAGCCTTACTGCCTCGCAATTCCTGCAGCATTTTATGTTTCCGCCCGAGATGCAGTATTCGTATGTTTCGAAGCTGAGTGGGGGAGAACGCCGCAGACTGTACCTGCTCACCGTGCTGATCAAAAACCCCAATTTCCTGATTCTCGATGAGCCAACCAACGATCTGGATATAATTACCCTAAATAAAATAGAAGAGTTTCTTTCCGGATTCGGTGGATGCCTGATACTCGCCACACACGATCGCTATTTCCTCGACAAACTGGTCGATCATATTTTCGTTTTTGAAGGGGATGGCAAAATATCCGATTTTACCGGCTCATACTCCGAATACCGCCTCTCGAAGGAAACAACAGCCGAAGTCGAGAAGTCCGCTGCCGCGCCGCAAAAGACATCGGAAACCCCTGTGGTTAAGGTAAATCCCCCGGAAAAGAAAAAACACAGTTTCAAGGAGAAGCAGGAATATGAGAAGCTTGAAAAGGAAATCGAATCCCTCGAAAAAGAAAAATCGGATCTTGAAAAAATCCTGAACTCCGGCGAGAACGATTATTCGAAACTACAGGAAATGGCCACAAGAATTGCGGAAATTATCAGTCTTCTCGACGAGAAGGAACTCAGATGGATTGAACTGGACGAGATCTCCGGTTAAATTCCCCATTCACGGACCACTTCCGATTCATCAACCTTGCTGCCCGAAGACTTTTTTGCCCTCCCGGAAAAATCGATCCGGTTTTGACAATACCGTTCAATTCCAAGCTATAAATTGCATATTTGTAAATAATTTCGATTATTTACTTTCATTTCGTAATTTATTTTTCGATTTATGTTTCAATTTTAAAAATAATGCCTATTTTCGTGGCGGATTCATAAAACGAGTCCGCTAAAAGAAATTTAATTTAAAGCTATTGTTATGTGCGGAGTGGTAGGAGTATTTGATTTAAAGCAGAAATCGGCGGATTTGCGCCCCAAAGTCCTTCAGATGTCTAAAAAAGTGCGTCACCGCGGGCCCGACTGGTCAGGAATCTGGTGCGGTGAGAAAGCGATTCTGGCCCACGAGCGGCTTTCCATTGTTGACCCGCAGTCGGGAGGACAGCCCTTGAAGAGCAAGGACGGAAACCTTATTCTTTCGGTAAACGGTGAAATATACAATCATCAGGAAATCCGGCAGAACCTTAACGGTTCGTACGAGTTCCTCACACAATCGGATTGCGAGGTAATTCTTGCGCTCTATAGTCAGAAGGGCGACGACTTCATCGAAGACCTCAATGGGATATTTGCATTTGCCTTGTACGACAACGAAAAAGACCAGTACCTGATTGCGAGGGATTCCATTGGAGTGATTCCTTTATATATGGGTTGGGACGAATTTGGCAACTTCTACGTCGCATCGGAGCTCAAATCGCTCGAGTGCGTTTGCAACAAAATCGAGGAGTTCCTTCCGGGACACATACTTTCGAGCAAGGACGGGGTTATGAAACGTTGGTACACCCGCGATTGGATGGACTATGATACTGTAAAGGACAACACCACCGATCTGAACGATCTCAAAATTGCCCTGGAAGCCTCTGTTCACCGTCAATTGATGTCGGATGTTCCTTACGGGGTGCTTCTTTCCGGCGGGCTCGATTCATCGGTTATTTCTGCCATTGCCAAAAAATATGCAGCCCGGCGCATTGAAACCCAGGATCAGAAAGACGCATGGTGGCCACAGCTCCATTCCTTTGCCGTTGGGCTTACCGGATCACCGGATCTTGCGGCTGCCCGAAAAGTTGCCGATCATATCGGTACCATCCACCATGAAATCAATTTCACAGTGCAGGAGGGACTTGATGCAATACGCGATGTAATCTATCATCTCGAAACCTACGACGTCACAACCATCCGCGCATCCACTCCGATGTACCTCATGGCTCGCGTCATAAAGTCGATGGGAGTAAAAATGGTCCTCTCGGGGGAGGGTGCCGACGAGATTTTCGGGGGATACCTGTATTTCCACAAAGCTCCTAATGCTCAGGCGTTTCATGAAGAAACGGTTCGTAAAATCAGCAAGCTTCACCTATACGACTGCCTCAGGGCCAACAAATCGCTTGCTGCATGGGGAGTGGAGGGAAGGGTGCCATTCCTCGACAAGGAATTTATGGATGTTGCCATGCGCTTGAACCCCAAGGATAAAATGGCTATCGATGGCAAAATGGAGAAATGGGTGCTGAGAAAAGCATTTGAGGATTACCTGCCGGCAAGTGTTGCCTGGCGCCAGAAGGAACAATTCTCCGATGGGGTGGGATATTCGTGGATTGATACCCTGAAGCAGGTTGCAATCGAAAAAGTAAGCGATGAACAGTTGGCAAATTCAAAGTTCCGCTTTCCGATAAATCCTCCCATGTCGAAAGAGGAGTACCATTACCGTACCATCTTTGCCGAGCATTTCCCCTCCGATTCAGCAGCTTCATGTGTGCCTTCCGTGCCTTCTGTGGCATGCAGCACTCCTGAGGCTCTGGCTTGGGACGCTTCGTTCAGAAACAACCCGGACCCTTCAGGCCGCTCGGTGAAAAGCGTACACTTGGACTCTTATAAATGATGGCATTAAAGTTTTTGTTTATAATTCCAAAAAGAATTTCACAAAATACTGATATTTAAAAATATATTTCTAATTTC
>CAMAZH010000015.1 GCA_945863035.1 Chitinophaga pinensis | reverse complement strand
TCAGCCCTTTTAACCAACCATTCACTTTATTCACAGGGCAAGCCCTGCGCTTTTACATTTCGTTCCGTTGGAACTCAGAATTCAAAACTTCTTCCTTCACCTTCCCAACTTTCTCTTCCCCCCCTTCGACATTGGAAATTCGGCGTTCGACGTTCGGCAGTCATCCCCCTTTCTCCCTTCGACATTGGATATTCGGCGTTCGACATTCGACATTCCTTTCGTCCCCCCCGGGCCACAGGGCAAGCCCTGCGCTGATCCATTTCGTTCCGTTGGAACTAGGGCTTCTCTGCCCCTTCCTTCACCTTTCCAACCTGCTTTCGACATTCGGCGTTCGGCGTTCGACATTCGGCGTTCGGCGTTCGACGTTCGGCGTTCAGCGTTCAGCGTTCGACATTCGACATTCCTTTCGTCCCCCCGGGCCACAGGGCGAGCCCTGCGCTGATCCATTTCGTTCCGATCGAACTCGGGTATCAACCTTAACCTCTGCAAAATTTAACATTTGACATTTGCATTTTGCATTTTTACTTTTCTTCTCTCTCATGGCGTGACGGGGTGACGGCGTGATGGGCGCCGCCCTGAGCTTGCCGAAGCGCCGCCCTGAGCTTGTCGAAGGGGGTGATGGTGAGTGATTTACTCAACCTCAACCCTCCGCTCCTTTCCTCTCCTCCCACCGTCCATCCCCCCGAATCAGCCCAATCATCTCTTCCAACGCCTCTTCTTCGGGAATAGCCTGCTTCACAACTTCCTTGCCGCGGTAAAGACTAACCTTCCCGGGACCCGACCCTACATAACCGTAGTCGGCATCGGCCATTTCACCCGGACCGTTCACAATGCAGCCCATAATGGCGATTTTCAGTCCCGCAAGGTGACCCGTCGCCTCCTTCACCTTTTGCGAGATGCTCTGCAGGTTGAAAAGGGTCCTGCCACAGCCCGGACAGGAGATAAATTCGGTTTTTGAGATGCGCATGCCCGACGATTGCAATATCCCAAACGACAGATTGCGAAGCACGCCGGGCTCCAGGCCAAGACTGTCTTCCTCGATCCAAATGCCGTCGCCCATGCCGTCGAGAAATATAGGGCCGAACTCTCCGGCGGCCTGAATGGTGAGATCCTCAAGACTTGTGTTGTGATAGATCTTGTGCAGTATGACAGGTATGCGGCAGCCTCTTCGGGAAAGGGTGTTGAAGAACTGACGGGTTTTACTCTGCACGTCCGTCTCTGGGAGATCCAATATCAGACAGCCCAAAAAGTCGATATCCAGGATGTCGAGGAGCTTGGATTCGGGGTCGAGGATTTTCGTTCTCAGAAAATGCAGTCCGGGAAGCTCGTTCTTTACCGTGTTGTAATCCTGCAAATCGAACATGGGATAATGGTGTACGAGGCTTTTGTGGCGGGCTTTCCAGGCCGGGAAGTTGCAAATGGCGTGCACAAACCTGCCGGGAACGGAGAACCAGTTTTCGTCGTCGAGGAACACAAAGTCGGCAGCCGACGGGGAGGTTTTCAGGGTACCGTCGTCATCGTAGGAGTACCCTGCCTCCGTGAGCGGGAATTCCTTGCCCGTGGGATCGCTGATACGGCTTATCACCACGGGGACATTTCTCCCCCCTATATTTTGAGAGGGCAGAGTGACTCGTTTCTGATAGGAGAGCTGGTTCCAGGCGTAGTAGCTTGGTTTGGGATTGGGAAGGTCTTTTTTCTCGGGGGAGAAAAACCCGATGATCTTTTGGGCCACTGGAATTTCTTTCTCGGGATCTTCGGTGAGCGACACGCGTATGGTGTCGCCGATGCCGTCTTGCAAGAGGCTTGCGATGCCAATGGTCGATTTGATGCGCCCGTCCTCGCCCTCACCCGCCTCCGTTACACCGAGGTGCACGGGGAAAACATTCTCTTCGGCCTGCATCTTCTTCATCAGAAAACGGTTGGCATAGACCATTACGCGGGGATTGCTGGCTTTCATCGACACTACGAGATTTGTGAAGCCGGCAGCGACAAAGATACGGATAAACTCCATCGCCGACTCGGCCATGCCCTCGGGGGTGTCGCCATAGCGGCTCATGATGCGTTCCGACAGCGAGCCGTGGTTGACCCCGATGCGGACAGCGGTATGGTTGGCCTTGCAGATATCGATAAGGGGCTGCAATTGTTCCCGTATCGAGGAAAGCTCCTTGGCATATTCGGTGGCGGTGTAGGGTTCGGTACGACCGGTTTTGCGGGTAGCGTAGTTGCCGGGATTGATCCTTACCTTTTCAACAATTCTGGCTGCTTCTTCCGCAACAGAGGGTTTGAAATGCACGTCGGCTACCAGGGGAAAGGTATAGCCGCGAAGCCTCAACTCTTCCCTGATCCGTGCCAGACTCTCCACCTCCTTCGTGCCCTGGGTGGTGAGCCGAACGATCTCCCCTCCCGCATCAACAATTCGGATGCACTGTTCAACCGATAGCTCTATTTCGCTGGTGGGAACATTGGTCATGGATTGAACCCTCACGGGATGGTCATCTCCTAAGGCAAGGCTTCCTATTTTTACTTCGAGGGATTTTAACATAGCAACAAACTATAGAGGGTAAAAATCAGAGCAGGCAAAAAAGCCGGCCGGGGTCTGTTTTCCATGGTTACACAAAATTAAAGTTTTCACGCGCATCCGAAACATTCTCACTCCCAGTCCCAGGCAACCCCTTCTTTTCCGTCCTTTATGACGATACCCATGGCTTTCAGCTCGTCGCGGATTTTGTCGGATGTGGCAAAATCCTTTTTGTTTTTGGCATCGTTGCGGATCGACAGAACGAGCTCCACGAGTTTCCCGGCAGCTTGCGTGTTCTCTTGCAGATCTTCGTCCATAAGCCCGAGGATGTCGAACACCAGCGTATGGTAAAAGCTCCTGAACCGAAGCAGGTCCTCTTCGCCGATGCTTTCCTTTTTGTCGCTGAGGGAGTTGATGATCCTCACCCCGTCGAACAGACAGGCGATGGCAATGGGGCTGTTCAGGTCGTCGTCCATGGCCTCAAAAGCCGGGTTGATGATCCTGTCGAGCTCAAAACTGGTTTTTTTCCCGGGGGATATCTTCGCGAGGGTCCTTACGCCCGCCATAAGTCTTTTAAGTCCTTTCTCCGCAGCCTGCAGGGCCTCGTTCGAGAAATCGAGGGTGCTGCGGTAATGGGCCTGAAGGATAAAGAACCTCACGGTCATCGGGCTGTACGCCGATGTAAGGAGTTCGTTAGTCCCGCTGAAAAAGTCTTCGAGGTTGATGAAGTTCCCGAGCGACTTGCCCATTTTCTGGCCGTTAACGGTAATCATGTTGTTGTGCATCCAGTACTTCACGGTCTCGTGTCCGGTAGCGGCAACCGACTGCGCAATCTCGCATTCATGGTGAGGGAACAGCAAATCCATACCTCCCCCGTGAATATCGAAACGTTCGCCCAGGTATTTGGCGCTCATGGCAGAGCATTCGAGGTGCCAGCCGGGAAAGCCTTCGCTCCATTGCGAGGGCCAGTGCATGATGTGGGAGGGGTCGGCCTTTTTCCAGATGGCAAAGTCGAAAGGCTTGCGTTTCTCGTGCTGCCCCTCGAGCTCGCGGGTATTGGAGAGCAGGTCTTCGGTTTTGCGTCCGGAGAGCTTGCCGTAATTGTGTTTTTTGTCGTATTTCTCAACGTCGAAATATACGGAGCCGTTCGATTCGTAGGCGTATCCGGCTTCGATGATCTTCTCAACCATGCTGATCTGCTCGATGATATGTCCCGAGGCATGAGGCTCAATGCTGGGCGGCAGCACGTTTAGCCTTGCCATAGCTTCGTGGTAGCGGTTGGTGTAGTACTGAACCACTTCCATGGGCTCGAGCTGTTCCAATCGGGCTTTTTTGGCAATCTTGTCGTTTCCCGAGTCGGCATCGTTCTCCAGATGTCCCACGTCGGTGATGTTCCTCACGTAACGCACCTTGTAGCCGAGGTGTTTCAGATACCGAAAAAGAAGATCGAAGGTGATGGCCGGGCGGGCGTGGCCCAGGTGCGGGTCGCCATAAACGGTGGGACCGCAGACGTATAGCCCGACGTGAGGTGGGGAGAGGGGGACGAACTCTTCCCGGCTTCGGCTCAGGCTGTTGTGGATAACGAGTTTTCTCATGGGAAAATTTTCGAGTTGTAAAATTAGACAATTGATTGGAATAATAGGTATCCGTGTGGCTCCATCTCGAAAAAAACTCCACTGTGCCCTCGCTCAACCGCACAAATTTCCCACCTTTGCAAAAAACAGCAAGGCGTCATATGGAACTATTAAGCGGAATAAGGAATATCATCTTCGATCTGGGCGGTGTGATCATAAATATCGACTACAAAATTACACTAAACGCGTTTAGTATGCTTGGGCTTAAAGACCCGGATAGGGTTTACTCGCAGGTGAGTCAGTTGCCCTGGTTCGACCAGTACGACAAGGGTGGGATCAGCAACCAGACCTTTGTGGAGGAATTCAGCAGGTTTCTGAAACCGGGAACGACGCCCGAGCAGATTGCGGATGCCTGGAATGCCATGTTGCTCGATTTTCCTCAGGAAAGAGCCAGACTGCTGATGAAACTCAAGGGCCGTTACAGAACCTTTTTGCTAAGCAATACCAACGATCTGCACATCTCCTTTTTCTTCCGGCAGATCAAGGAGCAATACGGTTATGATGAGATGAAGTCGTTCTTCGAGAAGGATTATTACTCCCACCGACTTGGTATGCGCAAGCCCGACGCAGAGATCTTCAAACATGTGTTGCGCGAAAACGGTTTGGAAGCCTCCGAAACGCTCTTTATCGACGATACTCTTCAGCATGTTGAGGGGGCCCGCAGTGCGGGACTGAGAGCACACCACCTGAAGTTGCCCGAGACGATTCTCGACCTGTTTGCAGATGTCTGATTTTTTGCTTTCATCCTGAAACGGTCCACTGCTTCAATGCAGCCAAAGGGCCGGGGGTATTTTCAGGCTGATGGCGGACTGTTTTTTTTTCACAAACAAGCCATTCACCCATTCACACTTTTTCCATACCTTTACCGCATGCAAAAACACTGGTTTGCCATATATACCAAATCGCGCAACGAAAAGCGCGTGGCCGAGTTGCTGGGTCAACAGGGGATTGAGAATTACCTCCCGCTGATGAAGAAAGTCCGTATCTGGTCCGACCGCCGCAAAACGGTGGAGATGCCCTTGTTCTCCTCATATATTTTTGTGCACATCGATGAAAAGGAATATTTTGAATGTGTCAAAACCCAAGGCGTTGTTAAGTTTGTCAGTTTCGAAAGGAAACGGGTTTCGATACCCGACTACCAGATCGAAGCCATCCGGAGATATGTGGAGACCGGCGAGGAGCTTATACCCAATGAGGGCGATTACACCATTGGCAAACGCGTAAGGGTAATTAGGGGAGGGATGAAGGGATTGGAAGGCAGGCTCTCTGAAATCCTTGGAAAGCAGCGGGTTAAAGTTGAGATCGAAAGCATACAGCAGAGCTTGTTTCTTCAGATTCCCTTGGGGAGCCTCGAGATTATCGGTGAGGACAAGGTTGAGGATGTGAAGTACTGGTGATGGATTGCATCTGTAAGGTTTTGCTTAGCTTTGTTAATACAATTTTTAAACCATGTACAATACAGGCATAGTCCTCAGCGGCGGAGGTGCACGTGGCTTCAGTCACCTGGGGGTTTTACAGGCACTTAACGAAGCGGGTATCTTTCCCGACTGCATTTCAGGTACCAGTGCGGGGTCTATTGCCGGGGCATTCTACGCCGACGGTTACAAGCCTATGGAAATCCTCGAGATCCTGAGCAAAAACAAGCGTCTCGATTACCTAAGCTTTGCTATCCCCAAGGATGGTCTCCTGGAAATGAACGGTATGGTGAAAATCATCGAGAAGCATCTCCGTGCCAAGACCTTCAAGGATCTAAAAATCCCCCTTTATGTGGCCGCCACCGACCTGAACCATGGCAAGATCAAGTATTTTCACCATGGCAGCGTTGTTGAGGCGGTTATCGCTTCATCGAGCATCCCGGTCGTTTTCAAGCCACATATTATCAACAACATATACTATGTGGATGGGGGAGTTATGGACAATTTACCCATTACGCCTCTGGAAAACAAATGCAAGCGGATCATCGGTTCGTATGTGAATCCCGTGGGGAAACAGGACCATTTTCCCAATCTCTTTGTTATCGCGGAACGCACTTTCAGCCTGGGCGTGGCAAAGGATATCAAGGCAAAGGCAAAACGTTTCGATCTGTTTATTGAACCCCCCGAATTGGAAAAATACAATATTCTTAATCCCGACAAGGCCTTGGAGATCTATGAAATCGGTTACAAAGCCACGCAGCGGGCCTTGCAGAAAAGTCGGAGACGACTTATGTAATTTTTGGAATTGCTGCAGAATATTATGGAATTTATATTTTTCAGGCAATATCAAATACGAGTTCCAACGGAACGAAATGTAAAAGCTCAGGGCAGAATACCTGATGGATATGTATCCGGACATGAAAAGTTCCAACGGAACGAAATGTAAAAGCTCAGGGCTTGCCCTGAGTACCGCGAATAGTTTGGAAAAGGGCTGAAAGCCCGGAATGTGATTTACCGATATTCATTAGACCAGGTTGCCCAACATCTCGAACTCCTTTTCGAAGTTTGAGGTGAAAACACCCTTGCCCAGGTTTTGACGGATCTCTTTTCGGGTCCAAAACCTTCCCTCCGAAATTTCCTCCGGGTTGACGTTCAGGTTCCCGTTAGCCTGGCAAACGAACATAAAAACAAGTTCCTTTTCCACATCGGTTTCCCAGATGTACTTGGTTACCAGCCGGGGCACAAAATCGCTGATTCCGATCTCCTCCCTCGCCTCTCTGCGCAGACTAAGCTCAAGATCCTCCCCATAGGAAATATGCCCGCCCACAGCGGTGTCCCACTTGCCGGGCTGCACCTTTTTTGTAAGTGCCCGATGCTGAAGGTAAATGTCGCCCCTGGGGTTCAAAACGTGCATATGCACAACCGGATGCAATATTTTTTCCGAGGGATTAAAATGGCAGTCCCCACGTTTAGCCCTGCCGATAACGTTTCCAAGCTCATCGACCACAGGTAGCATTTCCTCGTTTTCAAAAGATGGTTTTTTCAGGCGGGCAAGGATAAGGTCTATTCCAAAATATCCCCCGATAACAAGATAGAAAAGAATGCCGGAAATAAAAGCCCAGGCTTCTTTCGACATGTAATAGGAAGAATACACAACCAGGCCAATGTGAAGGATCGTGAGAAAGAATATTCCTTTCAGAGTCCTGTTGAATTTCTTTTCTGCCTCGGGGTTCAGGGGCATATCCTTGAGGAAGCGCTTCGACATTTCAAGAATGATATTCCTGGGGCTGTAAAGCGAAAGACCAAGGATTGCGGCGAAAATCAACTCGATAAGCGCGGGTTTCAGTTTAAAAAAGATCTCATCTTTCAACAAAACCGAAACGGAACCCAGCAGGATCAGCAGACCGAGATCGAGCAGGATGAATTTTTCGAATTTCCTGTCCTTAATGTAGGTGAACGCGAGTTCAGCGAAGCCAAAGCCAATGGCCACATACAATCCGATAAGGGTACCCCAAAGTTCATCGGCAACCACAAACACAAATAAGGGTAATAGCCCGGGAAGCAGGCCGAGGAGGATTTTTCGGTTAATTCTCACGTCAGGAGTTGTGTTTTCAAGGCTGTCAGTCAGGGCTAATTCACAAACTCAGCGCGAATTTCGCTAATGGCATCATTGATCTCGCTCAGAACTTCAGGTGACATGTTGATATCGTAATCCGAAGTATAGATGAGCTTGTTAATGGTATCGAGCTTGAAATCATCCTGCTTATAATAAATATCAAATTTATCGAACGATTTTTTCAATCCCTTGAGCATCAGTAAATTCTCGGCAACAACGATATTGCTCTGGAAATTGCTTAGCAGCGACAGCAGGCTGTTGAGCGAGTATTTCTGGGCGGCGATGCGTTCAGTAATTTCGACGTTCTCGGGATTTTTCTCCGAAATTTTGCAGGCAAGGTACAGGCTTTCAACCCATCCCCCGGTAATAATCAAAGCCGCATTGACATCTTTATCGTTTTCCCGCAAGTACCTGTCGGCAAAGTCGAACAATTCCGTGGCAAAACGGGCAAGGGAGTCTTTGTCGCTGTAGCTTTTTTCAAGGCCCTTAATGATTTCAAGGTACGAGTTGTCAGGGATTCCAAGCTTCTCGTAGAGCAACTGTATGGTTGAGAAATACTTTGCGGTGGCTGCCGTTTGGCCGAATATCAGGCAATAGCTTAAATCCACCCCGTAAACGCCTATGTTCAGCGAAATGTTCTCTCGGGTGTCGTAGCGGGAGAAGTTGTCGGCAGAATTCAGGATTCCGGGAGTGTAGTTTGCACCTACTCTTTCAAACATCCTCGACATTTCTGTAGGCAGATACATGTTATAGAAGATCAGCCTGACTTTTCCTTCATTGGCTGTCAGTTCCTCCTCTAAAACCTCGGTTGTAACAATATCGGGCTTATCCTTCACTTTGCAGGAAGGCAAAATGAAAACAACAAGCATAAACAGCAGCAGGATGGGGATGGTTAACCTCATTTTTTTAATTTATGCTCTAAACTATGGATTTAAAATTTCTAATCAAAAAAAATTTTAAAAGACCTCTCCGGGAAAAATGATTCATTGCGGTAAATTTCGCTGCAGTTCGATAAACCTTACCGAGAACTCTGCAGCCTTGTGTAATCCAAAAACCCTTTGCGTGCAAAAAAAAGTTTCACGCAATCCCGCAAACCATCGGGACGCAAAGCAAAATATAAGTCCATACCCTTCCTCAAAACCCCAAAACCCTTTGCGTGCAAAAAAGGCGTTTCGCGTCTTTAATATTGTGTTTACAGCAGTTTCCTGATTTTTAGAGTCTCAACAATTATGGAAGCAATCTCTTCAGAATCAATGGTCATGCAGTTGAAACACAAGTCGAACCGGGTGTAGTCATTACCTTTCCCCTGAAAATAATTTCTGAATTCCTCGCGCTTTTTATCGATCTCGAGGCAATACTTCTTTGCCTGCTCAATGGTTATGTTGTGTTTTTCGCTGGTTCGAAGTGCCCGCCATTCCAGAGGGGCCTCTAGTTTGATATGCAGGGATTTGGGAATATCACGGGTAATTGCAATTCCCCCGCGACCCACAATAACAGCATTCCCCTCGTCGGCAAAGTTCCGGATAACCTTGGCAATGGTGTCACGGATTTTCCTGTCGGACTTATAGAATTTTTTGGAGTGCGAAAGCAACAGGTCCTCGAGTACCCCATGGGTTTTATAGTCGAAGACATATTGGATTTCGGCAAGATCGACTCCCAGGTCTTTTGCCGACTCCTCCATGATTTCCTTACTGATCCACTTCCAGGGGATTTTCTTTGAAAACCTGTAATCCAGAGTGTTTAACTGTTCAATCAACTTGCTGGCCAATACCTTGGAAGGACATCCCAGTTCCCTGGCTATTGTAACCACAGGACCGGGAAAAGCTTGGCGCGATTGCGTTTCCTGGTATCTGTCTTTGAGATAATTCGAAAGATCGATCTTCATGGCTTTATGGATTTGCAATAAATTTAAGTCTTTTAACAAACCGAGTCAAGGAAGCTATGTTGTTTAACCTGTGAACTCCCGCAAATAATTATTTTTGGTGGGAGACTCCGGCCATAAAGGAGATTATCGTTCTGGCTCCCAGGTCTTTTGAGATTATCCTTTTTATTTCGTTCAGGTTCATTACCTGCTTTTGGATATCGGTGATTTTTTCCGGTTCGGTCTCGGGGTTTATGTTTTTCATTTTGGTATACAGCTCGCTCAGGGCAATCATGATAATCTTGTTTTTATAGGCAAGAACGGTTTTTGGGACTTCGGTGCCGAGGTTTTCACCGGGGAGCTCGATATAGGTGTCTTTTCGTTTCCAGACTTTGCTTATCTCATAGCGGGAGGTGAATATTTCCACGGCCAGCTCGGAGATCATTTTCTCTTCGCTGTAAGTGAAGGTTTTCTCCTCCACTTTCTCCCCTTTCTCTATTTTAAGACTAATCTCCTCAAAGACTTTTTTATAGATGAGGTTTTTAAATTCGAGGTTATCGTTTTGGATTTCGCGGATGATGTATTCCGCAACGCTAATTTCCGCATTGTCTTCGGCAGGGAGTCGCAATTTCTCATTGGCGAACTTCAGCAGGAAGTAAATGATGTCCCTCTCCTCATGCTCGGAGTAAATCTCATCCACAAACGAGGGGACGAGAGGCTGAGCCGGGGCATCCAGGGCAGCGCGTTCGGGGGTACGTGAAGTCCATTTCGACTCTTCGGAGCGCTGCCGTATTTTGTGGACTTCCGACAGCAGGATGTTCTCGTCGACCTCCAGTAGGGTGCTGCATTCGCGAATGTATACCGCACGGGTGATGGCCTGGGGGATAACAGAGATGGAGCGCACGATATCGCTTATCAATCCCGATCTTTTTACCGGGTCGTTTACCGTATCTTTCAGGAGAATCTGGGACTTGAAAGAAATGAAATCCTTCTCGTTTTCCTTTATAAATTCCTTGAGTTCGGTTGCGCTGTGCTTTTTGGAAAAGGAATCCGGGTCTTCCCCGTCGGGGAGGAGCAGAACCCTGACATTCAGGCCCTCCTCAAGCACCAGGTCAATTCCCCGGAAGGAAGCTTTGATGCCCGCGGCGTCCCCGTCGTATATTATTGTAATGTTCTGGGTGAAGCGTTTGATGAGCCGTATCTGCTCAACGGTAAGCGCGGTGCCGGAGGATGCAACCACATTTTCTATTCCGGCCTGATGCATCGAAATCACATCGGTATAGCCTTCTACCAAGTAGCATTTCTCGGTGTTTACAATGGCTTTTTTGGCGAAGTACAAACCATATAGTACTTTGCTCTTATAATAAATCTCCGATTCGGGACTGTTCAGGTATTTGGCGGTATCCTTGTCGGTTCTCAGCGTCCTTCCCCCAAAGCCGATTACATTGCCCGAAATGCCATGGATAGGAAACATCACCCTGCCTGCAAAGCGGTCGAACTGAGAGTCGTTCTTCTCGATGCTTAATCCTGCCTTAAGCATGTAATCGATCTTATAGCCTTTTTTCTTTGCCTCGCGGGTGAAGGCATCCCTCTCGGTAAAACTGTATCCCAGCTGGAACTTGTCGATGGTGTCTTCCCTAACCCCTCTTTCCATAAGGTATTTCAGACCAATTGCCTTTCCCTCGGCCGAGGAAAGCAGGTTATGGCTGAAGTACTTCTGCGCATAGGAAGTCACAACAAGCAGACTCTCCCTTTCGTTTTCCTGCTGCACCTCTTCCTCGGTTCGCTCCTTCTCTATAAGCTGGATGTTATATTTTCTGGCCAGGTAACGCAGGGCATCCGGGTACGAGAGTTTCTCAACCTCCATGAGGAAACCCACAACATTGCCACCCTTGCCGGAACTGAAGTCCTTATAAATGCCCTTCGAGGGCGACACCATAAACGAGGGGGTCTTCTCATTGCTGAACGGGCTCAACCCCTTGTAATTCGATCCGGACTTTTTAAGTTGCACAAACTCGGAAATAACTTCCACAATATCGGCCGTCTCAAAAATCTTCTCTATGGTGGGTTGATCAATCATGTGAGCGAATTAATTATTTGATATTGTGATAAATAGAATGTTTTACCTCGGTTTACGAAGTTAGGTATTTCATCCAATAATAAAAAAACATATTTTTGTTTTTGGCAATTCAGGCAATTGAGCGAAGAATAATTTGCAAAGCATTGGAATGACTGCTATTTTTGATTTTTCTCAAAGACATGGGTTTGAATGTTCGGGACATGGGATTTCCGGGTTTTGAATGTTATTGACAACATCCTGTGATCGAGGTGAGCTTTAGAAAAAGCTCGGGGAAAGGGTAATAGAAATATTCTTACAAAAACAGAATGGTTGTAAAGAAAGACGAGGTTAGGACAAAAATCATCAGTGTGGCAGCCAAGATTTTCACACGTTATGGCTTTAAGAAGACCACCATGGATGAGATAGCCATTGCCACGCGCAAAGGGAAATCGTCCATTTACTATTATTTCAGCAGTAAGGAGGATATTTTCAAAGCCGTGGTTGAGCAGGAGGCGGAGGAGTTGAAGCAGGACCTTCTCAAGGAGGTGTCGCAGATTGAAGATCCCATTGAACAATTGAGGACCTATATTCTTTTCAGGATGCACAAGCTGAAAACCCTCAGTAATTTTTATGCCGCTCTGAAGAGCGATTACCTGAACCATCTCGAATTCATTGAGAAAATCCGCAAGAACTACGACCGTAACGAGGTGAAGATAGTTACTGAAATCCTGAAGCGTGGGATCAAACACAACAAGTTCGACATTGAGGATCCGGAGTTAAGCGCGGTGGCCATTGTCACTGCCATGAAAGGTCTTGAGATCCCTCTTTTCATCAACAAATCCCATGGCAACATTGAAGACCGGCTCGACAACCTGATAAAGTTTTTGTTCTACGGGCTGGTGAAGAGGTAGGAAATATTTAGTCCTGCTTCGTTTCTGCAGGAGCTTCAGCCTCGGCAACCGGCTGCTCACTAACAAAAAACCTTCTTTGGAAAATAAGGATGGAAAACACCCCGATGGAAATTGACGTGTCTGCAATGTTGAAGACCGGCCTGAAGAATTCGAAATAGTCGCCTCCCTTGAAGGGAACCCATTGGGGCCATGCTCCCTGAATCACCGGGAAATAGAACATGTCGACCACTTTACCGTGAAGGAACGATGAATACCCACCTCCCTCGGGAAAAAGAACCGCTTTGGAAAAGGGTGTGCTCTCATTGAAGATAATGCCGTAAAACGCGCTATCCAGAATGTTGCCTATGGCACCGGCCAGAATAAACGACATGGAAACAAGGAGGCCGTTGGGCGCTTTTTCACGAATGAGATGGCGCATATAGAAAACTATCGCAATCACAGCAATGATGCGGAAGATGCTGAGGATAACTTTCCCGTAATCTCCCGGAAGATCAACGCCAAAAGCCATGCCGTTGTTCTCGATAAACTTGATTATGAACCAGTTTCCAAACACGGGAATATCCTCATACAGAAACATTCCGGTTTTTATCCAGATTTTCAGAACCTGATCGGCCAGGAGTATCAGAAATACAGTAAGTAACGATTTGCGGACTATTGACATTAAGTATGGATCTAAAATTCAGAAGACAAAGATGCAAAAAAAGCCTGATCCCGCATCACATCTGAAGTCAAACTCACAACACAGGGTATTGAACTCCAATGCAGCAGAAAGAAACACAAAACTTACCTGTTTGATTTCTCTTTGGCTTCCATACTCAGGGTAGCATGGGGAACGGCACGAAGTCTCTCTTTCGGGATCAGTATACCTGTCTCGCGACAAATACCATAGGTTTTGTTCTCAACCCTTACAAGGGCAGCCTGTAAATGCTGGATAAACTTCTGCTGCCGTTGAGCAAGTTTGCCCGCCTCTTCCTTGGAAAGGGTAGCGGCACCTTCTTCCAAAACCTTGAAGGTTGGAGAAGTGTCCTGCGTGTCGTTACTCTCACTCTGAGTGATGGCACTTTTCAGCAGTTCATAATCTTCCTTGGCCTTTTCGAGCTTCTGTAGAATGATCTGTCGGAATTCATCAAGCTCTTCATCTGAATATCTTGTCTTTTCAGCCATGGCTTTCGTATTAAAAGTTTCTTAAAAATAATAAAATAAACTAATATTCTCTGTTGTTTCGTCTTTATACAATAAAAAACGACTTAATAATTCTCGATATAAATTCATGGGCCTTTAAAAAAGGCTATTGTAACCTTTGTTTTTCGATTTTTAAGCGCGTCTTGATCTCCTCGTCAATTTCAACCTCTTTTGCATCGCTGTTGAGATGTTCAACCAGCTGAACAGAGTTTGCAAGAGTTTGTGAAGCAATATAGTCCTTAAAATTCGCAATTGCATCATTTATCCGTTCGTGCTTCTGAATTTCAATTGTTATTTTGTCCGTGACCTCAAATCCGCTGTCTTTCCGGAAGTTCTGTATACGGTTTACAAATTCCCGGGCAATACCTTCCTGTCGTAAATCCTCGTTCAGGTTAATGTCAAGCGCGACGGTTATTTTGCCTTCGTTCGCTACGAGCCAACCGGGAATATCCTCGGAGATTATTTCCACATCTTCAGGAACCAGTATCAGGTTTTGTGAAGGCAGTGCGATTGAAAAGACGCCTTCCTTCTCGAACTTCAGAATATCTTCCTGTTTCATTGTGTTTACCACAGCAGCTATCTCCTTCATCAGTTTGCTGTACTTGGGTCCCAGGGTTTTAAAGTTCGGTTTGATCCTTTTGACCAAGATACCGGCAGTATCGTTGATGTATTCCACCTCCTTGACGTTTACCTCGGAGAGTATAAGCGTCTTAACCGCTTCAAACTTCTCTTGAAAGCCCTTCTCTAACAAAGGGATCATTAATTTGTTCAGGGGCTGCCGCACCCTGATGCTTACTTTCCTGCGGAGTCCCAGCACCATCGATGAAACTGTTTGTGCTATGTTCATCCGTTCTTCCAGAGCCGGGTCAATAAGCCTCAGGTCATATTCGGGGAATCGGATCAGGTGAACCGAGCTTTCTTTGTGTTTTCCTGCAACGGCGTTCAGGTCACCGAAGAGTTTATCCATATAGAAGGGAGCGATGGGTGAGGCAAGAATTGCCACTGTTTCAAGACAGGTGTAAAGGGTTTGGTAGGCAGAGATTTTGTCGGTATCGTATTCCCCGCCCCAGTAACGCTTGCGGTTGAGTCGCACATACCAGTTGCTGAGGTTTTCGCTCACGAAATCCTGGATTAGACGGCCGGCGCGTGTCAGCTCGTAATTGTCGTAATTTTCCTTTACTTCTTTCACGAGGGAGTTGAGAAGAGAGATAATCCAGCGATCGATTTCCGGTCTCTGGCTAACAGGAATCTCATCTTCCGCGTAGGTGAATTTATCGACATTGGCATAGAGCGAGAAGAAGGAGTAGGTGTTGTAAAGCGTTCCGAAGAACTTGCGCTTCACCTCGTCGATGCCCCCAAGATCGAATTTCAGGTTATCCCAGGGCTGCGCATTGGTAATCATGTACCAGCGCAGGGGATCGCTTCCGTATTCCTCGATGGTTTCGAAAGGATCCACGGCGTTTCCGAGACGCTTCGACATTTTGTTGCCGTTCTTGTCGAGCACAAGCCCGTTGGAGATGATGTTTTTGAAGGCTACCGAATCAAACAGCATGGTCCCGATGGCGTGAAGGGTAAAAAACCAGCCGCGGGTCTGATCCACTCCCTCGGCAATAAAAGCGGCCGGGAAAAATTTGGAGAAGTCATCTTTGTGCTCAAAGGGATAATGCAGCTGTGCATAAGGCATAGCTCCCGAGTCGAACCAAACGTCGATCAGGTCGGTTTCCCGTATCATTTTCTTTCCGCTTGCCGAGGCCAGCACGATCCCGTCAACAAAGGGCCTGTGCAGGTCGAGCAGGGAGTAGTTCTCGGGGGAGTTGTCTCCCGGAACGAATGTGTTCAGGGGATTCGACTCCATATACCCGGCGGCAACCGATTTTTCTATCTCGTTTTTGAGCTCCTCCACAGATCCGATGCACATAATCTCTTGCTTGTCTTCGGATACCCAAATAGGCAGCGGTGTTCCCCAGAATCTGGAGCGGGAGAGGTTCCAGTCGACCAGGTTCTCAAGCCATTTGCCAAATCGTCCGGTACCGGTGGACTCGGGTTTCCAGTTGATTGTGTTGTTCAGGGCGATCATCCGGTCTTTCATGGCGGTGGTGCGGATGAACCAGGAGTCGAGCGGATAATAAAGTACCGGTTTGTCGGTTCTCCAGCAGTGGGGATAGTTGTGAAGGTGTTTCTCCACGCGGAATGCCTGGTCCCTGTGCTTCAGATGGACGGAAATATCGATATCCACGCTGGTAGCATCAGCAGGCAGACTGTCGTCGTAATCGTTTTTTACGTAGCGCCCGGCGAATTCCTTGTATGAGTCAAGGTTAACGTGTTTTTTTACAAAGTCGGGGTGCATGTCCTCCAGCGGGATGAAGCGGCCTTTCTTGTCGACCAGGGGACCCTGTTTGCCGTCAAGATCCTCGACCAACAGGGCGGGGATGTCGTTTTCTTTTGCCACGCGGTAGTCATCGGCACCAAAGGTTGGGGCAATGTGAACAATCCCGGTGCCATCCTCGGTGGTCACAAAGGCTCCGGGGATCAGTTGGAAGGCTTTTTCGCCCGGATTCACCCAATCGAGAAGCTGCTCGTAGCGAACACCGACGATGTCCGAGCCCTTGAACTCATCCAGGATTTTGTAGGGAATGTTTTTATCTCCCGCCTTATATTCGCCGAAGGGAAGGTCAATGTTTTTCTCCGGGAAGAAGGAATGCAGAAGCGATTTAGCCAACACTACGGTAATGGGGGAGCCGCTGTAGGGGTTGAAGCTCTGTACTTTCAGGTAATGGATCTCCGGGCCAACAGCCAAGGCGGTGTTTGAGGGGAGAGTCCATGGCGTGGTGGTCCATGCCATAATAAAGAGGGGAGTCTCGGTTCCGGCATAAAGAAATTCCGACTTCGAGTCCTGAAGCACCTTGAACATCGCAACGGCAGTGGTGTCTTTCACATCGCGGTAACAACCGGGCTGGTTGAGTTCGTGCGTGCTCAGACCGGTCCCCGCCGCAGGCGAATAGGGTTGAATGGTATAACCTTTGTAAAGGAGGTTTTTTTCGAAAAACTGCTTGAGGAGCCACCAGAGGGTTTCAATGTATCGGTTGTCATAGGTGATGTACGGGTGATCCATGTCCACCCAGTACCCCATGAGATCGGTGAGTTCTTCCCACTCGGTGGTGTACTTCATAACCTCCTTGCGGCACTGCTCGTTGTATTCGGCAATGGAGATTTTTTTGCCGATGTCGTCTTTTGTGATGCCCAGCTTCTGCTCAACGCCCAATTCAACGGGCAGACCGTGGGTATCCCAGCCGGCTTTGCGGTCGACCTGATAGCCATCGAGGGTTTTGTAGCGGCAGATAATATCTTTTATGGTACGGGCCATCACATGGTGAATCCCCGGCTTTCCGTTTGCGGAAGGAGGTCCCTCGTAAAAAACAAAACTTGGAGCAGCATCGCGACCACTTATGCTGAGGTGAAAGGTCTGCTCATCCCTCCACTTTTTCAGTATTTCCTTGTTTATATCGGAAAGGTTGAAATTCTTATATTCAGAAAACGATTTACCCATTACTTAACTCCTTTATTGGATGCTATTTAGAAAATTTGACAAAGTTAATAAAAATCGTGAAATAGAGTTAGCTCTTATGATTTATAAGTGTTGAGTTTTGGTATAAAAATCTGCTTCTGCTGCTTTTGGGGTTTCAGGCTTTTTTCAGGGTGAAGACGAAGGAGCTTCCCTTTTCCGACCGGCTTCTCACGTTGATGGTCTGGTTGTGGGCTTCAATGATATGCTTAACAATGGCCAGCCCGAGTCCAGTGCCTCCCTGGTCGCGCGAGCGGGATTTGTCGGTGCGGTAAAACCTCTCGAAAATCCGCGAGAGATCTTTCTCGCTTATTCCAATACCGTTATCGGTAACGTCAATTAGCAGGTTTTGGCCCATATCCATAAACGAAACCACGGTTTTCCCGCCTCTAATACCGTAATTTATCGAGTTGATAACCAGGTTGTTCATCACATCCTGAATCCGCTTCCGATCGGCCATTACCCTTATCGGCTTGTTGTAAGCCGAGGCAAAGCCCAGCTTAATGCCCTTGTGCTTGGCTTTCATCTCCATGATTTCGAAAACCTCATCCACCAGCTTTACAATATCGAACTCCTCGATGTTGAGCTTAAGCTCGCCCGACTCAAGTCGGGAAATGGCCTCAAGGTCTTCAACAATGGAGATCATCCGGTTAATGCTTTTTTCCGTCCGCTCCAGATACAACTTGTTAATGGCGGTGTCGTCAATGCCACCGTCCAGGAGCGTTAACACGTATCCCTGAATATTGAAAATCGGGGTTTTGAGCTCATGCATCACATTGCCCAAAAAGTCTTTGCGGTATTTTTCCAGCTGTTTGAGTTTTTTGATTTCCTTGGCTTTCTTTTCAGCCCAGTCTTCAACCTCCCTGTTCATCTGTTTGATCACGTCCTTCTCTGCCAGTTGCCGTTTAAGCTCTTTCTGGGAAATGGCGAAATCGTGAATGGTTTTGTAAATGGGTTGTATTTTATCGAAGATAAAGTTGTTGAGGGTCTGCTGAAGGATAAAATATGCAAGCACAAAAAAGACCAGGCTGGCCAGCAAGGCAAAAAGCCAGGTAAGCTTGGGGTCGTAGAGGTAAAACAAATAAATGCTCCCGCCAAATAGTATGGCGAAAAAACTTGCGATAAGGATTGACAGTTCCCGGGGGGTAAATGTTTTCATGGGATGATTACTAAAAAATATTGAGGACTAAGATAAGATAAATACAAATTGAACAGTAAAAGAAACCGAAAAGCAACAGTTTTTGCTATTTTTGTGAAACTAAAAACCCCTACAGGTCATGTTCACAGGAATCGTTGAGGAAGCCGCCAAAGTTATCAAGTTGGAGAAGGAAAGAGAAAACCTACACATAACCATGGAATGCTCCTTTGTGGGAGAACTTAAGATAGACCAGAGTATCTCTCACAATGGGGTTTGCCTCACGGTTGTGAAAAAAACCAGCAAGAGCTATACTGTAACCGCCATCAGGGAAACCCTCGACAAGTCGAATCTGGGCCTGCTGAAAGAGGGTGACAAGGTTAATCTGGAGCGGAGCGCGGTGCTGAGCGGGAGACTCGACGGGCATATCGTGCAGGGTCACGTTGACCAAACCGCCAGCTGCACGGAAGTTAGGGAAGCCGACGGGAGCTGGTACTACCGCTTTGAATATGTGCCAGCACAGTCAGACTATATTACCGTTGAAAAAGGTTCGGTATGTGTGAACGGTGTAAGCCTGACGGTTGTGAACTCAAAAGACAACTCTTTTGAGGTGGCAATAATCCCATTTACCTATGAGATGACGAATTTCAACCAGATACAGGCCGGTACGGTTGTGAATCTGGAGTTCGACATCATCGGCAAGTATATCGCCAGGTATATGGAACGGTTTAAAAGCTGACCCCTTCTTTCGACCAACAACCACGACAGTCGTTTTAAAACGAATCATTAACAAAGCTTGGAATGGGGGTTTTGCACAACCCTCAGGGAATATGCCGGGTGTGACTTATCAACCAGGTTGTCTCCAGCGCTTGTAGCTCTTGTCAAACCAGCCTTCGCGAACATCTTTGATAAAGTACCCTGCCATTTTGCTGATAACCGATTTCATGGGTTGGAAGCTAACCTTGAATTCGTCCGAGAATTTGGAATTGCTGAAATAGGTTTGGTTTCGGCTCGCATTGAGAGTTTCTTTTGACAGCACCCGTTTTGCCCCGAACATGCATCGCAGGTCCTCGAGATGCAAAGCAATGTTAGCCAGCAAGGGTGTGGCTTCAATTGTAGGAGACTTTACCCCCAGAGAAAAGGCAATTGCTTCAAAAACATCCTTATAGCTCAGGTTTTCCGATGACAGGATATACCGCTCACCGGATCTTTTGCTCTGCATCAGCGCTATCATGGCTGCGCTCACATCTTCTACCGATACATAACCGGTAACGCCGCGGGTATAAAATTTCAATCCCCTGAAAATATTGGAAAACATACTCGATGAGCCCTTGTCCCAAAATCCGGGACCGAAAATAATGGAGGGATTAACGATTACCGCGTTGAGACCTTCGTCGATACCCTTCCAAACCTCCATCTCGGAGTAAAATTTTGAGTGGGAATAGCCTGAATTAAGGGGGTTGTCGACCCACATGCAGTTCTCGTCCACAAGGCCGTTTGCAGCGGCAGGTCCGAGAGCTGAGGTGGAACTCACAAAACAGAGCTTTTTCACCGATCGGGCAAGGCATGCATTCACGATGTTTCGGGTGCCGTTGACATTGTTCAGGATCATAGCCTCTCGGTCTGCAGGGTTGAACGAAACGGTAGCCGCCGCATGGTAAACATAGCTTACGTTGTGCATGGCATCAAGCAGGGAGTCGATGTTTTGAATATCTGCATCTACCCATTCGATATTATACAGGAGGCTTGCGGGATTATCCGAGTAATAGGAGAAAACCCTGCGAACCGCATCGAGATCGCTATTAATTCTTTTTACCGCCCTTACATTTTCCCCGCGGGAAGTGAGGTCGAACAATAAGCGGGAGCCAACAAGTCCCGTTCCACCGGTTACAAGGATCATTTGATTTAATTTAGAAGTTAGCGCTGCATAAACATATCGGTTTATACTTAAAGATAAAAGATTAGTTTTGATTTATGGTAAATAGTTATAATATTTATAGATGGAAAAAAGGATTACAGATTTTATAAAGAAGCACCACGTCCTCACGCTGGCCACCACCTGCGAGGGATCGCCCTGGGTTGCGAATTGTTTTTATGCTTACATGGAGGAATCAAACTTGCTTGTATTTACCTCCGACCGAACAACAAAGCACATCAAGGATCTTGAGCAGGGGAATACGGTTGCGGCTTCCATTGTGCTGGAGACGAGTGTGGTGGGGAAGATACAGGGGATTCAGCTTCGGGGAAAGCTCACCGAGCCCTCCCCTGAGATGCAAAAATCGGCCCGGCTGGCCTATCTTAAAAGATTCCCCTTTGCCGCGTTAATGGAGACCACCCTTTGGGTTCTGGAACCTGAATATGTGAAGATGACGGATAACCGCCTGGGATTTGGGAAAAAACTTATATGGGAAAAAGCTTGAAATAAAAAGACCCCGGTCCATTGCTGTGTTCCGGGATTGTATATGCTAGCTGCAATAGTTTTGATAAACCGATGTAATCCCGCTTTCAAGACTAATTGTATCTTTCCATCCCAGAGCGCGGATTTTGGAGACATCCATGAGTTTTTGCCCGGTACCGTCGGGCAGGCTCGTATCCCATTCAACACTCCCCTGATATCCAATTATTTTTTTCGCCATCCCAACAAGCTCACGAATGGTGATATCCGTTCCTGAGCCGATGTTGATGTGAGTGTTTCGAATATCTTTCACTACCCGGTCAAATTTGGTCTTGTCGTCAACAAGGTCTTTGAAATCAAGGTTTTCAAAAACAAAGACGCAGGCCCCCGCGAGGTCGTCGGAATGCAGAAATTCGCGACGGGGCGAGCCGGTTCCCCAAAAGCCAACACTAACCTCTTGCCCTTTGCGCTTGACCCCAAACTTTTCAAGTACAGCCAGGATTTCTTTCTCGGGGGATTTCCCCGTGTTGCCCAAAACAGGATATTTATCCATGTCTTTCCGTATGGCTTCCATATCGTTATTCATCAGAGATTTGCCGAGGTGGAGTTTGCGGATAATAGCAGGCAGAACATGGGATTTCTCGAGGTCGAAATTGTCGCCGGGCCCATAGAGATTTGTGGGCATAAGGGAGATAAAATTGGTGCCGTATTGCAGGTTGAAGGACTCGCAAAGTTTTATCCCCGTGATTTTTGCAATTGCATAGGGCTCGTTGGTGTATTCCAGCTCGGAAGTGAGGAGCGAATCCTCTTTCAGGGGCTGGGGAGCGTTTTTTGGGTAGATGCATGAACTCCCCAGGAAAATAAGCTTTTTAACCTTGTGCTTGTATGACTGATAAATAATATTGTTCTGTATGAGCAGGTTCTCATACAAGAAATCGGCACGGTAATCATTGTTTGCCATGATGCCGCCAACTTTGGCAGCCGCCAGGATAACATAATCGGGCTTTTCCTGTTCAAAGAACTTTTCCGTGGCAAGAGAATCTTTCAGATCGAGTTCGGCGAAGCTTCGGAAGACGATATTCGTATACCCGCTTCCAACGAGCTTACGATGTATGGCAGATCCGACGAGACCGAGATGCCCGGCAAGATAGATTTTGGAGGACTTATTCATCATTTGTCTTTTTGCGCTTTTATTCATAATACCTCTTCGACTCATGACCCATGTCGCGAAGAGCCTTCTCCCGTTCCATATGTTTCATGTCGCTGGCGATCATTTCCTCGACAAGCATCTCCAGGTTATATACGGGTTTCCATCCCATTGCCTGACGGGCTTTGGTAGAGTCGCCGATGAGCAGCTCAACCTCGGTAGGCCTGAAATAGCGTGGATCAATCTCCACAACGCATTTTCCAACAGAGTCTTTCGAGAGAACCGAATTTCCGGGGATATTGTGAATAGCGGTGATATAGCCTTTCTCGTCTACTCCGCTCCCTTGGAATGCAAGCTCAATACCTGCTTTTGCAAAGGCCATGGTAATAAAGTCCCTTACAGAGGTTGTAATCCCGGTTGAGATTACAAAATCCTGGGGGGTTTCCTGCTGAAGCATCAGATACATGGCTTCAACATAATCCTTGGCATGGCCCCAATCCCTGCGGGCATTCATGTTTCCCACAAAGAGTTTGTCGCGCAGGCCGTAAAGGATCTGAGCCACACCCCGGGTAATTTTGCGGGTAACAAAAGTTTCGCCACGGATCGGTGATTCGTGATTAAAGAGAATACCGTTGCAGGCATACATTCCATAAGCTTCACGGTAGTTAATGGTAATCCAGTAACCGTAGAGTTTGGCTGCTGCATAAGGACTGCGGGGGTAAAAGGGAGTCTTCTCGGTTTGGGGAACCTCCTGAACAAGTCCGTACAGCTCGGAAGTGGAAGCCTGATAGAACCTTGTTTTTTTGGTGAGGCCCAAGAGACGAATAGCTTCAAGAATTCTGAGGGTACCGATTGCATCCGAATTGGCAGTGTATTCAGGGGTTTCGAACGATACCTGAACGTGGCTCTGTGCGCCCAGGTTGTAGATCTCATCGGGCTGCACTTCCTGTATGATACGGATCAGGTTGGTAGAGTCGGTGAGATCACCGTAATGAAGCATAAAGTTTTTATTCTCCACATGCGGATCCTGGTAAAGATGGTCGATACGGTCGGTATTGAATAGGGAACTGCGGCGTTTGATACCATGAACAATGTATCCCTTTTTTAACAGAAGCTCTGCGAGGTAGGCGCCATCTTGTCCGGTGATTCCGGTGATTAAAGCTATTTTTGTCATAATGTGAAATATAGTTGTTTTTATGTTTTAGTCTTAAAACCCAAAGTTAATGGAAATGTTTAAAGAATTGGTTTCTCCCCACCAAAATTCCGGACTATATTCTGCCATATAAGCGGGTTCGCCCGAGACATTTCTGTGAATGAACCCGAGTTTCATGCCCAGATCGTTCATGATTTGCCAGGAAGCAGTCAATTCGAGGGTACTGCTTTCATAAACGATTGGCACGAAGGGGGCGATCTTTTCCCGGGTCATGGTGCCCAAAGCTGTGTGGTCGGGGCCTTTTTGAATATCGGTATAGCTCAGCTCCAGCATCAGGGTTCGGAGGGGTTTCCAACCGAGGTTAAGACAGAGTTCGATTGCATTATCGGTGAGATAGTGGCCCAGGTTATAGCGGTTGGATTCGAAGGTGGTTGTGGGCACAAAATGTTTGTAGGTAAGAACGTTTGTGGTGGTATATTCCAATCCCCCGAAAACATTGGGAATAAGATTCGAGACTCTGAAACCGGCTTTCAGGCTGGCAAAGTTATGCTCGTCCTTGATCTTTATTCTGTCCATGGCCAGCTCATCGATAAAAAGTGTTGCGTAGAGGTGAAGGTACTTGATGTTTTTTGAGGATATGTCGATGAACATCTGGGAATTCATGTTGTCGATGTTGGAGTTGAGGCTGTGGTCGACAGCCTTGAAGAACATCACCGGTATAAGATATGCGGGGTGCAACTGGTCGTTGTCGTAAATGACGCTGTTCCCGAGGGAGAGGCTGAGTTTTTTAACCGGATAGAAACTGAACATGTTGGCGGCAATAAACCGGCTGTGATAGACCAGGCGCGTTGAGGCCCCGTAACCGTTGAAGGTGTTAAAGCTGCGGCTGCTGTCTACAAGCTCCGAGTTGAGCCAGCCATGGATGTAATTGAACTCGAACCATTTTGTCGGCTTCATTTGCAAATCGATGTAAACAAAAGCCGGATTGTGGCCGGAGAAGATATTTGCTCCCTGATAATTCGTTCCCCATTCGAAATTGTCCTTGACAAGCCCCACGTGTCCTGTTTTCCAGGCGTAGGTGACCCCGCCTCGAATTTCCTCGAAATCGGTTTTCCCCTCGTCCAGGACTTTGAAGTTGGAACCCGCCGGTTGCTGATCGAGGAAGGTGGGAGAGAAAATCTGCGAGCTCAGGTGGTTGTCGCGGAGGCTGGCGTAGAAACCCCAGTTTCCGATTGTAGCAGAAGCCTCAGCTCCGTTCCACCAGTGATATTCGTAGCCGTTTTTGTTTATCCATGCGTTTCCTCCGCCGATTGGGTTGACAGTAAGGGAGAAGGACGAATCGCGGTAGTAGAAAAGATCAAGGCGACGGGAGAAGTTTTTATGGGGATAGAGTTCCTTGTTATAGTCTTTGAGGTAGAAGTCCAGCTCTTTTTGCTGGCGACTGTTGAGGTTTGTTTTGTCGATGCCGTTTAGAAGCTCGGAGGTCTTCAGCCGGCCCAGAGGTTTGATGGCCGGGTTGTAGTCGAGGGGGAACTCCGAAAGGAATGAATAGACAGCCTGGTTTTGGGGGTGTATAGGAATGAATTGCCCAAAAAGCGAGTTGCCCGAAAGGAGAAGCAAGAGAACAGATACACGAATATATAACTTTGCAGTGCCTCGAGGGAGCTGAAAAAAAGAGGTTTTAAGACTGACACCCAACCGGCTTCTTATCTCGGTCTGAAGGTATGGGGTATTTGCTATTTTTACAGCTGTTTGCAATTGGCTACGTGTTTTCCGCAAGATTTTCGGAGTTAAAGATAAGCATTAATGCTAATTCTACTTTGACAGATTAGAAAAATCAGCCAAAAAGCCAATCTGTCAAAGTAGAAACAATTTCAAATTTGGTATTTTCAGATACCCATGCTGTGTTGTCTTCTGAGCCTTTTTCAGGGATTAACCTCGGGGCAATGGACATTGTATAGTGATTAAGCAGAGCGTGCCTTTTTGAAAATAATATTATTAAAAGCCTTGAAAAAATAAACCACATCGGTTCGAATGGGATTGGCATCGTACAAGACGAAATACCTCATCTCCGAATCCTGAATTTCTTCGATTGTTTTGGGCATATCGGCATAATAGGGGGGAACCAGACCGGGTTTATATTGAACCCGTTTGAGTTTCATCTCCTCCCTGTATAACTCGAAATACTGTTTTGAGATGGGTCTTACCCCAACGATTTTCATGTCGCCCTTAAAAACATTTATTAGCATAGGGAGCTCGTCGAGCCAAAAGGTGCGGAAAATTTTACCGGTGGTGGAAATCCGGAAATCGTCTTTGAATTTGCCCCCCTCTTCCAAGCTGTTTTTCTGGTATACGTAGTCCTGAAGGTACTCAGAATAGGGATGCATTGTGCGAAGCTTGTAAACTTTTATCATTTTTCCATCCTTGCCAACCCGGTAGAGCTTCACAAATGGACCATAAGTGGGATTCATGTCGTAAGCCGGATCCTTGATTTTGCGTACGGCAAAATAAAGCAACCCCCCGATAAATCTCTCATCAATAACCTCAAAACCGCAGGAATAGAGCCGACCAAGAGCTTCAGCACGGGTGATAACACGGTTCTCTCCGCGGGTAAGGAAAAAATAGATCTTTTTGGTAAGGATGAATTTCGGGAAAACTCGCTTTACGATGAAGTCCAGAGTGTACATGATCCAGTTCAGCCCCGGGAAATATTTTTTGAGGATGCGCTGTTTGCGCAGGAATTTGGTTTCGCAGGTGCCTACAAATGTACCGTTCAAAGGAAGCTTGCGGTTCACCGCTTCAAAGAATTTGTTGATATACTGTATGTCGTTTATCCTTTTAAGGTTTATCACAGCCTTGAAATAGTTGTCGGGCTGAAGCTGAATATTAAATCGGGTGGTGGTCGATATTACCAGGCTGTGGGGATTGCTGATGTCGATGTTTTGATTGATAAATTCCAAGGCCTCCTCACCGCATTCCTCCCTGATGCCCGACTCCAGATCTTCGGGGTTGATGGTTATATCCTTGAAATTAACAGCACGCCTGGCTTTTTTGAAGTCAAGGGGTTTAAGCTCAGGATCTTTAATATCCATGGCGCTCTCAACCGTGTGAATAAGCAGGTAGTCGAGATTGGCGAAAACAAGCTCGGCCAATGTGGCAATGATAATGGTTCCAAAGAAAATAAGACGCGAATAGTCGCCGGCATGCAGCGCAACAATAAAGATCGATATTGTTGCAAGAGAAATAAAATTGGCATACAAAATCCGCTTAAAGATCTCAGTCAGACCGATGGATCTTACAATGGTGTATTTGTTAAAGCTAAAGGATGAGATTACCCAGGTAATCAGCAACAGGGCAAGCCCGATCAGGTAATTGTCGTTCAGGTACGACTTGGGCTCGGGTTTGAGCAATAGCATAAGGCCGAAGCTTCCAAACAGCAGAAGAAGATCGAAGAGAAAAAGAGTGGCTCGGCGCGACATTTTGAATGGGTAAAGGATCTGTACTTTAGCCTGATTGATTGATACTTCTTTTCGTAATTGAATCCGCTCCGAAAGCCGCAATAATACTAATTACCAATTGAACTAAAAACTCACAAAGAATTAACAATTAAATGGATATGCTTTGTGAACCGTAGTCTCTTTGCGCCCTTTCAGCACAAATCAGCTTTTCAAAGAGAACTCTTAAATAAGGGTCAAAAGTATAAATATTGCTTATAATAACACTAAATATTTGATAAACTTTAGTAGTGTTCCACTAAAATTCAAAAGGCAAATATCAAAGAGCAAATTGCAAAATTTGCAACTTCGATGGTTTTAGAATACAGGATTCCGTTAAAAATCCGGTCGGTGGCTGTGTGGAGTTAAAGGTTTCGGAAGCTCAAACGAGCTTAATAATGTTGAAAACTCGAAACCTGGACATTAGGAGTTTTTAACGAATTTGTCGGGATAGTGAATATAAAGGAGTGAACCAATGAGTATGGCAAGCGTGTTTGCCACAATGTCGTTGATGTTAAACGAGCGGTAGGGGATAAATAGCTGAAGGCCTTCAGAAACAACAGCCAGCAGCAGGCCTGCTGCCACCCATAAAACAGCCCGGGAAAAACTCTGCCTGAAGTGCGGCTTGTATGCCAACCGGGTTAGCATTGCCCAAAGAAGGAAAATCAGGAAATGCACTATATAGTCGAGGCGGAATGACAGGACAAAGGTGTCGTTCAGGGCTGAATCTTTTGGGTTGAGGGCAACAAAGTTAAGTGCAATAACCAGAATGGTGTAGCTCGCATGGGCAATACGCGGGAGCGATGGGATATTCATGACGGCAATGCTTTGCTTTTCAGGGAGACAAATGTACGAATTTAATGGCTTAAAGAATAGTTCAAAAAGCAAACCTCAAAAGGCAAATTGCAAAACGCGCAACTTCGATTTCCGGAGATTGTAAGGATTATGTTCATACCGTATTAATTCCAATTTAACAGATTGGTTTTTCTAAACTGTAGAATTAATTTCAAAGACTTAAACATTTGTAACTATTCACCCTATATAATATTTAAATTCAACTGATTATAGTTTTTGTAATAATGTGAATAGTTACAAACATTTAAATCCTGATCGTCTGTTCCGGTTACTGATTAATATAAACCCTCATTTTTTTAGTTGGGAACAAAAACAAAATAAATCCATACATTTGAGTATTGAAATACCTTAATATGTCGAAAATCGTTTCATTATCCGAAGCTGCATCCATCGCAATTCATGGCATTATACTCATTGCGCGCTCAACTGTATCCCTGAATGTTTTGCAGATTGCCGATGCAACCGGAACCTCGAAGCATCATGTGGCAAAGGTTATGCAGCGACTTGTGAAGGAGAGTTTTATCGGCTCGCAGCGAGGTCCCACCGGGGGATTTATGCTAACTGCCGATCCGAAAACACTTACTTTTCTTCAGATTTACGAAGCTATTGAGGGAAAGATTGAAATTACAAAATGTCCCATGGACAAAAAAGTGTGTCCCTTCGAGAAATGTATTCTGGATAACATCTCCAACCGTATGACACTTGAATTCAAGGATTATCTGAGCAAACAGTTGGTTTCTGACTATCTTGCATAGCCTCTTGAAATGAATGGGGAAGCACGCAATTGCCTCCTCCGCTCAATTAGTTACTGATAATTGTTTTTCCCAAAACCTTCAGTCGAAAACAAAGTTTTTTTGGATATGAGCAGAACTATACCGATATTTGAGTAATTAAATACCGAAATAAAACAACGCCATACAGAATCGACTCTTTGTCATACTGGGATTGGATTCTGCGGCAAAAAAAATAAAGCTATGATTCGTGAAGTTGTTCGAATTGATGAAGAGAAATGCAACGGATGCGGGAATTGCATCCCCAATTGTCATGAAGGAGCTCTGCAGATTGTTGATGGCAAGGCCGTGTTGGTAAGCGACCTGATGTGCGACGGTCTGGGTGCATGTTTGGGGCATTGCCCGGAGGATGCCCTCTCCATTGAAAAAGTTGAGGCCCAGCCCTATAATGAAACCCTTGTGATGAAGGAGATGGTGCGCAAGGGAAAAAATGTAGTAATTGCTCATTTCACTCATCTAAAGGAACATGGGGAGAAGGAATACCTGAAAGAAGGAGTTCGGTATTTGTGGGAAAACAAAGATTCTCTCGATTTCAACCCGGCCGAGGTTGTGGAGAAGGTTCATAACCTGAACCCGGTTGCTCAGGCATTCAGGCCGGTGCAAGCTGCAAGCCATGTGCATTCTGGGGGACATGTCTGTCCGGGATCGGCTTCGCGGGAACTGATTGTTCCCTCTGCAGTTGCTGCTCCTTCCGCTGCGCGCGCTCAATCGGCTCTTACCCATTGGCCGGTTCAGCTGCATCTGATAAACCCGGCAGC
This sequence comes from Chitinophaga pinensis, assembly GCA_945863035.1. Classification (GTDB taxonomy): domain Bacteria; phylum Bacteroidota; class Bacteroidia; order Bacteroidales; genus JACJXF01. Next base: position 15,665 of record CAMAZH010000015.1, on the reverse strand, counting down.
AGAGTATTTTCGGGGTGCCGACTTGTTGGTAGCTGCCGATTGCGCAGCTTTCACAGCGCCCAATTTTCATGAGGATTTCCTGAAAAACAAGAAACTGGTAATTGCCTGTCCCAAACTCGATCACGGTCTGGATTCTTACCTGCAGAAACTCATTGTTCTTATCCGCGACTCTAAAGTCAGTACCATAACCGTCCTCCGGATGGAGGTTCCCTGCTGCGGGGGATTGGTTCAGCTTGTAAGGGATGCGGCAGATAAAGCGGGCCGACAACTACCGGTCAAAGAGGTCATACTCGGCATTAAGGGGGAAGTCAGTTTTGAGCGCGAATGACAGTTTAGAGTTTGAGTTTTGAGGGTGAGATCGATTCCAAACTCTTGCACCTCTTGCTCTGTTCTCACACTCTTGCTGTTCTTCTCTTGCTCAGTCCTCACACTCTTGCCGTTCACACCCTCCAGTCGATAGGAGTCTTTCCTGTTTGCACAAGGTATTCATTGGTTTTGGAGAAATGCCCGCAACCGTTGAAACCGGCATAGGCCGAAAGGGGAGAGGGGTGAGCGGCCATAAGGATATAGTGTTTTTTGGAATCGATAAGGGCTGCTTTTGCCTGAGCGTATTTTCCCCAAAGCAGAAAAACAACTCCCTCTTTATTGTCCGACACGGCGCGTATCACAGCGTCGGTAAAGATCTCCCATCCTTTACCCTGATGCGATCCGGCATTGTTGGCACGAACCGTCAGAGTGGCATTGATCAGCAGCACTCCCTGTCTGGCCCACGACTCGAGGTTTCCGTGTTTTGGGATGGGAATTCCCAGTTCGGCACTAATCTCCTTAAAAATATTGACAAGTGAGGGCGGCGACTTTACTCCTTCCGGAACAGAGAAGCACAGACCGTGGGCCTGACCGGGACCGTGATATGGATCCTGGCCCAGGATTACAACTTTGACCTCATCGATTGGGGTTTTGTTAAAGGCATTAAAAATCAGGTTTCCCGGGGGATAAACTGTATGATCTCTTTTCTCAGTGAGCAGAAAACTCTTAAGTTTTGAAAAGTAGGGAGCTTCGAACTGTTCAGATAGCAAGGCTTTCCAAGCCGGGTGAATGGAGGGATTAATTTTTTCCATCAGCTCATCTTTTGGCTGTTATTAAACGGAAACACCATGAATCATGAAGCCTGTGGAGATAGAATACAGTGCTTTATGAACCATGGTGTTTTTATAACTTTTTGGCAAAACTTTTCTTTTTCGCTTAGCCGTAATAAAGGAAGAATAAAATGGCTGATCAACCTTTAGCTATTCGCAGCCGGGAACTTTTTCTTTTTTCGACTGAGCCTTTTCTGCAAACGGTCCAACCATTGCCTTATTAAAAGCTTCACAGGCAAGTGCATATTCGGTATTTCCTACGTAGGCTAATCCAAGCTCGTAGTTGATTGCAGCGATTTTGGTGGCATCGGTTTCTGTTTTAAGCGCATTGTTCGCATTTTCGATGGCCTTATCAAACTCAATGGTTTTGTTATAGATTACGGCCAGCATGTAATACGCATCAGCAGCAGCGGGATTGTAGCTTACTGCTTTTTCGAAACTGGAGATAGGGGCCGAATAATCTTCATCTTCCGGATCAACATCAGCCATATCAAGGTTCCCGAGATTTGTGTAGAAAGCACCCATACGTGTTTGTGCCTGTTCAACGGTTTTCGTGTCACCCGCAAGTTTTGAAAGTTCAATTGCTTTCCCAAGGTTTTCCAACATGTCTTTTTCCTTGAACTGATCAGCATTGATCAATCCTTTGCCGAGGTAAGCTTTTGCATAGCTTGGATCGTATTTGATTGCCTCGTCGAAATTTTTGAGAGCCTCGGGAAGGTTTTGCTCTTTGTATTTTTGGCTGCCAACTCCTGTAAGCAGCTGAGGCAAATACTTTAAAGCTTTTGTTTTGTTATCAACGCTGTTGCCATAAAGTTCTGCAAGCTCAACGGTTTTTTCGAGACTGGGAATTGCTTCCTCGTATTTCTTCTGTTTCATAAAAGCCGTTGCCACCTGGTAATGCAAAACGGGAAGTTGAGACTGGGCTTTGGCTTTCAGGTCGTTTGCAGCGGCTCCAACCGTTTCTGCAAGGGCTATCACTTCTTCGAAATCCACGATGGCGTTTTTAAAATCGCCAGCGTTAACCTTAGCGGCACCATCATTGAATTTTGCTATCACGGGATCCATAGGGGTTTGCGCAAAAAGGGCAATCGTTATGGACATCATTACTGCCAATAAGGCAAACTTCTTCGTCTTCATAATTCTTTTATGTGTTGGTTAGCATAAAATTTTGAGGGCTAAAGATATAAATTTTTTCTTCTAACACTCAAAATGATAAATATTTCGAATTAATTTCTTACAAATCTCAGGCCAAAAAAAATCCAGGCAGCTGTAAAGTTCTGAAAATGCTCTGCATCCCTGTGGGTGGTTGAGGCTGAGGTTAAGACTAAGACTCTCAACTCCTCAACCTCAACCTCAACCTCAACCTTAACCTCACTAATTTTTTTATTTCGGAATAACCAATATATTTGTAGCCTTAAAAGTGGAAAAATTTGACTGATTGCAACCACAGTAAAAAATGCTAAAACGGCTGTTTCCTTTCTGTTTTTCTGCAATCATTTTTCATTTAACCCAGTAATTCCGATAACGTCACGTCATCACGCCGTCACGTCATCACGTAAAAAAGTGTAACCAATAATTTAAACCATGTCATACCTTTTCACATCAGAGTCCGTTTCAGAAGGACATCCCGACAAAGTAGCCGATCAGATTTCGGACGCTTTATTAGACAATTTCCTGGCATTCGATCCAAATTCGAAAGTAGCCTGTGAAACATTAGTAACCACCGGTCAGGTTGTGCTGGCGGGTGAAGTTAAAACAAACACATACATCGATGTGCAGAAGGTTGCCCGCGATGTTGTCAATGCCATCGGCTATACCAAGAGCGAGTATATGTTCGAGGGAGATTCGTGTGGCGTTCTGACAGCTATCCATGAGCAGTCGCAGGATATTAACAGGGGAGTTGAACGTGCCGATCCCATGATGCAGGGAGCCGGCGATCAGGGTATGATGTTTGGTTATGCCAATCGCGAAACCGACAACTACATGCCCTTGCCGCTTGAACTGGCTCATATTTTGCTGAAGGAACTTGCAGCCATTCGCCGCGAAGAAAAGGAGATGAAATACCTTCGTCCCGATTCGAAATCGCAGGTTACAATCGAGTATAACAGCGACGATAAGCCAAAACGTATCCACACAATCGTTGTTTCTACCCAGCACGACGATTTCGATAAAGACGATGTTAGAATGCTCGCCAAAATCAAATCCGACGTTCAGAATATTCTTTTACCCCGTGTGAAAGCTTTGTTACCCATAAGGGTACAGGAACTTTTCGATGGGGATATGATTCTTCATGTGAATCCCACCGGCAAATTTGTAATCGGTGGTCCTCATGGCGACACAGGTCTTACCGGTCGTAAAATAATTGTCGACACCTATGGGGGCAAAGGGGCGCACGGCGGTGGTGCATTCTCGGGCAAAGACCCCTCCAAGGTTGACCGTTCAGCGGCATATGCTGCACGTCATATTGCCAAAAACCTTGTAGCAGCAGGGGTTTCCGATGAATTGCTGGTTCAGCTTTCATATGCCATCGGCGTTGCGGAACCGGTAGGGATTTATGTGAACTCTTATGGACGGGCAAAAGTTAAGTTCAATGATGGGGAGATTGCCGAGAAGATCAAAAAAATCTTCGACCTGCGTCCTGCTGCCATTGAGCAAAGACTAAAGCTAAGAAATCCGATTTATCTTGAGACCGCTTCCTACGGACATATGGGCCGTACTCCGGTAACAATTAAAAAAGTCTTTGAATCTCCTTACAGTGGCAGAGTTGAAAGGGAGGTTGAGCTTTTTACCTGGGAGAAACTTGATTTTGTGGATCAGATAAAGAAGGAGTTTGCTGTTTAAGGAAGTAATGTTACTTAAACAAACCATTGCATATTGTTACATTGAAAGAGACTGTCTGTAAAGTAGGATTCAAAGGATTAATACTTGCAGATTAAAAAAGTAACTCTGTGCAACCCTTGGAAAAAACTCTGTGCAACTCTGTGGTAAAAAAGAGTTGCACAGAGTTTTTTTATCGCACTTTTAGAGGATCAACTTACAAAGTTATTCTTGAAATTCCCTTTTGATACGCCCTCTTTTCATTCTATAAATTGAGGAGGGGTTCTTGTCCGTATTATTCAGCTGTCAGTTCCGAAAGACTCAAAAAGGCTTAAAACCAATAATTTCCCGAACATCCCTGAGCGTTTTTGAGGCACTCGCTCTGGCTTTTTCTGCGCCGGTGTGAACAGCCTTTGCAAGATAGGTTTCATCTTTGGTAATTTCCTTAACTCTTTCTCTTATGGGAGTTGTAAAGATGATGATATCCTCAGCAAGCTGTTTTTTAAGATCCCCGTAGCGAATACTGCAATTATTGTACTGATTGAGGAAATGTTCAACGGTATCGGGGGTCGACATGAGTTTTAAAAGAGAAAACAGGTTTTTTATGGGTTCTTCCATTTTCTGGTTATCCTGAGTGGGACCGGCATCAGTGACAGCGCGCATCACCTTCTTGCGGATCACGGACGGCTCGTCGATGAGGAAAATCCCGTTACCTTCCGACTTGCCCATTTTGCCCGTTCCATCGAGTCCGGGGACTTTCACAAGCTCTTTTCCAAAGTTGAAAGGCTCAGGCATGTTGAAATACTCCACTTTGTAAACCGTGTTAAACCTTCGGGCGAATTTTCGAGCCATTTCCAGATTTTGTTCCTGATCTTTTCCAACGGGAACCTTATTGGAGTTGTGAATGAGGATGTCGGCTGCCATAAGCACAGGATAGGTAAGCAGTCCGGCATTCACATTATCGGGCTGTTTGCGGATTTTCTCCTTGAAAGTTGTTGTTCTCTCCAACTCCCCAACGTATGCATTCATATTCAATAGCAGATAGAGCTGGGGGATTTCCGGAACATCGCTCTGTATGTAAAGAGTGGAAACCTCCGGATCAAGTCCGGCAGCAAGATATTCGGCCATCACCTGTTTCACGTTGTTGTGAAGGTTCTCGGGGGTGGGATGAGTGGTGAGGGAATGAAAATCGGCAATAAAAAAATAACAATTGTATTCGTGCTGCATTTTCACAAAATTCTTCACCGCTCCGAAATAATTGCCCAGATGCAGGTTTCCTGTTGATCGTATTCCGCTTAAAACTGTCTCCATGGTTGTGTCGCTGTTTGCTTTTTAATGGGAGTACAAAACTATAAAATAATTTACAACAATTCAGGTTGCATTTTGACTTTTGGCTTTTCACTTTTGGCGTGACGGGGTGATGGAGTGATGGAGTGATGTCGTGACGGGGTGACGAGGTGATGATGTTAGGATATGAGGATGTGACGAGGTAATTCAAAATTCTGTGGCAAGCATCTTCGATAGTGAGCATGAGGACAAGAAAACCACCCATCGTTCACTTTCCATGGTCCTTACTCTTTTTCCCAAAGCAAATTACTTATTTGATTTTTTTCTTCATACTTTTGTGAATGTACCAATAATCAAAGCATTATAAATAAGTTTTCTAACCTCGGTTATTTTAAAGAACATAATATGCGGATAAGTAAGGAAGAAAAAGAAATTCTCGTAAGTGAGGTAACCCGTATATTTGGTAAGGAGACAAAATTGTACCTGTTTGGATCGCGCACTCTTGACCAGAAAAAAGGCGGAGATATCGACATTTTGATCAGGTCGGAAGGGAATGAAAAAAACCGGGAAATACTTTTTTCAAAAAAAATGGACCTCCTCGTAGCGCTTGAACTCCGACTTGGAGAACAAAAAATAGACGTTATCCTTGAGTTACCCGGCGATACAAGAAAGATAATTAAAACGGCCCTCAATACCGGAATTGAATTATGCTAAATGACGCTGATAAGGACAAATTAAGCCAGACTATCAAATCAATAAATATTAATTTTGAAAGGCTGAATTTTGCTTTGAAAAAAACAGAGTCTCTATTGCCTCTTACAATTAGTATATACAATAACATCCAGCCGGAAAACATAAGTTATATTGATCAGTATATCTTCAGGTTTTCAAAAATACAGGATCTGATGGCCGAAAAGCTGTTCCGATTGGTATTAATTGCCGTTGAAGAAGATATTGAATCAAAATCGTTTTTAAATATCCTTGATAAGCTTGAGCAGCTTAATGTGCTGAACAACAAAAACGAATGGATTTATTTGCGCAAGCTTAGAAATGAAGTATCTCACGAATACCCCTTATTGGATGACGATGCTTTATCCGCTCTGAATAAGCTGTTCGAAACCCATTCCAGTCTGGCAAATGTTTATCAAAGATGCCTGGATTTTCTATTATCAAATAATATCCAGCCCTGATGATGGCGTGATGTATTGATGTAGAGCGAGTTACCGCGTTCTGCGAAGCTTCAGTCCAGGAGAACTTTCCAAAAAAACTTTGCGTCCCGATTTATCGGGATTGCGTGAACCCTTTTTCACAATGTCCGATTACTTACAATAATGGTTAATTGTGCAAAAAATCCCCAAAAAAACCTAATTTTGTAACCTTTACGCTTTTATTTAAAAGCCCGCCTTTGAGAAGTTTACCCGGGGCAATATAATATCACTATGGAAACCACAAGGCAAAAAAAAATATCGCGATTACTGCAGAAAGAGCTGGGACAGATCATTCAGAGACGTTCGGCGGAACTTGGCGGGAAACTGATTACCGTCACCACAGTGCGGATTAGCCCGGATCTGAGCGTTGCAAAAATCTACCTGAGTATTTTTCCCCCGAAAGAGACAGATAAAACCCTTCTGGCGGTCAAGGAAATGATACCGCAAATCCGTCACGAACTGGGCAACCTGGTCAGACACCAGCTGAGAATCGTTCCGGAACTGGCGTTTTTTATCGACGACAGTTTGGATTACATTGAAAAGATTGAAAACCTTTTAAAATAGTCGATAATCGAACCAATGCCACAAAGGCTTACAAACGAAATGACTCACAAATTTTTTTCTTTCCTGTCTATTACCGGCAGCGACCCTTTAATAGGAAAGTCGGACGGGGATTTTGTGAGATCGTGAAATCTTTTGTCCCATTGGCGCAAAAACCTGAATAATGCAATACGATCCAATAAAAAGCAGTCTGGGCAAAGTTTTCAACGCCTCACCCGCTCTGAGAATTATTTTCTACAAATTGCTCGACCTGCTGTTGCTCAGGGCATGGCATGTGAAGAAAGAGATTCGGGGCATTCGCTCTTCACTCCCCCGAAACCCTGAGATACTGGATGCCGGATCGGGCTTTGGGCAGTACAGCTATTATCTGGCAAAGAGGTTTCCCGAATGCCGGCTTACTGGCGTGGATGTTAAAGAAGAGCAGATTGCCGACTGCAACAACTTTTTTGGCAGGCTTGGCTTATCGGAACGGGTGAGCTTCCGGGTTGCCGACCTCACAAAGCTGCGAGAGGAAGACAAGTACAGCCTGGTACTCTCGATCGACGTGATGGAGCACATCCTCGAAGATGTGGAAGTGTTTAAAAACTTTCATTTCTCCATGAAAAACAACGGTGTTTTGCTGATATCCACCCCATCTGATCAGGGCGGGTCGGATGTTCACGATGACAGCGATGAGTCGTTTATCGAGGAGCACGTGCGCGACGGCTACAACATCGACGAGATTACTGCCAAACTCAAGTCGGCAGGCTTCCGTCAGGTTTATGCGCGTTATTCCTACGGGAAACCGGGCGGGATCTCGTGGCGCCTTTCGATGAAGTACCCTATTATTATGCTTAATGCGAGCAAATTGTTCTTTATCCTCATCCCGTTTTATTATTTGCTTACCTTTCCCCTGAGCCTGGTATTGAACTTTTTCGATGTCCGAATTCGCCATTCGAGTGGTACAGGGCTGATTGTAAAGGCAATAAAATAAGATCTTTTGAACTTCCCCTTTTACATAGCAAAACGTTATCTGCTGGCAAAGAAAAAACAGAATGCCATCAACATCATTTCGGCTATTGCCGTGGGAGGGGTTACGGTCGGAACCATGGCTCTGGTGATCGTTCTTTCGGTGTTTAACGGTTTCGATAAAGTCATCAAGTCGCTCATAAACTCATTTGACCCGGATCTGAAAATCACACTGGTGGAAGGCAAGGTTTTTGATCCCGCGTTAGCGGAAAAAGACAGGATTCTAGCGATTCCCGGAGTGCTTGATATATCTGAAGTTCTGGAAGAGAATGCCCTCCTGCGCTATGATCAGCGGCAGTATATTGCCACCATGAAAGGAGTCGACGATCGGTTTGTGCATACCTCGGGCGTCGATACCATGATTGTTGACGGGGACTTTATCCTCGAGAAGGAGGGCCGGCCTTTTACGGTTGTGGGCCAGGGCGTGGCATACTCGCTTCGGGTAGGGCTGAATTTCGTCAATCCTCTGATTATTTATGTCCCCGAACGAGTTGGGAAAATCAATATGGCCAATCCAACCGGAGCGTTTCGCAAGTTTCCGGTTTATCCCAGCGGGGTTTTTGGTATCGAGCAGGAATACGACGCAAAATACATTCTGCTGCCCATTCAGAATGTTAGGGAAATTCTGGATTACACCAACGAGGTCTCAGCTCTGGAGATAAAGTTAAACGACGGCGTAAATGAGGAGCAGGTGCAGATGCAGGTTAAATCCATACTCCCGGATAAGTTCGATGTCAAAACCCGATACCAGCAGAACGAAATGTTCTACCGTATCATGCGATCCGAAAAATGGGCCATCTTTATGATCCTTACCCTGATTTTGTTTGTTGCTTCTTTCAATATTGTGGGCTCACTGAGCATGCTGATCATCGACAAGCACGACGATATTGTAAGCCTCAGGAACCTGGGCGCTGATTCGGCAACGATAAAGAGAATATTCCTTCTCGAGGGTTGGCTCATCTCCCTCACCGGCTCCTTTCTGGGAATCCTGGCAGGAACAGGAATTGCATGGATACAGGAGACATTCGAAATTATCGGACTTGCCGGAAGCGGATCTTTCGTGCTCGACAGTTACCCTGTTGATATTCAGGTCGGTGACATCCTTCTCATTTGGCTGGTTGTGGTCCTTATCGGCTTTCTGGCCGCCTTGTATCCCGTGAGAAAATTGTCCTCGAAACAATAATCGGATTGATAAATTTCAATTTGTTGAATAATAATCGCTTCGGGGTGTTTTTTCTCAGGAATATTCATAATACATTTATAAGCACAAAAAGTATTTGGTTATTTTAAGTTGTAAATCTGTTGATTGTAACCATTACAGAACTGAGTGCGTACAATGCTTTCGTTCCGGGACGTTGATTTGGCTCTGACAGGGGTGATTGAAGGATCGGTTTTAAGCCCTGAAAACGCCAGGAGAAACAGGGTTTATTCCTGAGAATGGACAAGCGTCGTTGATGCTTGTCAGTTGAGGGAAGGCTTTTTGGGCTTTACGGAAAACCTAAAAATATTTTTATATGAAGCGTTTTTTTCTTTCGGTTTTTACATTGCTGCTGCTGTTGGGCTATTCTTCAAGCTGCTTTTCCAGAGACGTGCTTCCTGCGTTGCCTGAACAAGTATGCCTGAATTCTGGCAGCTTACATGCAGCGTTTTGGAGTAATTCCTTTAACGCAATTTCAGCGGACGATACATTTGATTTTGTTGCGGTATGGAAGAAAAACACGAAAAAGAACCTTATAAGCATTACAATTACAGGCAGCAGCCAGGCGGTGAATTGCTACATTTATGACTCCAGTCCCTTTGAAGGGGGCCGTCTGATCAAGCAAATTGACAATATAAGTCTGAGAACCTTTGAAATTGAAATGGAGAAGAAGTCGGATGTTTATCTGTGGATTTTCGTAGACGAGTTCACGATGGCGGCGAAATGGCTGAAATATAGTAAGTAATGCAAAAACCATGAGAATTTTTAAACACATAGCTTTAGTTACAGTCCTTGTCGGTTTGAGCATTTCTTTTGTCAATGCAGCGGGTACAGCAATCGGATCGAATGTGCTTTGCAACGGAGGGTCAACCGGAAGCATTTCGGTGACAGGTGTGAGCGGGGGAGCGGGACCGGATTATAATTATTACCTTTACAATGCCAATGCTTTTCCCATTCTGGTAGTTGTTGACAATTTCGGACCCACGAGCAACACTTCCCATAATTTTACAGGCTTACCTGCAAGCAAATACATAGTTTTTGTAACCGACAATCTGGGGGACGCTATTCTTTACTCCAACATCACCATCAGCCAACCCGGTATTTTGGTTCTTCCGGCTCCTGTTGTGAGCCCTGCCAGCTGTGCCGGGATCGACGACGGAAAAATATCTGTATTGGCTACCGGAGGCACCGCCCCCTATACCTATGTGTTGAAGAAGGGCGCCGCTGTGGTTTCAAGTTCAGGGGCACAGGCCGGGGCTTACACCTTCACCAATCTTGCGGTGGGAAACGACTACACTGTAACTGTAAATGATTTTCATACCTGCGGTGAGGTTGTTTCAGGGCTGTTAACCATTGACGAGCCTTTAAATCTTAGTGTTGTTGTGACGCCCAACCCGGGTGTGGTCTGTGTAGCTCAGAATCTTCCGCTTACAGCAACCCCCTCCGGAGGGAATGGGGGAGAAATCTATCTTTGGTCTGCAAGCTCAGGATCTTTCAGCAGCACATCCTCCCAGACATCCAACTATTCGAACAGTGTTGCCGGAGGTCCATTTACTGCCACAGTAACGATTACCGACGCAAACGGTTGCACGGCCACCGGAAACGCCAGTATTACGGTTAATCCACTGCCGGCAAAGCCAACTATAACTCCGGGTGGGCCTACTTCTTTTTGTACCGGCGGCAGTGTGGTTTTAACCTCATCGCCGGGAATCACCTATTTATGGTCAACCGGAGCCACCAGCCCGAGTATCACGGCCTCGGCATCCGGAAACTACACAGTTCAGGTAACCAATGCCAACGGCTGCTTGAGCGAAGCATCCAATGCCACGGTAGTAACTGTCAATCCTTTTCCCGCAAAGCCGACTATCACGGCCGGGGGTCCTACAACTTTTTGTGCCGGGGGCAACGTGGTTCTAACCGCTTCGGCCGGAACCACATACTTATGGTCTAACGGGGCAACTACTCCCAGCATCAGCGTTAGCACCGCTGGAAGCTATACAGTTAGGGTTACCAATGCAGCGGGATGTTTGAGCGTGGCTTCTGATGCCACAACCGTCACAGTTAATGCCTTACCTGCAAAACCCACCATCTCTGCCGGCGGTCCCACCACTTTTTGTTTCGGGGGAAGCGTGGTATTGACCTCCTCTGCCGGGTCAAGCTATTTATGGTCCACCGGAGCCACCACACCAAGCATAACCGTTAGCACAGCCGGCAGTTACACCGTCCGGGTCACCAATGCTTCGGGATGCCAGAGCATATCGTCCGACGCCACTGTGGTAACGGTTAACGCTTTGCCCGCCAAACCGACGATATCGGCCGGAGGTCCCACCACTTTTTGTGCCGGGGGAAGCGTAATCCTGAGCTCTTCAGCCGGAACAAGTTACCTGTGGTCCACAGGGGCCACAACTCCTACTATTACCGTCACCACTTCAGGCAGTTATACGGTGCGCGTTACCAATGCCTCCGGGTGTCAGAGCGTAGCCTCGGATCCCACAGCCGTAACGGTGAACGCCCTGCCTGCCAAGCCAACGATTACCGCAGGAGGTCCTGTCACTTTCTGTTTTGGGGGAAGCGTAACATTAACCTCATCTGCAGGAACGAGCTACCTTTGGTCCAATGGAGCCACAACGCCGAGCATCACCGTAAGCGCCGCAGGCAGTTACACGGTGCAGGTCACCAATTTAGCGGGATGTCTGAGCGTAATTTCGGATCCCACAGTAGTGACTGTTAATGCCCTGCCTGCCAAGCCGTCAATTTCTGCCGGTGGTCCCACCACTTTTTGTGCCGGGGGCAGCGTAACGCTGACCTCCTCAGCCGGGACAAGCTATTTGTGGTCGAACGGGGCCACCACCCCCAGCATATCGGTTACCACGGCCGGCAGTTACACGGTTCAGGTTACCAATGCGGCAGGGTGTCTTAGCGTAGCATCTGATCCCAGGGTGATAACTGTAAACGACTTGCCCGCCAAACCCACCATCACTGCCGGCGGTCCCACCACTTTCTGTTTCGGGGGAAGCGTAGTGTTGACCTCCTCCGCCGGAACCAGCTATTTATGGTCCAACGGGGCTACCACTCCCAGCATCACGGTGTCGGCATCGGGAAGCTACACGGTGCGCGTAACAAACAGCAATGGATGCCAGAGCGTTGCCTCGGATGCTACAACCATCACGGTAAACGCCCTGCCTGCCAAGCCAACCATCACGGCCGGGGGACCCACCACCTTCTGCACGGGCGGTAACGTGGTCTTGACCTCCTCCGCCGGTTCGTCCTATTTGTGGTCGAATGGGGCAACAACATCCAGTATTACCGTAAGCACTGCCGGTAGTTACACGGTCCGGGTCACCAATGCCGGGGGATGTCAGAGCGTCGCCTCGGATGCCACTGTGGTCACGGTTAACGCTTTGCCCGCCAAACCGTCTGTTTCGGCTGGCGGTCCCACCACTTTCTGTGCCGGGGGAAGCGTAGTTTTGACCTCTTCGGCCGGGACAAGCTATTTATGGTCGAACGGAGCCACCACCCCCAGCATCACGGTTAGTGCCAGCGGCAGTTATACCGTTCGCGTTGGTAATGTAGCCGGATGTTTGAGTATTGCTTCAGACCCAACAGTAGTTACTGTGAATGCTTTGCCCGCCAAACCTGTCATCACGGCTGGTGGACCAACAACCTTTTGTACCGGAGGAAACGTTGTCTTGACCTCTTCAGCCGGGACAGGCTATTTGTGGTCGAACGGGGCCATCACCCCCAGCATCACTGTGAGTGCTGCCGGCAGTTACTCGGTACAGGTTACCAATGCGGAAGGATGCCTGAGCGTTGTCTCGGATGCTACCCCCATCACGGTGAATGCCCTTCCGGCTAAACCCGTTATCACCGCCGGTGGTCCGACAACCTTCTGCGCAGGAGGGAACGTTGTTTTAACTTCTTCTGCGGGAACCTCCTATCTCTGGTCAAACGGAGCTACAACCCCCAGTATCACTGTCAGTGCCTCGGGAAGCTTTACCGTTCAGGTTACCAATGCAGCGGGATGCCAGAGTGTTGCCTCCGATGCCATAGCCGTAACGGTAAATGATCTCCCGGTTAAGCCCACGGTTACTGCCGGAGGCCCGACAACTTTTTGCACAGGCGGGAGCGTGGTTTTAAGTTCCTCCCCCGGGACAAGCTACCTATGGTCAAATGGAGCCACAACTCCCAGTATCACTGTCAACACTTCCGGGAGTTTCTCGGTTCGGGTTACCAATATAGCCGGCTGCCAGAGCGTATCGTCCGATGCCACGGTTGTAACGGTTAATACAATTCCCGCCAAGCCAACCATTTCGGCAGGTGGGCCTACCACCTTCTGTGCCGGAGGGAGCGTGGTTTTAACTTCTTCACCGGGAACAAGTTATTTATGGTCAAACGGGGCTGCCACAGCCAGCATCACTGCTGTTGCCGCAGGTAACTATACGGTGCAGGTAGGAAATGCAGCCGGATGCCTTAGCCTTGTATCGGACGCCACGGTGGTAACCGTGAATGCACTGCCTGCCAAACCGTCGATCACAGCCGGAGGACCAACAACATTCTGTGCCGGAGGAAGCGTTATTCTGACCTCCTCAGCGGGAACGGGCTATCTGTGGTCAAATGGGGTTACCGCAGCCAATATTACAGTCCTTACCACCGGAAATTATACAGTCAGGGTGTCCAATGCAGCCGGATGTCTCAGTCCGGTTTCAGATACTGCTTTTGTAACCGTGAATGCCCTTCCGGCAAAACCCACAATAACTGCAGATGGCCCAACAACGCTATGCGATGGCGGAAGCGTGACTTTAACATCTTCAGTGGCTACAAGTTACTTATGGTCCAACGGAGCTGCCACACAAAGCATCACAACCGGTGCAGCCGGCAGCTACACCGTGCAGGTTACGAATGCAGCCGGATGTCAGAGTGTTGCTTCCGATGCGGCTCTTGTTACAGTGAACGCCCTGCCTGTTAAACCGGTGATTACAGCCGGAGGGCCCACTACATTCTGTTTCGGGGGAAGTGTGAATTTAAGCTCCTCACCCGGCACAAGTTATTTGTGGTCTAACGGGGCCACTACGCAAAGCATTACTGTTACCGCAGACGGGAGTTACACGGTTCAGGTAACCAACGCCTCGGGCTGCCCGAGTCTTGCTTCGGATGCCACTGTTGTAACGGTTGTTCCCCTGCCGGCCAAACCCACGATTTCTGCTTCGGGGCCAGTTAGTTTCTGTTTAGGGGGAAATGTGGTATTAACCTCTTCAGCGGGATCAAGTTATTTGTGGTCAAACGGAGCCATTACTCAAAGCATCACGGTAAATATCTCCGGAAGTTACTCGGTTCAGGTTACAAATGCGGGCGGATGCCTTAGTGTTGCTTCAGATCCAACGGTTGTAACTGTGAGCGGGTTGCCCGCTAAACCCTCCATCACCGCAGGGGGACCGACATCTTTCTGCTTCGGGGGAAGTGTGAGCTTAAGCTCTTCACCCGGAACCGGTTATTTATGGTCGAATGGAGCTACAACCTCCAGCATCACAGCGAGTTCAGCAGGCAGCTACACTGTGCAGGTAAGCAATGCTGCAGGCTGTCTTAGCATTCCTTCAAATGCTACCGTTGTCACGGTTAACGCCTTACCGGCAAAGCCAAGCATCACTGCCTCCGGCGTAACAAGTTTCTGCGAGGGGGGAAGTGTTGTGTTGACCTCAACGGCCGGAACAGACTATTTATGGTCTACCGGAGCTGTTACACCCGCAATCACCGCCAGCACTTCCGGCAGTTACTCGGTTCGGGTAAGCAATGCGGAGGGATGTCTGAGCATCGATTCGGAACCTGTGGTGGTTGAGGTAAGTCCTCTTCCCCTCGTCTCCTTTTCACTCACCAATCCAACGGTCTGCTATTTTGAAGACGCACTCGTAACAATGTCATCCTCTGAGGTAGGAGTAAGCTACAGCTTGCGCGATAATACCAATACAACGGTTGCTGGTCCTGTAATCGGAACCGGCGCGGCAATCGATTTTTCGGCAGGCGCAGGCTTTTTGGCTACAGGAACTTTCAATTATAATGTATTGGCGAATTCGAACGCGGGATGCAGCATTGTATTAACCGATGAATCTGCAATCACCAAGCGAGCCGAAGTAACATTCACCGTTTCAAAGACCGATGTGAAATGCAACGGGGCATCAAACGGAGTGATCAATGTTTCTGCCGCAAACGGAACCTCTCCCTATACGGTTTCCATCGACAATGGCCTGACCTATCCCTACCTCACGGGAGTGGATATTCCGATTGCCTCCGGAAGCTATCCGGTTTTCGTAAAAGACGCCAACAATTGTTTGTCAGCGGTTCAGATCGTTGATATTGCCCAGCCAGACGTTCTTGCCAGCGCTGCGGCAAAAACAGACATGCGCTGCGCCGGGATTGCTGACGGAACAGTTACCATAACTGCCACAGGAGGCACCT
>CAMAZH010000014.1 GCA_945863035.1 Chitinophaga pinensis | reverse complement strand
TTGCATTTGGATATTGCGAGTCGACCGGGAGAATAAAAAATTTCGAAATTGCCGGCGGACAGGATACAGGCCGCTTCCAGTCCTTCGCCCCTTTTGACGATTCCGATGTGTACAAGATAATCGAAGGTGCAAGCTATTCCTTGCAAACTTTCCCGGATAAAAACCTGGATTTGTATCTTGATTCGATTATTGGGAAAATTGCGCTTGCCCAGGAGTATGACGGCTATTTGTATACAAATCGCACAATCGCCGAGCAGAGGGGCGAAGAGCCCCATGAATGGGCAGGGAATAAAAGGTGGGAATTAACCAATATCCTAAGCTGCGAGCTCTACAATCTGGGACATCTATACGAAGCTGCAGTTGCACATTACCAGGCGACAGGTAAAACGAATCTACTTGATATTGCTGTCAAATCCGCAAATCTTCTTGTTACGGTTTTTAATTGGAACGCTTTTATAAGCTATCCCGGTCACCAGGGGATAGAAATGGGTCTGGTGAAATTGTACGGTGTTACAGGAAAAAGGGAATACCTTGATCTCGCGAAGTTTTTTCTCGATGCCCGGGGTGAGAGAGCGGATGGAGAGGAATATACCCAGTCGCATTGTAAAGTCGTCGACCAGTCCGATGCCGTAGGCCACTCCGTGAGAGCAACCTATATGTACTCGGGAATGGCCGACATCGCAGCCATCCTGAAGGACGAGGCATACATCCATGCGATCACAAAGATCTGGGAAGATATTGTTAACAGTAAAATATACATCACGGGGGGAATCGGGGCCTCTGTTGGGAACGAGGGTTTCAGGGAGCCATATTACCTCCCGAATATGTCTGCGTACTGCGAAACCTGCGCCTCCATAGGCAATATTTTCGCAAATCAGAGACTTTTTCTCATGCATGGGGAGTCGAAATACTCCGACATTATCGAAAAAACCCTTTATAACGGAATGCTTTCGGGTGTTTCGTTGTCTGCCGACCGGTTTTTTTATCCCAACCCGCTCGAATCAAATGGCCAGCATGAAAGAAGCGCATGGTTTGGATGTGCCTGTTGCCCCTCAAATATTGCACGTTTTATCCCTTCAATTGCCGGATATATTTATGCAACAAAAGGAAGTAATTTATATGTTAATCTCTTTATCTCCAGCGAAGCAGAATTTAATCTGGGAAACAGGGAAATATCCGTTTCACAAAAAACAGAATATCCCTGGGATGGCAAGGTGAAGATAGCGATTGATGACGCATCCCGCAAGAAGATTGCTCTAATGGTAAGAATTCCCGGTTGGGCAAGAGATGAAGCGATTTCCGGCAATCTATATGCGTTTAGCGAACGTAACAGCCAGGCAGTGAAATGCTTCCTGAATGGGAAAGAAATCAATCCTGAAATTACAGACGGGTACATGAATATTTCCCACCAATGGGAAAAAGCCGACCTTCTGGAGATCGATATTCCAATGCCTGTGAGAACCGTTATTGCAGATGAACGCATACAGAACAATATTGGAAAAGTTGCGGTGCAAAAAGGTCCCCTGATATATTGCGCCGAATGGCCCGATAATAAAGACGGGCACATCCTAAACCTCATCCTTGATCAGAGCGCAGGAATGACGTATGCTTTCAGAGAAGACCTGCTAAACGGAACCGGGGTTATAAAAACAAAAGCCCGCCAGGCAAAACGCAGTTTAAATGGGGATGTAACTATGGAGGAAATCCAAGAATTGAACCTTATCCCCTATCATTTATGGGCAAACCGTGGGGCCGGACAAATGATGGTTTGGCTGCCGGTTACTGCGGCTTCCGTGAAGCCTCTGGCAGCCCCAACCATTGCGGCTCGTTCAGAGGTTTCTGCCAGCAAGGAAACCAAATCCAGGAATTCGATAAAAGACCAATACGAACCGCAGAACTCTAACGATCTCTCGTTCCCCTACTACCACTGGTGGCCGGAAGTAAACAAATGGGAATGGCTTCAATACGATTTTGAAGCTGAAGAGAAGGTCTCCCGCGTAAAGGTGTATTGGTTTGACGACAGTCCTTTCGGAGGTTGCCGCATACCGGCAGAATGGAAGATTGAGTATAAGGACGGCAAATTATGGAAGGCCGTTGAGACCCTGAACGAATATCCCGTCACTTTGAATTCATGGGACATTGTTGATTTCAAAACCGTTCAGACAAACGGCTTGAGATTACTTGTTAAACTGCCGGAAAATTACTCCTCAGGGGTTCATGAATGGGTTGTGGAATAGTAACAAGGTTGGAATAGGACAATGCAACCCGAATTAGCTTTTCATTTTTTCGGATTTGAGTTTTTGTTTTTAACTCGTTTCATTGCAGGATCCAGGTTACCGAAGATTTTCAATTCATAAATCCCTGCCGCATTTATCTCATTCTGGCAGCCTGTGACGGTAATCCTCACAAAAGCAGCTTTGGCCTTGTTAATATCCTTCTGAGGGCTCACAATGGTAGGGAAACTTCCCGTTTTATCAATGTAGGTTTCCCATGTCTTATTATCGGGGGATGTTTCAATTCGGTATTTGTAGGCTAAGGTGGGGTATTCAAAGCTTGTTTCTATTCTGGAAATATCATAAATACCATCAAGATGAACCGTAAGTGACTGTGGGTAGGTGTTGCTGAGGGAACACCATTTGCTCGCATTGTTGTTGTCAAAGGCAAATTCAGGGATGTAAGAACCCGATTTCACACTTGTGGCAGTGGCGTATTTACCGGCGGCTATATTGGATTCCTGATGCAACAAGGGTTTTAAGTTTCCTATTCCCGTCTGGGTTGGAGTTACTTCCCTGATGGTTCCGTCATCGTTGAACTCCATCAGGTCGGCGCAAGTTTGCCGGAACACTCCGGCCCCATCCTCATGTGGTTGGTTGTGCTGATGGTAAATAATATAATACTTGTCGTTATACCTCAGGATTGAATTATGGCCCGGTCCTTTGGTTGTTTTTTCGCTGTTCATTCGGATTACGATGTTCGGCTCCGGTCTTGTAAAAGGACCCAAAGGAGTGTTTCCCATTGCATAATGCACGGAGTAACTGCCATCGTGCAAGGCTCCGGTTGAATAAAGAAGATAGTATGTACCATTGCGCTTAATCATATAAGAGCCTTCCACGAAATCTTCCAGTTTCGGCCCATTTCGGGTATCGACGGCTTTGACGGCTTCAGAACCATCTCCACGCGTTGAGGATGCCCATGCGGACTTGTTCAGGGATACCTTTTTATCGCCTGAAAACACTCCGAAATCATATAGTCCTGCCCAATTTCCATCACATTCTGTCATCGTGATCCTCACAAACCGACCTCTTCCGTTAGTTAAATCGATATACCCTTCCCCCGCGTTCTCCTTATTCCCTATTCGCTCAACCAATGTGATCCAGTTCGAGCTGTCTTCCGAGACTTCAATGCAATAGTCATATGAAACCTCCCTGAATTCGGGATTTGTGGTAATTTTTGAAATTGGCAAAGACTCCCCCAGATCAACAGCAAGCCATTGGGGCAGTTCACCTGTGCCGGGCAACCATTTTGTGCCCTTCAGGAAAACAACTTCGCCGTCAATATCTTTCATATCGGCCGTTAATTTTGCAGCCATCGATTCGGACCAGCCCCAATACATATAGGCCTGACCATCCTCGTCGATAAAGGGTTGAGCATCCATGTTGTATGCAGGGACAATTCGGCCGGCATTGCCGCCTGCGCTAACAATTGCAGTATTGTCCTCACGAAGGTTTCTCCAGGGTCCCGCCGGGTCATCCGCCACTCCTATCCATGTATCATAGCTTCCGGAGCGGGTCACGAACTGATAGAACTTATCTCTCTGTCGGATAATATCCGGAGCCCAGATATCACCACCAAACTTCCCAAATTCCGGCCAGTTGGTAAGTTTCATGTTCCAGTTCACAAAGTCTTCAGAAACCCAAACCGATGCATGCCCGTATGCCCCAGCCTCGGTTTCCATCGAAGTGGCATAAATGTAAAACCTGTCATTTACAAAAAGTATATGCGGGTCGGGAAACATTCCCGGGAGAAGTGGGTTACCGAAACCGGAACCCGCGGGGTAAACATTGACGTTTACAGTATCCCCGCCCACCGCATTACCTGATACACTGACCCGAAATTTGTATTTCCCGGGAACTTTGGCACTTGCCCAGGTAACCGCTGCATCGGGCCTTTCAATATTGACATCACCCGGTCCGCTTACCATCTCCCATTTGATGAATGCACCATCAGGTCGAATTGATGGTTCCAGCTTACTGGCAAGTAAAATTTTATTTGGGAGAATGGCGTAATAACCCGGTCCTGCAAATATAGACAAACCGGAAGGGTTTTCAGGTTCAGCAGCTCGAAGATTAATCAATACGAGCAAACCAAGGGCAAACGTTGTGAGAATACCTTTCATTTCTATTTTTTTACTAATAAAATCAAATTGTTTACTCTACAATTCTACTGTCTTAATTCCAAATTTTGAGTTTTCATTCTTTCAATTATCAATAATTATTAATCAATAACCGGGGGGAATTGTCAAAACCCAGGAAAAGCCAATCAAAGCAAAAGCCATAAACCTTGTCTGCCAGGAGAATTCAACTTCCTCACATAAATAATTGTATATAAACCGGTTTTGCAATTCAAATAAGGGATATGAACCGGGCCACAAAGGGAACAGGAATCGTATTGAAAATCATTCTATAACCATAAGCTCCTTTGGGAATTTCGTCAGAACGTCTATCCCTTCCTTTCTGACCACCAATGTATCCTCAATACGAAGACCTCCCCAACCCGGAATATAAACTCCGGGTTCGATAGTTACAGTCATGCCTTCCCTGAAGGTGAACTGAGAGCTGTTTTTAATGAAAGGGTTTTCATGTATCTCCAAACCTACGCCATGCCCTAATCCCGGATAATAATATTCCAGGTACTCGGGCGGGATCATTTCTCGTACAGCATCATCGGCTCTCTTTCCCTCAACGCCGTCTTTTATGCAGTCGAGGGCATTCTGCTGGGCCTTGAAAATGATATCGTAAATTATCTTTTTTTTCTCATCCGGTTTTCCCATTACAAAGGTGCGGCTCATGTCGGCATGATAACCTTTATACAATGCCCCGAAATCAAAAAGCAAAAAATCACCGGCCTGGATTCTGTTCTGCCCTGGTTTCCCATGAAGCAATGAGGTTCTTTGCCCTGAGAGAAGCAGGGTTTCAAAGGAGATTCCTTCCGAACCGTTTTTTCGAAGATTAAATTCCAGTACAGCTGCAATTTCGGCCTCTGTCGCACCGACTTTAATGCTTCCCAAAGTATCCCACAAAGATTTGTCTGATATTTCACAGGCGGTTTTCAGAAAGGAAATTTCCTTCTCGTTTTTCACAAGCCTCAATTCCTCCGTAATTCCTGAAAGCGAAATACAGGAATCCCTTCCTGCTGCTGCCTGAAGTTCGAGGAACTCTGAATAGCTCAGCTTATCCCCTTCAAAACCAAGCCTGTGAGCACCGTATTCTTTAAAAATCGGCTCATAGGTTTCCCTGCTGTACCTTTTGTCGGTCACCCATTTAACTATCTTGATTTCCTTGCCGCACTCTTTCTCAGCCTGCTCGGTATACCTTCCATCTGTGATCAGGACAATGGAATTTTGAGAAATCAACAGCCGGGATGAATCCCCTGAAAAACCTGTAAGATAAGTGATGTTTGCTTCGGAGTTTATAAAAAAGCTGTCGGCCTTGTGTTTTTTCAAAATCCGAAGAAGTGCGTGAATCCTGTCCATTTGATTTTAATGATTTTTAAAAGTATTTCGTGAAGGTAGACGCATTTTCAGAACCCTCCAAAGCATCCAGCCAAAATAAAATCTTAAGGCTTCAATCGGTCTTTCCTCTTTCAAGACCGAAAAAATCGGCTATTTTATTTGCCTTTGCAGTTTCGAAGGATTAAAATAACCAATACACCACCAATCGTAAAAAACAAAAAAAAGAACTGGACAGGATTCTCACACAAATGCTTATTAGTTCACAATCAGCTTGTAAGTTTCAGCCAAGCCGAGGGATTGTACATTTATAAAGTACATTCCACGATTTAAAATACCCGAGGCCGGCAATTCCAATTTGCTGTCGCTAAATTCCCTGGAAGTATAAACAACCTGCCCCTGCATGTTTAAAATCCTGACGGTTTTTGGTGATGAAGCATGATTACTGAAATCTACATTAACAATTTCGCTACCGTTAACCGGGTTCGGATATATTTTCAACTTATTCGAGGGAGTAACAGCTGCCGCGCTGGTTGCAGGGTCTTCCGGAACATAAAGCGGTCCTTCAGTAGGAAATGGCTCTACAGGATCTGCCTTGTCAACAATTACAGAATTGTAATCGTACCACTTTTTGTAAATACTTGCTTTGCCCGCAATTCCCTTTTTAAGTTGAAGGCGGTAATCGTAGTGTGCCATTCGGGTTTCCTCACCTTTGTAAATGTAGTCCGTATTAGTGATAACGGCAATTACAACTCCATTTGCAGGTTCCTGGTCAAGTGTAAGTGAACAAAGACCGCTGGAAACCGGTTTGCTGTAAACAGCAGTTCCATCGGTTGCACGGTAGCAAAGCTGGCAGGTCATATTTTCTCCAAGGGGGATAAAATCGACAACAACCGTGTCGCCCGAAACCTTTAAAGGTATCTGGTTCGATCCCGACCAGCCGGGTGTTGTGCGTGGTTCAGGGGTTAACTCCGCCTTTGTACTGTCGAGCATCCAGGTTTTAACATAAGGTGTCGCGACCCATTTGGTACTTACAATCCAGATGGGGGAATATTCAGCGCGAATGGAAGCGCCAAAATTTGAATCCAGCAATTTTTTCACTGCACCACTCCATTGTTTCATATCAATCAAAGCCTGTTTGGCTCTGTATTCCATAATTAGGCGGCGTAACTGCATGTCTCCCAATCCGCCTGCCATACCTTCAAGCACCCGTTCGGGACAATTCCGCCAAATCCAGGCCACGCTGCCTTCGCCAAGCACTGTTCCGAGAAACGAGGGGAACCCGTTCCCATACTGTGTGCCTCCCAACAAATTGCGCCATGTGCACAATTGGGCACCTTTACTATTATACCGATTGACACCCTCGGCACTGGGACCGCCAAAACTTCCATCCTGCAACCAGCCGCTATAGCACTCTATGGGCATGAATGGCGCAATAAAAGTACCCGCATTCAGGAAGCCCATCTCACTATAGTTTTGGGACTGTCGTGCTGATGCTTCCTGTTGCAGCCAGGTATTGCCCCCTTCATGAAACCATGCTGCCTTTTTGCATCCCGGCAAATCCGCCAGAATGGAGTGGATACCCTCATGAACCATGGCCCCCTGTTGCCCTTCCTTGTCAGGATACGGGCAGGCCGGATCGAAACTGTATACAGGATAGTAGGAAGCAAGCACGCATGCATAACTGCCAATCCCGCTTTGCCAACCACCCAAAGCATTGCTATCGGCATTATCGATGCAGGTAAGGCCAGATCCAAAAAGATAAATAGCACTCCGATATCCCTCTTTGGCGCGCTTATCAGGAGGCCACCCCAAAGTATCGCGGAAATAGGCGAAATCTTTATTCATTCTTTCAAGCATTGGGGTTATAGCCGCCTCGGTAACAAGCGAGCGTGCATTTTTACCCCACTTGAAGGTCCACCAACCCGATGACTGTGTTCCGACAACCTGCGGGCAGTCGTCCAAATCTTTTGTGGGTTCGGCTAATGCAGGGAATTCATCTCTGAAATTGTAATTCAGTGTCGGGGAATAAGCTGGCCAGGAATAAGGCAATCCTGCTGTAGAACTGGAACCAAAGGAGACCCAGATTGAACCTCCCGGGGCAGATTGGTTTTGTGAGGCATCAACCGATCTGACCGATAAAAGAAAATCAGTGTTTGGAGCAAGACCTTTAATCGTGGCTATTGTATCGGTAACTGTCATTAAAAGAGTATCGTTTTTAAGGAGCTGATATCCTTCAATCTCTTCATTATCCGTAGACGATTTCCAGGTAACTGTCAGGCTGGTATCGGTGGAAGCAAGAACTTTAGGTGTTCCGGGGCTTGTTGGAGCCTCAATATCCGAGCCTCCCGCAGAATTGGTTCCCCAAACGCGGAATTCCAAAATACCCGTTGACTGGGTAGTGTTTTTCATTACAACCCTTATTTTTGAAACCAAAACCCCGCCAACATAAGCCTTGTTAAAAGTGTTTTTTACACAAGGCACATCCGTCGACCGAATCCAGGAATCAGCCTGGTAGTACTCGATATATGCCTCAGTGGGCGTTAGAACGCCTCCCCCGTCATCGAACCAGTACAGCTCAACAGAATTGACAATGTATGCTGTGGTCCATTCATACTGCACCCATTGCAGAGAATTTGGATTTGACCAGTTTCCATAGGCACCGTGTGACTTATCGTTCGAATTGGAGGGAGTAAAGTTGTCGTTAACCGCCTCCAAACTCTCCCACCCTGAAACAAAAGAAGTTGAGGGCTTGCCAACCAAAGCGATATTTACACTGTCTCCCTCTATTTGCAAAACGCCCTCTCCGCCCAAAAACTGAGGGTTCAGGAAGGTCATTGTACCTGATGATGCGCCTACTGTTATTACAAGGAGGCAAAATGCCAAAAGCATTATTAAAAGCGATTTGTTCTTTTTCATATCCTTCATTTAATTGGTATCCATAAAATTCACTTCGCAGAGTTGCTTATACTATAAAACCAGGATTAACGATTGTTCGGGGAGTAATATCTTCTTTTGGCATTTATGAATTCGCTCCTTTTCAGAACCAAATTAAAAACAGAGCCCAAATTATATATTTACACAAACCCAAAAAAATCGCTAATCCCAGTTCTTACCTCAGTAAAAAACAAAATTCGAAAGAGTCTAATTAATCACAACTTTTCCAACATGCTTTCTTCCACCCTCATTCACTATGACGGAATAATAACCAGCAGCGCCGAAATCAGTTCTGGAAAGCTGAATCTGGCTGGTAAAATCCGACTCATACACTTTTTTACCGTTCATATCCAATATTGCTACTTTGGCGTTTTCAAGGGATTTCACCTCGATCTTCACTTTTTGCATAACCGGGTTTGGGTAAATTTTCACAAAAGCCGATGCATCCTCATTCTTATCGAAGAAGTTTGAGGTTCCAATTAAATTATTGGTATTGTAAAGTTCAACATTATCAATCATCCCGTTAAAAAAGATAGTCCCGGTTTGATTTCTTCCCAGGAAATTGTAAAATTTCTCAGCTCCAACCGTAAGGTTCTTGATGAACATATCCTCATTTTCCCCGATGAATTCATCATCCTTAAATAATTTCGCTCCCTTATCACCAAAGTAAACAGCGATCTTAACCCACTGATTTTCAGGAAGGGCTGTTAATCCGGCTATTCTCTCTTCAACACCATTGAAACTCATAACCAAAGCAGCTTTCCCGTTCACGTCAGATGGAGTGAAATACACACTATTGCCTGCAGCATTACCGAATGAGAAAACCGCTTGCTCATCGCTTCCACCATTCCATTTAACATCGAATAATAAAGACATTTGGATCTGATCCGAAACATCGTTCTGAAGTTGAACATATTGATCAACTCCATTTAATGAAAGAGCTTTCCCCTGTCCTGCCTCAACTACGGCTTTGGCTCCATTGTTAAGATATCCCCAGGTAATTCCGAAATCATCCCAAGCCATGTATGGATGTTCTTTTTCGAATGTCATCTGAAAGTACAATCCGTCGTAATCGAGATTTATTTCGCCCGGGTTTCTACCTGAACCCCAACTCCATGTAAACCATTTTCCTTTTGTGATCGTTTGACCTTTGGCAAAATGGTGATCCATCATAGCCGTACCAGATGCGTTTTCGCCATATTTTATAGCTATCCCTTTCAAGGTTGTAAAACCGCTATTGGTTACACCGGTCTCAAGAATGCCGTGCTCAGCAATTTTCGCATATTCCGATAATGTTGAGGTGTTATCGGTGCGGCCGAAATCGCGTATCCTGGCATAATTTTTAATTTTGGCTCCAGGCAGAACAACGGCATGTCCACTAACTATAGCATGTCCGCTTACTGAAGCATTATCAATAACTGCATAATCCTCAATTCGTGTGGTATCAATAACTTTTGAAGTGCCAATAACATATGCGTTTGGACCAACATAAGCAGTTTCCGAAACAGTTGCTTTATTGTCAACAAAACCCCCACCATTTGAATGAGCATGACCGGCTACCCCCTTGTATTTTTCCTTATAGTATGCCGCCATTTTATCATAGGGCTCTGCACCTGTAAATTTAACCTTATAGGGGAAGGGATCCTGCTCTGTTTTTCTGACATCGCCAACCATATCGATTGCCATAATATTATCAGGAATTGCAACCACGGTGAAATAGAGCTCCTGCTCATTGCTGTTTATGTCGAAGACCAAAGTCTCACCATTTTTTATAATATCACTGTAACGTGATTTACCTTCATCATTAACAGCAACAAACCCACCATACCAGGCTGAACCTCTTTCGCTATCGATATAACCATCCAATTCTACGGTAACCTGACTTCCCTCTATAGTAAGGGGAACAATGTTCCAACCCGTTTGTTGGGGTATTTTTCCTTTGGGAGCGCGGTACCAGCCTGGATTATCAATAATATTTTCCAGCAAAATAAAACCGTGAGACAAAAGTTTCTCGTAACTATTCTTAACGTCATCCCTGTAAAGGTTTGGATTATAATAGTCGAGAGGGTTAATAGGTTTATGAATAATGTAATCCCAGGTAATATTCTTCTGCACCATTCTTGCCCATTCGTAGCCCAGGCTGGTGGAAGGGTCAGGATCCAAAACTTTGAAAGTAATCCAGGGGTAAGCATTACTTAGACCGTCATACCACATTTTAGAGATAAACATAGGTCCATACTCAGGACTTTCAGCCAGATGCTGGAACATCAAACGGCCATGGTAATATGAACGGCCTGAAGCCTCAAATAAACTCTGATCCCTTAATTCAATACCGGATGGAACCGTTTGGTATATACCCAAGTAGGTCTGAGGAAAGTTTGCGTGCACCTCCCAGTAATTCCCCTGAATTCCGCCACCTGTCTGGCCCTGAGTACCATGAACAAACTCATGAGGGTTTATATATCCCGGATACTGCATAGCATAACCAAACCCGAGAGCTCCATGCCATCCCATCCAATTCGCGCCATCAGTAGTACCTATTTTTATCCTGTATTTTATTCCGTCTCCCCTGTATTGAGGTATAATACTTACAATTGGCATGCGCAAGGCATGAACCTCACTGTAATTATGGTAACAGGCCTCTGCAAGGTCAAACATACCCGGCACTCTTTCGTAAAAGGCATTCCTGTCAGCCTCGCTCATAGCATCAATTCTTGACATCAGAACTCTTTGGTCGAAATGTTCCGAATCCTTATAATAATAGTTTTCCGGATTTTTATCGCTCCATGTGTCATAATGATAGCCTTCTGAGGCCACAACACTTGGATCCAGATTAAACCTCAAAGTGGTCCCCAACATTCCGCCACCATTAAAATTATGGGATATTTGCTCAGGGGTGCTGAATTCTTTGTGCACCCTTACCGTTAGAAGGTATCCGTCAAATGCAGGTGTTGACTCTGATGCGCCTCCTAAAATCAATCTGTGGCCTTCGCTGATTTTCATTTCGCGGGCACCCGATTTAATCTCAGTCCCATCAAGATACCATGTTTCAACATCACCATTGCAGCTTACAACAATATGTCGCCACTGATCTGATCCAACAACTCCAACTGGCCAGGCAAGGGGAGCACTGCTTTCTGATCCTGTTTCTGACTGCCATCCCAAAATTGCTTCACCAGCTACAGGGTTCTCATCATATACCCATGCCTCAATGGTAAGGCTATTACTTGCAGTAATATCCGTTTCTGCAGGATAATTGCTTTTTATGAAATTATTCCCATTAAAATAAACCGCGGGATACTTAGCGATGGTATCAAATGACGGGTATTTTGTGTCTCTTTCGTTCATGGGAACATCCATACCAAAATTACCAAAATTACCGCCTGCCTCTGAATGCAGACCTCCACCGGAAAACCCAAGGTTGTACCAGTTAAGAACCGTATTGTTTTCATTTCTTGCGGCCATAAACAGTGAGTGCACTTCCGTATAAAGTCTACCTGCCACAGCAATCTCGCCCACTTTTTTTCCGGAGATCAATGAAGCGGTAAGGGAGGCGTCAATATACCCAAGAGCATTAACCAGAGTTCCGTCCTCCAGTTTAATCTGAATTTTGATTCCATCATTTAAATTTACATCCTGAGGAATTGTGAGGTCAATGAACGCCTGCCCCAAATTATTCGTAACCGGAACATCCAGATCGGACACATCCGCAGTAACACTGGCTAATCCAACAATATAGGATTCATTAATTGCAGCATCATTATTAATTACCTCGATATCATATTTTAATCCGTAACCAGCCAGAGCATTCCCAAATTGGTCTTTTGCAATAATTCTGATACGCGTAGTTACTCCCTTATAAAGGCTAGCAAGAGATTCCACAACCGTTTTTTTAGAATCTGCCTGTCCTGCAAGAATTTCCTGAGAAACCGCTGCAGGTTCAAATCCCAAGGCTTGTACCGTAATGGTTTTAAGTCCTGAGGTCGTAAGAGCCATGTTTCCAGCGGAAGGTTTTAAAATGAGTAAGCCGGACTGGATTTCGTAATCTCTTGCAGCATTGAGTTCTGACCCGTTTACCATAACGGAGCTGATGTCATCCCTCCAGATTGAATTATCGGGAAAGCTTATTGCAATATCATGATCAACAGAATTGTCTGAACCATCTGCCGTCAAAATTGGAGAAGTTCTGGCCGGAGCGAGGTATGAGTTTTCAGCAAGAGAAACAACCCCGTCGTTGTATTGTAGCGTTATGCTGATTCCATCAGTAGGATCAACTACAGCGGGCAAAACAACTTCAAAAGTCACCTCGCCATTTGCATCTGTCGGTGAAAGTGTGAACTCTGTGATCTCATTGGTGATAACCTGTCCGTTAACAGAATATATCTCATCGTTCCAGCCGGAACCGGTGAGTTTATTCGCCACTGCAACAAGTGCTTTAAACTCGTAGCCAGCTCTAAAAAGCCCATCATTTTCAACGGCCGTAACTTTAAACACACTTGATATGCCGGGAGCCAAATCAGGAGCAATTTCAACAGTTGAGTTGTATAACTTCTGCTCCCCGATCCTGCCAAACACCTTCCATTCGAGTATCCCTGTCGACTCGGTAAGGCTCATCATATTGTAGCGAATAGCATTCGTGAGAACCGGGTCAAAAGTAACCACGCTGTATTCGTTAGTGTTGATAACAAATCCACTGTGATTTTTCACCTCAACCCATTCGCCTGTAATAATATCCCGAACATGGATATACGATTCGTCCGGAATTTGTATCCCTCCCCCGTCTGTCCACCAATATACGGCGGATTTGTCAATTACATAGAGTGAATCCCACTCATACTGCACCCAGTCCCAGTTTTCAGTTTCATCCGCCAGTTTTGGCCAGTTTCCATAAGCTCCATTGGATTTGTCGGATGAGGAGGAAGGCTCGAAGCCATCATTAATTGTATTCAGTTTCTCCCATGGTGAAACCCTTGAGGTAGAAACCAAATCAGCTTTTAACGCGATATTTTCCTGCCCCCAACCGATGCGGACTGAAAATAACAACAAACCAAGTAGTAAAATTCTTTTCATCATCTGATTTTGTTTATTGAATTTATAAATAAGTTTTATTGCATTAACTATTCTGAAAACACATTTCTCTCCCCCCCTATTGGCTTAGGCCTCGCTCAACGAAAGCCGTTTTATTTCTTCCTTTTCCCCGCATCCTTCCCGAGAAACTCAACCTTCTGCATCACTAGCCCGTAGTGGCTTCCCGGGGGATTCTCCTTGATTTCCATCCCATTCCAGTTTGGCGCGAAATTACCGGAATACAACATCCAGGCAGTTTTACCATCAGCGCTAATAAACTTCGAAGGAAAGTTTACAAAATAGGCCTGCTCACCAAAATCCTTCATGTACGTAACCAGTTTCCATTCCCCTGTCAGTTGGTCCGACTCAAGGATATAGGTGTTCATTTTGGAGCAGGTGTTGCCTCCATCGGTAATGCACATCAGGTATTTTTTTAGGGGAGCATTGTAGCTTACCGTAACGCATCCCATGTTGTTGTTCCACTCAAGCAAAGGCTTAATCTCCTTAAAATCGCTTGTCCAGATAGCTTCCCCTTCTTTATTGTACCCTGAAAAGAATTCATACTTTGATATGTCATTCATGTTTTCGATTGTAGGGCTTACCCTCAGAAGGTAGACCTGGTCGCCGTTTATCCAGCTGGAATTCCAGAATCTGTAATCCGTATCGTATATATCAGCACCGTGAGCAACCAGATATGCTTTTCCGTCGGGGGAATGTTCCATGTTCTGACCAAAATCGACAAAGTGAGGCGAGCCGATTTTCACAGGATATCCATTGATCCCGGTCTCTTGAAAGAGTGGCTTTTCTGGAGTAAGGGGACAATCAGTCCAACTCTTCCCGTAATCTTCCGAATAACGGAATCCGACAAAAGGGCCAAGCCAGGGCCAGTTAATCCGGCTATTGCCGTATTTCGCCCAACCCGAAGGGTCAAGGCAATAGGTTCCATAATACCAAACCTTATTGTAAACCAGACTCCCTGCCGGATACCTGCCGTGGTAGGGCAAGGCTGAAGCCCGCGCTGAACCGATGCTATAAGCTCTCATAGTCATGGGGTCATCGCCTTCGATTATCCCGTGACCGGTAGTCGCATTCCCCTCGGTTCCCGAGGAGATTTCCTCCCAACTACCATCCGGTTTCCAAGTGTTACCATCAGTCCATGGGGAGTAAAGCTTGTCGTCTTCTGCCCAGCTTGGATACCAGGTGTCGCCATATTGGAAGCCACTCTTTTGCCCATAAAAATATAAGCCA
Source organism: Chitinophaga pinensis (assembly GCA_945863035.1). Taxonomy (GTDB): domain Bacteria; phylum Bacteroidota; class Bacteroidia; order Bacteroidales; genus JACJXF01. Next base: position 30,316 of record CAMAZH010000014.1, on the reverse strand, counting down.
TTAAGTTCCTTTGATTGCCGGAAGGGACAATCTTCAGGCGGGGTTGATTTCCAAATAAATGGATCAAACCGTAATGTGTCAGGTTTCAAAAAATCGGTCTTCGAAACGATTTCATTCTCTTTTTTAATTAACTCTTCCCGCAGAGCCTGAGCAAATCTTAATCCCAAGGAATACTCACCTTTCGCATCGTAATGCCAGGGATCGCACAAACCATAATCATCGGTATAAACAATTCCGGTATAAGGCAAGTTCTTACTGACACGCATCTGGGCACTTTTAACCTTCGCGCTATCGGGCCATGCAGGGGCGTTATTAATCTGTCCGATTATAAACGGCAGATCCGCCACCTTAAACTCTTCCCTGATATCCCTGATAAAATTTGCAAGGTTAAACTCATATTCATCCGACAAGGGTTCAAATGCATCGGACTCACCCTGCATCCACAACATACCGGTGAGCTCAGGCTCAAACTGTGCGGGTAATTTGGAAAGGCCCTCTCTGACAGCCTCAACAAATTCCAGGTACAATGGACCAACCTCTCCTCCCGAACCCGGAGGACGCCATTGATATTTTAGGTTTGTGCCTCCCCAGGCTGTTTTAATTATTGCAATGTTTTCTTCCGGAAAATAGCGCGAGATAGCAGGGCCAAATGCCAGTTCGGGGCCAAAAAAAGCAAGGTTCGTACCCATACCCGGTCCCAACACGGACCATTTCCCTGAAAAATGCTGACTTACCTCTCCCCGGGAAAAAACCAATACATTATCGTGCTCTCGTTTCAGTGAATCAGGCAGATCTTTTAGTGGAGAACAGCCAACCATGTTCGATTGCCCTCCCAAAAGAAACACCCTTAGTTTAGGGGATATATATCTGAATTTCCACACATCGCCTTTTCGAATCTCACTTCCATTTACTGCGTCAACCCTCCAGTAGTAGGTTTTCCCAACCTTCAATTTTGTCGGTATTGTAAATGAATTCGCATTAGGCTCCAAATGATCAGCCATCGGAGCCGGGGAGCTTTCAAACTCTTCTTGTGTCTCCCCAAAAAAAAGCCTTGACGAGGTTATATAACCTCCGTTTTCCCATTCAAGTTTCACATCCTCTTCGGAGTTGATGACGAACCAACTGCTTTCAGGCAAGGGCTGAGAAGCTTTTTTTGTTGCTATAAGTTCAGGTATCTGATCCTCTTTAGGAGGAGTTCTAAAAACTTTGAATTCGCGTATATTTCCATCGAGGAAAAGATCATTTTCGAGGGATTTGCCAATAAAACAATTCGAGAGTTTTCCCAAGCGGGATGGATTAAGCGACAATTTATCATTTCTGCCGACTTCAATTCCATTTAAATACAAAAGCCCAAGGTTTCCTTGTTGTTTAACAAGTATGTGTTGCCACTCGCCGGTTTTAAGCAAATGATTGTCATTGGCTTCAATAATTTGTTCTTCTAAAACTCCAGCCAGGGAGATTTTGTATTTCAGACGACGACTCTCACTATCAGCCGTAAGATTCATCTTTCCTGAAGATTGCGAACCAAAAGCAAAAATAACGGCATCCTGTTCCAGCGCATTCAATTTTATCCATGTGGATATTGCAAAATCCGCCGAACCGGATAGAATTTTTTCCGGCATCGTTTGAAACTGAGAAAGCCCGTTAAATGCATAAGATTCTTCCGACCAGGCCACCGGTGGAATATTAGCTTCACCAAACACTCTCCATTCAATAATGCCTGATGATTGCTCACCGTTTTTAACTGACAGCCTCAACTTATTTGTTGCAATCCGGTGTAACTCCAGGCTGTTAAACTGATCGGCTTTCAAACCTACTTCTCCTGCATGTATCCAATCGATTCCGTCCCAATACTCCAATTCTGCCTTAACAGGGAGGAGTATCCCACCCTGATCAGCGAACCAGAATACCTCTGTTGATGAAATCTTATACTTTTTCGACCATTCGAACTGAACCCACTGCAATGTATTTGGAGTATTCCAATTTCCGTAAATCCCGGTTGACCTATCGTCCGACCCTCCCGGGAGTGAACCATTACTCAAGGCATCCAGACTTTCCCATGGCGACACAAACGAGGCAGACACAGCAGCTTCCATGGCGATATTCACCTGACCCGAACATGGAAGACCCCATATTGAAACCAGTAACACTATTTGCAAAAATCTTTTCATACCTAACTTTTTATCAGAATAAGTAATTAGCAAAATTCTCATAAAGCAACTGTGACATTATTGTAAAATTAAGGAGTATTTCCTGTGAACACTGCTTCAATTCGTTCAATCATCATCACAATAAAATCAAATAAGGGAAAATCGTTCATCCGCATGGAAATATCGTTCATTTGCCTTTTCATTATAAAGATATCCTTAACTCATTTCCTTCGTAGGTATAAACTTTCCCTGTATCACCAGAAAAATCCGATCCGAAACCCTTGTATTCGTCAACCAACACAACAGAAAAGACCCGAACATTCAACGCCCCGGGGAAATCGCCCTTCCGATTCCCAATCTTCAAAACCCTACTGTCATTTTTCCAACTAATTGGGATCAGGGTGGAGAAGCCTTTCGTATAGTTGTAGTTATCGTTTTCGTCTTCATACAAATCAAAAGTCCCATCAGCACCCTGATATATCCTCAGGTAAATCGTATCAGCCTGACTTTCGGCAGCATACTGGATTTCCGGGCCGAAAGGCAATATTGAACCTGCCCTTACAAAGAGCGGAATTTTATCCATTGCAGCATCTGCTATTATTTTTTGCCCCCCCTCGTAGACTTTTCCCGTCCAGAAATCAAACCATCCCTGTCCATCCGGCAGATAAACATTTCTTACAGGAAGTTTGGATATTTCCGGAAGCGCAGATTTATTGATGTCGGTTGCTTTTCTGATTGAAAGTCTGATCCGGGGGATTTCCCAGGAATAACAGATATACTCGAGTCTGATTTTATGTTTTGTTCCTTTTTCCAAATCAGAATTCACGGCTTTTCCAACCCCATTGAACATATTATGGGAATTCCCTATTACAGGTATACTGTCGACATAAAGTTTAACCCGGGTTCCCCAGGGCTGATTTGAGGTCGTGGTCATGAGCTGATAGGTTCCATCCTTTTCTACTTCCAACTCAGTTTCCCAAACACATAAGAGTTCACCCGGCTTTTGAGGGCCATCCGGAAACAGATCGAAAGGGCTAAAATCCATGTCGGCTGAAACCGTATCCTTCATCAGCTTTGCGAGCCCCCTTCCCGAATAATACCTACCGGCAACTTCAGAAATTTTCGCATTGGAGTTGTTAGGCTTTACAGCAGAGAGCAATTCAAATTCAGGGGTCTCAAGCCAGTTTTCAAAATAGATAGGTTCAAGCATTGGGCAGACCATTATATTTTTTCCGAACATATATTGATTATCAACCGTTAGCGCTTTTTTATCGTTAGGGAAATCAAACACAAAGCCACGCATCAGGGTTGAATTCGTTTCCGTGACCTCATGCGCACAGGAATAGATATAAGGCATTAAGCGATAACGCAGTTTTATAAACTTCAACTGTGTGTCATACGCCCAATCCCCTGTCTCGCCAAAATGCCAAGGCTCTCTTTCGGCCATCGATCCATGAATCCGGAACAGAGGGGAAAAAGCTCCAAACTGAAACCATCTTGTATACAGTTCCTTGTATTCGTTGTTTATATTTCCTCCCGGGAAATCATTCAATGTAAATCCCCCGATATCAGTAGTCCAGTAAGGAATTCCTGACAGACTGAAGTTTATACCGGCAACCACCTGTTTTTGAAGGACATCCCATGAAGCAAAAACATCACCCGACCAGGTTGCTGCGGAATATCTTTGCTGTCCCAAAAACGCCGATCGGGTTAGGATAAAAGCTCTTTTATCATCGGTTTCAGATCGGAACCCTTCGTAAACCGCTTTGGATGCCAATAATGAATAAGTATTCAGATATCTTGCCCCGCTACCAAGCGCATTATTCAGCATAGCCTTTGATTCCATTTGATATAGTGGCTGTTCATCCAGCTCAGGTTCTGTAGCATCCAACCACCACGCGTCAAATCCTTTGGTGTAAAGAGAATCTTTAATTTGCCGCCAGAACAGTTCTCTCCCTTTATCGCTGTGAGCATCAAAATAATTTGTAGGAAGCAAGCGGTCTTTTTCGATGAATTCATTGTAATTACTGGAACCGATATCGAATTTCGACCAAACCGAAACCATTATATGAGCTTTGTATTTATTATGCAGTTCATTCACCATTTCCGAAGGGTTTGGATACCGGTCACGATCGAATGCATGTGAGCCGGTAGGATAGGGATTCCAATAAAACCAATCCTGAACAATGTTATCAAAGGGGATTTTTCTGATACGGAACTCTTTCGCTGTATTCAAAACCTCAGACTGAGTATGATAATGCTCCTTGCAAACCCATAATCCATAAGCCCATTTTCCAAACATTGGAGCTACGCCTGTAAGTTCCCGATATCCGCCAATAACCTGATCCGTATTCTTGCCGGAAATAAAGAAATAGTCGATACCATCGGCAATCTCTGACCACATTGCCCCTTGATTTGATAAATCGCGGAACTCTGTTTGGGAATAGTTATTCCACAGGATTCCATAAGAGCCCGATGACACAAAGAATGGAACCACGGCAACAGTATTATCCTGCACCAGCAATACATTATTCCCTCGGTAGTTAAGGAGACCCGATTGATGCTGCCCCAGTCCAAAAATTGCTTCTCCGGGTTTGAAATCGAATCTCTGTTCTACCGTAAAGGCGGACTCACCCATAATGTTAACCTTCTCGACAATTCTTGATCCTTCCTGCAGCAGTAAGCTTCCAGACAGATCACAGAATGATACCCTCCCCTCTTTTGACACGGTAATATGCAGGCTTTCTGTCTTAAGGAAATTCTTTCCAATCTTCAAACTCCCGCAATAAGGCAAATGATTAAGAATGGCCAACTCTAACTGTTTAACGATGGGCTTTTGCTTTTGTACCCTAACCCTGATAATATTGGTGGAATAGGCTTCCACAACCAAAACGCCTTGTTCCGTTTCCACTATAAGGGCATTTTTTTCCTCATTTGCTGCAGTATATGCATAGAGATCACAGCTTTCAATCAATACTATCAGAAATAAAAAACTGTATATAAATTGCTTCATTTGCATCTGCGGATAGAATATTAAAAAGAAAACAAGAATCCAATTTCAGGTTCAAAAACCACATCGTATTGCTTTTCGGGTGGCGGTGCTGTTATCCTCCCCGTGAAATCGAAAAACATAGGTTCCATTTCCTATGTCACTCAGATTACTCTCTGCGAGGTTCAATTCGTGAGCGTGATTGCTGACGGGCATAGTCAGGAGCATTTTCCCCAAAATGGAAAACATATCGACTCTGACAACCTCCATATTCAGAATGAAACTCATTCGCTGATCGGGCATAATTAAGGTGTATTTCTCGCCAATTTCCTTATTCCCGATCCCAGTAGTGACAATTTTAGGAGCGATGAATTTGGGAGACAGGGTAGTGTCGGCCTTTTCAAAGACTTTTATTTCGGCAATCTTTGGCCGCGCTTTATCCCCTGAATAAATACTGACCGGGAAAACAGTCAACTTCACATAACGTGCAAGAACAGACTTCTGCGCATAATAGAATTCAAAAACAGTATCATTTTTGGATCGGTCGGCATACATCTCCCAGTTAGAATTATTCACTGAGGTTTCTATTTTGTATTTGTAGTATTTCCTACCCGTATAATCCTCTTTGGCGGCGAACCATTGCACGAGGTTTATATCGTGGTTTTCGCCTAGGTCAACCGTAACCCATTGCGGAGCCATTCCATTTGGAAACCACTTTGTATACCAGTCGTCGGTACCGCCATATTGTCCGTCGGCAACCTTTTCGACACACAGGAAATTTTCAACATTGACACCAATGGGGAAGGGATCTTGAGTGGAAATTACTTTTCCAAGTGCAAGATTACCTTCATCCTTCTTTTTTGAAACGTTTACAACATCCCAATAACCGGTGAAATATTGTTTTGCCCCAATTTTAAAATATGGCTTAAATGCATGTGTTCTCAAAGAATCATCTGTAGCGGTAAATGATAAAGGCTCATCAATAACAGGCTGGAACCAGCTGTTAAGGTTATTTACCCAGGAACTCCCGTCAGTCACATCGCCAACAAGTTCGCTGATATATGGGCTGGCTCCAACTCCCACAAGTACAATTGGGCCGTACATAAAAGCCATCTGATCAGGCTTGTTGGACATTTCATATTTTGCGAATCCCATCGGCAGGCTAAGCGCGACAATATCCCCATCGTTCCACACGCGCCGTATAATGGCGTATGAGCCGGGGATTTCATCGATTACCAGAATTTCGTTATTGACACTTATAGAATAACCTTCCTTGCACCATCCTGGCACACGTATTCCCACGGTGAATTCCATTGGTTCAGCCAGACTTAGTTTCAGTTCTGAGGATTGTTCATAAGGGAAGTTGGTTGTTTGTTCCAGGGATATGCCTTTCTCAGTCCATTCAACAATTGATCCAATAAACAAATTGACGAAAATGGAGTCATTGGAATGGGAATAAATTGCCGAATTATACCTGACTGGATTTTCCATACCCGTGCCGTTGCAGCAAAAGCATCCTGTTAAATGAGAACGGAAATCCTTTACGGCGTTTGCATTCAATGGCTGATAATAAGTCTTCCAGCCGCTCACAGGATCCTGACTTCCAAGAATCGAATTATAAAGGGACCTTTCATAATAGTCCATATATTTTGCATTTCCCGTTAAATTGTGCAAACTGCGGGTAACCTTCAATAGGTTGTAACTGCAGCATGTTTCTTGCGGCATACTCGATTGAGTGTTTGCATTGGAATTGATTAGAGGCAATCCTTCATGCACACTTGTACCCCCGGTTGCGTAGGTTTTATTTCCGGAACCGGCCACGAAATCCCAGAAATTTTCACAAGCCTGTTCATAAAAATGATCATGCTCAACTTCAGCAACCCGAGCAGCCCCTGTCATTTTTGCTAATAATGTGTTTGCATGCTCGGTAAAATCAATTCCCGCATAATATTTATCGAGTATAAGACTTTTCTGCTCCCATTTTTTCGCCTGTTCCAGATGCTTAGGATTTCCGGTGATTTCATAGAGATTTATAAAAGCCTCCTGCATCCCTCCATATTCAGTTTTTTTAACGTTTTCGAACTTACTGTCATAGCTGGTTACTTTTTCATCAATCCATTCCGCGAATTTCTCAACAATTGTCAATGCCTGGGCATTTTCAGCATACTTGTTTGCAGCAATAAGGCCCTCCATTATTTTATGAGCGCGATACCAGGGTACGCCGATCAATGCTTCGGCGTTAAATTCAATTTCAGGAGACGCAAACATATATTTCCCTCCCATTGCATCCTGGCATTTCCCCATTTCAGCAACCATATAATTGACCCTTTCCAACAAATCAGGATCTCCGGTTTGTGCATACATAAGTGAAATGGCAGATAAATAATGCCCCTCATAAAAACCCGGAAATGCTCCCCATGGCTCAGGCGATGCCCAGCTTTCAAGTGGTTTGGCACCATTAACTGAGAGCCCGGCCTGATATCGGAAACAGTACAAGGCCCTTTCTTCACCAATATCATCCAAAACTTTTTTGTTCACCATCATGCTCTCCTTGAAAACGCCATCTGTTAAACGCACTTTCGAAGGATGAAACGGCTTAACACCGCCTTCGGCCAAACTCTTTGGGGTTGTTAACAATGATAACAGTATGAAAAGTACAATTACTGACAGCTTCCGTGATTTGTAATTCTCTTTTTGCATAGCAAATATTTTTTATTACAATTTTTATTCTCTACAATATTTCGAGCGTACTTCTTTAATTGGGTTTTATAATTTCCAATGCCGCAAATTCAATATTTTACCCAGATACCACTATCACTTATGTTAAACATTCTTATGCTCACGTTCATAAAAAAGCTAAAATTTCCAATTATCTGATTTTATCCATTTTCTCTTTGAAAACCCTCTCCCTTTCCGCATGATAATGACAAACAGTGAACAGGCCGCTGAAAAAATTAATCTCGCTTGAAACGAGCAGTTGAATTAAAATAAACTATTTTTGATGCCAATACCCATTCCATAAAGCAAGATGAACAAATTGCTAATATTTTCATTTTCAATTCTTTACCTTATCAACCCTCTCTTTGCAGGAGACGTGCGAAACGATGTGTTTAATTTCACGCATTATACCAATGAGCATGGCTTGCCTTCTTCGTATGTGAAAAGCATAACACAAGACATGCATGGTTTTATCTGGCTTGTAACCCGTGAAAAAAACTATCGCTTCGACGGTCACGAATTTCTGGATTTTCCAACTGTAGACGAAAATGGGCAGGCGGTTCAACTTAACTCTCTTCGGATATTTACGCATAACGACAGTCTCTTAATAACTCAAGCAGTTAACGGGTCATATTACTATTTTGATTTTAACAATGAACTCTTCAAACCCTTTTCCCTTCTGAATAAATTGGACAGCACAATACAGGTTGAGCCCACCGGCTTCGATGATTTAATCTTTTCTAAAAGAGGGAAGTTGTTTTCAATCAACCTGTTAAATGAGAGAATAAATCCTTTCCCGGATTATGTCGGGGGAGAAGAAAATTCACGGAAATTCCTGTTCGTTTTACTGAAAGAATTGAATGACAAGATTGTTGCCGTGTCAAACAACTGGGAGGTGGTTGTTTTCACTAAGGATTTCAGGATTGAAAAAGTGCTTGAAATTCCCACGGTAAAAAAAAGCGGTATATCAACACTTTTTTTAGATAGCAAAAACAACGCATGGCTTGGGACTTATAACGAGGGTGTCTTTAAACTCAATCTTGAAGACGGATCGGCTACAAATTTCGCGAGGTCATTAATCGGAGAAGGAATTATTCATAATATGATCCACACTATTTGTGAAGACCATCAAGGCCGGGTGTGGATAGGCACCGAAGGAGGACTGAGCATCTGGAATCCGACCACGAAAACCCTCACAAACCACAAGAATGAGCTCTCGAATCCTAGCAGCCTGAACTCAAATTCCATTTACTCCTCTTTTTGCGACAATTCGGGAAATATCTGGCTCGGCACCTACTCCGGAGGTCTCAATTTCTGGAGTAATCACGAGAATTTCTTTACCACCTGGAAGCCGGGAATTGACAATAAACATCTTGACGGTAATGTTGTCAGCTGCTTTACAGAAGATAAAAACGGAAATATCTGGATTGGATTTGAAGACGAAGGACTTAATATGTTTGATATTACAAGCAGGACCTTTAAAAAGTATTCAAGCAATTCGGATCGTTCCACCTTTAGCTATAACAACGTACATGATCTTCTGTTTGAAGATGAAAACAGGCTTTGGATTGCGACCTATACCGGGGGAATATCCATTTTGAACACAAAAACAGGAAAGGTTGAATATATCAATTCAGTTACACATCCGGCCTTAACCTCCGACAATGTATATGCATTTTTAAGGTATAACGACACAATATTTATTGGAGCAACCTCTGGAATTTTTGTATACAACTTAAAAAACAAAACCATTAATCCATTTTTCAGCAATATTTCCGGGGGAATCCAAATAGAGTCGATTTGCAAGTCAAAGAAAGGACTGTGGTTTTCATCTTTCATAGGGGTATTCTTTTACAGTTTTGAAAAACAGAGTCTTGTAAAATTTGATCGAATCCCGGAAATGAAGGCAATAAATTTCGTGACAACCGATTCAAAAGGAAGGATCTGGTTTGGGGACAGTTATAACGGTCTATGCTATTATGACGAAAGCCGGGATAAAGTTGTTTATTTCAATAAGGAAAATGGATTACCTGCCTCCCGGATTTTCGCTCTTGCGGAGGTAAGCAACGAATGGTTTTGGGCCAGCAGCAATCAGGGCCTCGTTAAGTTTAACGCGGTCACTCACGAATCTCAACTATACGGAAATAACTCCGGCGTGCCTTTCAACCAGTTCAATTACAGGGCATCATTCACAGACAGCAACGGGAATGTGTACTTTGGCGGGAATGAAGGTATGGTTTCGTTTAATGAAAGTGTTAATATTGAAAAAAAATCCTTAAATCTAGCCTTCACCAAACTACTCCTTTTTAATGAAACTATTTACCCCGGCAAAAACTCACCAATCGAAAAATCCTTATATCAAGGTTCAGATATAGTCCTCAACAACAAACAAAATGTAATTTCAATTTGTTTTTCCGGTTTCAATTTTGCCAACCAAGGAAGATGTCAATATGCATATTACCTTGAAAACCTGGAAGACAAATGGAACTATGTGGGTAACAGGCCATTTGCCACTTATACAAGTTTACGTCCGGGCAAATATATTTTTCATGTCAAAGCATCTGCAGGATATTCCGACTGGAATAATGAAATCATTTCACTGAAAGTAAGAGTAAAACCCCCATTCTACTTGTCAGTTTGGGCATATCTTGTTTATACTTTTCTTATTACAGGTATCATTATTGCCGTTTATCTGGTAATGCTGAGAATCCAAAAAAATAAAGCTCTGGTTGAATTGGAAAGAAGGGAGAAAGCACAGGCTGAAGCCCTTAATAAAAACAAGCTTGAATTCTTCACAAATATTTCCCATGAAATCAGGACTCCCCTTTCGCTGATAATCGGACCCATGAGCAAGATTATCCAGGAAGAGCAAGTTTCTCCCTACGTAAAACAAAAACTCTCTGGCATTAATAATAATGCCAGGCGCTTATTAAGCTTGATCAATCAACTGCTTGAGTTTCGGAAAATTGAGACGGGCATGCAAAAATTGAAAATATGTTCCAACACGGGATTGTATTTTATAGATGAGTTAAAAGACTCCTTCAGCAATGTTTCAGAAAGAAAGCACATTGAATTTATAGTCAAATCAGTTACCCCCGATCAGGAACTATGGTTTGATATCGATGTCGTCATAAAAATATTATTCAACCTGCTGTCCAATGCCTTTAAATACACACCGGAAAACGGCAAAATAATTCTATCGGCAAACATTGTTGCCGCAGAGAATAATTCCACATTACTGGTTTTTAAGGTTATTGATACGGGGGTTGGCATTGCCACAGAGAACCATTTAAAGATTTTTGACCGTTTCTACCAGGTAAACTCTAACCAAACAAAGGAAACCGGATCAGGCATTGGCCTTGCCTATGTCAAATCCCTTGTAACCCACCACAGGGGACTGATAGAGGTGGAAAGCGAATTGAATAAAGGATCTGTGTTTACTGTGACCATACCCGTCACAGTAAATGCTTACGAGAATGACGAGATTTGCACTGGTCAGGAGCAATTTATTAAACCCATTGAACCTCCGACAGAAGCAGAATTCAATGAATTATCGGTACATGACAAAATAGAATTATTGTCCGACAAGCCATCCTTGCTGGTAATAGACGACAACAAGGAACTTCTTGAATTTATTTCCGAAAGCCTCAAGGATCAATACAATGTTCATATTGCCGGGAATGGAAAAGAAGGGCTCAGGAGGATCCCTGAAGTTTTGCCGGATATTATTATCAGCGATATTATGATGCCTGAAATGGACGGCATAGAGTTTACAAAAATCGTAAAAGACAATATTGAAACTTCGCATATACCAATTATCCTTCTGACTGCAAAGAGCGATTTCGACACCAAGTTTGACGGGCTAAAAACAGGTGCGGATTACTTTCTTGAGAAACCGTTTTACATTCAAATACTCCAGCAAAACATCCTGAACATTCTAAACACGCGGCTAAGCCTGATTCATTTGTATAAGAAAAACGCGGATATCCTGCCTACCGAGATTACCCATAGCCAGAAAGATAGGGAATTCATCCGCCAGTTCACCGAAATTGTCCGGGCAAACATTGACAAGCAAGATCTGGACGTCTCTTTTATGATCAAAGAAATGGCTGTAAGTCGCACATTAATGCATATTAAAATAAAAAACCTCGCCGGTTTATCAACCACCGAATTTATTAACACTATCCGCTTCAGGGAAGCTATTCAGCTAATCTCCGAAGGAAAATGCAACATTTCCGAAGCAGCATACCAAACCGGGTTTTCAAGCCCCGCATACTTTTCCAGCAGTTTCAAGAAATTCTTCGGCAAATCCCCCCGTGATTATTTCAATTAGAGGCTGATTTCAGCAAATCCCCTTTTCCTCCTCTATTTTAAACAATATCTATATTTTTTTAAACAATGGATAAAGTAGTCTTTCCCAATAATGATGAACATTGCATCGTATTATAACTAAACATCATTACTTATGAAAAAGAATTACTTTTTATCAGTCTCAATGATTCTGTTGCTCGGAATGCCTTCTCTGAATTCGCAGGATCTCGTTACCTACAAAGCCGACTTCAACCAGGAAATCGACTTTCTTACTGATGATTTTGCAGGCACCATTTGGACAAATGCCGGTGGAAACCTCGGCAAAAGCGAAACCCAAAACGCGAACATCCTTGCTATCTCATCTGCAGATGGAGTATTAACCATGACCTCGGATCACAGCGACTGGTCAGGTGGAGGTGATGACGGACCTATTCTTTATCGCATTGTTCCAGCGGGTATGGACTTTATGGTAACAGCTAAAGTTTCAGGTGGTGACTGGGAAACATTCACAGGCGAAACCACCCCGGAGTTTAACACTGGCGGTATAATTGTAAGGAATGCCGATGCCCCTTTGACAAACATTCTGTACTTTCAGTCTTTCGATAATTTCGGACTTTCCTACATTATTAAAAACACTGTAGACAATTTGGATCCCACAGAAGGACTCATCTTAAAAGAAAATGATCCGATACAAAATGTCCTTGACCTGGAAGAATACGCTTACCAGAGAATTACACGCACTGGAAATGTTTTCAAATTTTTATTAAGCACCGATAGTTCAACCTGGGTAGAATTTTTTACTGCCGACAGGACGGATTTCGGGACCAATGACCTGCAAGTTGGGCTGGCACAGTGCACCCATAGTGACAACGAGGCAAGTGCAAAATTTAGCGAATTTGCTCTCACACATGAAAAATATCAGTTTTCTTCAGTGAAAGACATGGATTCCAATGATAACTTCTCTGTTTTTTACAATCCTGTCGCTCATGAAATAAACCTTGTTGCTTCGGAAACTCCCTTTACCAATGTCAATATTTACAGAATTGATGGCAGCCTTGTGAATTCCTACAAAAAACTTAATAGTCGCAATTACAAAATCCCCATGTCGCAATCCGGACTCTATATAGTTTCGTTAACAAGCTCGACAGGATTTACAGTAGCAAAAAAAGTAGTTGTTAATTAGCAGACAAACTAAAATAATAGGCTGGTTCTGAAAAAGGAGATAAATAAAACAGGATAAGCTTTTTGTTGACTCTCCCGAACCTTAAGGGTTCGGGAGATCTTTTTTTAACCGGCTTCCCGCGAAATGCATTTTTTTTAGAAATACAGCTCCTTATTTAATCGTACGCATCATACAAAAAACCTTATTTCATGAGCCTATTATTAAATCCGGACATTTATCTTTACATTTAATTATGAGACCATCCAAACAAGTGCAAACCCTGCGGATATCCGCTTTTCTTTTTGTCGTTGTGATTATTGGAATTTCCTGCAGAAGCTCTATAAGCTGCGATTTTCTGGTTGCTTCAGACCTGCATTACAACGGAACAATTGAACGTTCCATCATTCTCGATTCAGCGATCACAAAAATGAATCAGGCATCACTAATCCCCTTCTTGAACCAATCGAAAAAAAGCTTAAATCCTTTTGGTGTTTTTATTACCGGGGATATAACCGAATCCGGCAGAAAGGAAGAATGGGCCCAGTTTGAAAACTCCTTTGGAATAAATGCCGACAAAAAATTGATGATGCCGGTATTTGAAACCTTCGGAAACCATGACGGGAGTGTGGGGGGCGTTGTAAGAGAAGCAATTAAGCTCAGGAATTTGGCGCGAAATACAAATCGCAAAACTTCACAAAACAATTTGCATTACAGTTTCAACAAGGGCGGAATCCATTTTGCCGTTTTAGGCTCTTATCCGGGGAATATCTGGGATCCGGAATGCGATTGGTGCAAATACTTCAATAATTCATTTCATGTGGCAGAAATGAGCCTTGAGTTTCTTAAAAAAGATCTGGAACAAAACTTGGATTACGAGAACCAACCCGTTATCCTGCTGTTTCATTATGGCTGGGATAACTTCAGCCTGCTTTGGTGGACCGAAAAAGAACAAGAGGACTTTTATGAAGTTATAAAAAACGCTAATATCACCGGTATTTTTCACGGCCATAACCATTCTGTAGGACATTACATCTGGAAAGACATCGATATATGGAGTGCAGGATCGCCTCAGACAGAAAATGGGGTTGGCGTGTTCCTTGGCGTGAAAATCACAAATGATTCCATTACAGTTTCATCTTTTAATCAGGATCAGTGGGAACCCGTCTCTTCCAAAGCAATAAGATAAAATCCGGGCTCCCTGTTCCTGATAAAAATAGTAAGAATGCTCTTTAGGCATTCTTATAATAATTGGTACTTTATTTAACCACAATTTTTGTCGAGGAAACTTGCTTTGAGCTCTTCAACCCTATGATGTATATGCCCTGTTTCCCGAAAATCTTTCTTTCAATTACAACTCTGTCTGAAAACTTTTCAACGTGCAGCACATTCCCAAGAACATCGTAAATTGTCAGAGTCGTGATTTCATCAACTCCGGACTCGACTATCAACTCGCTTGTTACAGGATTTGGATGTATAGCCATTAATCTTTCACAAGTATTTGGCACATTAACAGGAAGAGTCGACACAACATATTTTTTGCTTGCTGCTGAAATATTACCTGCACCATCCACGGCTTTGACGGTAAACGAATATTCCTTGCTTCCGATTAACCCTGAAACTGTAAATACCAACTCTGCTGTTGTTCCAAGAAATACGCCTCCATTGTAAATATTGTATCCGGCAACCCCAACATCATCAGAAGCGGCATTCCAGTTTAATTCAATGCTTGATGAAGACGAGCCTGCCCCAATCAGGTTGAGCGGAGGTAACGGTGGTACCTGGTCACCCACATTTGACAAGCTGTTGTAAATATAAGTCTCGAGCTGAACGCGATCATTTTCCGTGAGTGCTGCTTTATAGAGAAATACGTCACCAATAGACCCGTTAAAAGTAGTCCAGCTATCGGGGCCGTTTCGACCGATTGTAATGGTTTTGAACGTGCCAGGGGTAATTGATTTAAAACTGCTGGCGGTTGAACGGGACATAATTTCCGAACCATTTGCGAAAACCTTGTACTTTCCATCGGGCTGTACAACAAGGCTTAACACAGTTGTCTGTCCGGCTGGAATGGATGCTATGCTATAATCCAGGCTGCCATTTCTTCTCACAACCACTTTTCCTGTCGAATTCATTACTCCAAGCACAAGCCTGTCATAAAACAAATCCACTACCGACTGCCAGTTCATATCGGCAGAGCCAAAAGGATTCGGCTTTACAACCGCAACAATACTGGCACCATTGCACTCAATACCTGATGCGTATGTCCCGGCATTGTATCCATCCCCGTCCAGATATAAATTCTTTGAAAACTTGTTCCCGTCGATCATTTCCACAACCGGGGAGTTTATTTTCGCGAATTTTTTACCCTCAGGAAACCATGCAGGCCAGGAGCCGGAAGCACCAAGCTTTGGAAGTGAATCGGCCAAACAAGCAAATACAAGCTCATTTTCAAGAGGGATTCTTCCGATCCCAGGCACAGTTGGTGTATATTTTGTTACTATGGAGTGAGTTTCAGCAATACTGTTGAAAGTGTAACTGTCTAGACTGCCTTTACTTTCACCATCAACAATCACATCCGAAATTGAAAAGCCGGGCAAAGGTGCAATGGTAAACATCTGGTCTGAACCCGTTTTCACAATCACATCGCCGCTGGGTAGAATATTCCCCCCAAAACCCGACAGTGAACTGATCACACACGAAAAAGCAATATCTATATTATGATCTTCCCTCACATCGGCAAATGTATAGGTTAACCGCTCTCCCAAAGGTGCGCCATCAACGGAAATGAAATACCTGATAGTTGAATCGGGATACACATTAAACTCGACATTCCTTCCCTGCTTTACAGCTATCACATCACCTAAAGGCAATACCAATCCCCCGCTATTTTTAGTTACTGTGATCCTGTACTCCGGAACAGTATTTGAAAATGTGGCAACAATACTGTGATTTCCATAAACCGGGTCGAAGGTATAGGATCTAACTGAACCTGCTGAAACTCCATCAACCTTAACATCCTCAATATAAAAACCCTCATCAGGAATAATGGTGTAAAGTGAGGCAGTCCTCCGCAACAGTGATTTTGTGCCTGCCGGGCTGATTTCACCTCCCTGTCCGGCCATGGATTCAATGGAATACCTTTCGCTTACATTTCCAACATAAAATGGTGCGGCAGGCAAACCCTCCTTGTTGTATAGATTTGCCCCCAGGGGATTTGGCCAACATGCATATCCCATTCTGCGAGGCTCTGCAACAGAAGCCGATGACAAAACAACTTTATCATCGCTTATGATCGCATCCGCTTCATACCAGTTTCCCGTTGCACCGGAAATCACAAAACTCTTAAGCGATGAAGTAGCCGTCACATCCTGTGTAGGTACATACCAGTCTTTTTTGCCAACCATTAAACCACTGCCAACATAATCGAACGAGCAAACAAGAGTGCTTCCCGAAGCGACAACGTCTTTTAAAACCGGTCCGCTTTCAACAATCTCTTCAATGCCAAAATCATATTTCAACGGCCATAAAGCCAGACGATCACCCACATCCAACTTATCAGCCGGGTGCCATGCTTTCCAAATATCAGGGTTACTGTAAATATCGCCAATATCCATGGCGGAGGCTACTCCAGTGTGAGGTAGCGCCAATGCATTCAACTGCTGAATCCGCGTGTCCGAATCCCATCCCTTTCCACCAATGGTGTCAGGTAAAAAGGTGTTTGCAATCGTTCCCCAGTTCGCAATCATTACAAGGTTAAAGGGAAAATCATCCATTCCCCACAGCCTTTTCCATCCCTGAGACAGGGCTTTTAATTTGAGAAAATAACTATCTTTTGTTTGTTTTGTCAATTCAGCATTCTCGCCCTGATACCAAATTGCTCCCGTAATTCCATAGGGCGCAAGTGGGTGAATCATTCCGTTAAATAAAGAAAAGGGTCCGGAAGGCACAATGCCCTGATTGTAAAGCGGGGAAAGAGCCGGAATATCACTGGTCCCTTCAGGAGAAAGCCATAGGTCAATTGTTGTCCCCCCTACTGAGGAGAGAATTAAACCAACAGGAACATTTCCCTCCTGCTCAAGATAAATCTTTCGGGCATAGTAAAAGCCGACCGCTGTAAATCCACTTGCGGTTTCAGGGGTACACACCATCCAACTTCCAGATACAGAAGTCAGCGGATGCCCCGACGACATCATTGGCACTGTAAACTGCCTGATACCGGGATAATCCGCAGTGGAAATGTCTTCAGGCCGCTCACACCCTCCAAGCCTCCAATCCATGTTTGACTGCCCACTGCACAACCAAACATCCCCGATAAGAATATCATCGAGAGTTAGGGTATTCCCACCTTGGATAGTCATTGTCTGTCCTATGGGATTTGCATCCATTGGGTCAAGCCAAACCTTCCAGTTGTTATTTGCATCGGATGTGTCGGAAACCGTCTGTCCATTGAACGAGACCGATATAATTGCATTTTCAGGGGCCGTTCCATAAACGGGGACAGCCTTCCCTCGCTGCAAAATCATATGGTCGGCGAAAAGCGAAGAAACTTGAATTGCACTGCCTGACTGACTAAAACCGTACAGACCAAAAACAGCGGTGAAAACAACAAAAAAAATCACTCGTGCAATCTCTGGTAGTTTAGGAAAATCGATTTTCATAATGTCAAATAATAGTTTTATTTACATGGGACTAAAAGTAATCCCCCAAATAGAAATACTATTTCTCTTATGTTCTTTTTAGTTGAGATTATGTTTATATCTTAACCCTTATTCTGGTTTAAAAAGACATTTGCTTTTTCTGGTAAGAGGAACCTCTTTAAACCGCCGTTTACCTCCCCTTCACAGGCAGAGGCAAAACGCTACCCGATTGATAAACCGACATCCTGCCTTCGTACAGCAGTTGATCGGGCAAAGTAAGCTTTACGGAACAGGTGGAGGGAATCCTGTAATACAGCGTGTTATCCTGTGGCTGACCCTTTCCGGAAATACTTATTGGAAAGCCTTCCAGCGGATCGATCTCAATACTCACTGTCTGGCCTTTGGCATCGTCGATGGAAAGCATCCCGCTATCTTCCGAAAACCTCAACAACGGAAGTTTTTCCGTACTTCCAGCCGGTGCGACTATAAAGCTGCGGGAAAATGTTTCAGTAAAAATTTTACCTGTGAAAAGTGCGGTATACTCCTTCTCTGTCCTGTCAAGCTCCGCCAGAGCAACCTCAAGAGCAATCCCTTCGGGGAACACATTGTATTCGCCGGTTACAAGTTTCAAACGGCGCTTCCGTATTTTGATGATCAGGTTGGCGGCCTCCTCGGCCTTTTGCTCGAGGGTTTTCGCATCTTTTTGCTTTCTGAGAATGGGGATTTTCACAAACGAACTGTCGGTTATAACGGTCTTGAAAAGGGTGTCGGTTTTCTCGGCCATATTCTTCTTCATCGCGATTTCAACAATCCCCCGGGGAACACTCGAAATATTAGCAGGTAACTCAACATTCGACGAAATGGCTCCCATGGGGTCAATAATCAGTCCATTGGATGACAAGGAAAAATAAGCATCGCTCTGAAAGGATCCCCTGATTAGGTTCACACTGTAATAATGCAGCGGATCCGGCTCCTGAAATTCCGAAAGCTCAATTCCGGAAATCTGCCAGCGGGTCTGTTCCTCACTGATATAATTTGTCATACCCAGGTATTTCTCGGTAAACCTTCTGTAAGGCCCGGGCAGATAGCTTGTTTTTACAAAGTCCATTTTTACCTCAACAACCGTCTGAGGAAGGCTATACACAAAGCGTTGGGAATATTCCGCAGGCTCTTCGCCCAAAGGCGTAACTACAAATTGGTTGAGGCTCAGGCACGATCCGAGCAGAAAAACAATAAGGCCAAATACAAATATCTTTCTCATCCCTGTTTTTGATTTATAAATTACCAATCCCTCATTAAATACGAAAAAAAACTTTGATTATTATCCATGCCCCTTTATCTGAAGAAAAGCACGCCCAAAGTTATCAATTAAATCCCCGGCGATTAGGGATTCAGTGCTCGATGTCTCCAGCGCAATGTCACCGGCAAGCCCATGAATAAAAACCCCGATCAGAGCCGCGTCAAGTGAACGGTAACCCTGCGCAATCAGTGAAGTCACCAAACCGGTTAATACATCTCCGGTGCCTCCGGTTGCCATGCCCGGATTACCGGTTGTGTTTATGTACGATTTCCCCTCCCCCGTTGAAACAATGGTATTAGCACCCTTCAAAACTACTAAAATTTTGTATTTCTTCGCAAATTCGAGCTGTTTAAGGTGCCGGCTGTACATATCTGCAGTTGCACCAGCAAGTCTGTCGAACTCCTTTGGATGCGGGGTTATCACCGAACCGGGTGGCAACTGCTCAAGCCATTCCTTGTGTTCCGAAAGAAGGGTAAGCGCATCGGCATCCAAAACAAGGGGCATCTTTGCCGTTACAATTAGCTTATGAAGCGCAGCTGCTGTTTCTGCAGAGGTTCCAATTGCCGGGCCACAAGCTATTGTCTGGTATATGGACAGATCCGGGACTTCGTCGAAAAATGCGTCTGACCTCCGTGTCAGGGTCAGTGCCTCCGGTGCCGCAACCTGCAGGATATCCATACCGGATGCAGGAACGCAAACGGTCGTAAGTCCCGCCCCTCCCCTGAGACAAGCCTTTGCAGCCAATACAGCCGCGCCCATCATCCCGGTTCTTCCGGCAATAACAAGTGCATGGCCATAGGTTCCTTTGTGACTAAATTTTTTCCGGGGGATTAACAAGTTGCGAATGCCTTGAGCATCGATCGTAACATATGAAGTATCGGTATTTTCAATGGACTCCTTGTGCAAACCAATCGGAACCACTTCCCACGTGCCCGTAAACAACTCATTCCCGCTCATGAAGAAGGAAAGGAAGGGGAACTCGAAACTAACGGTATGGTTAGCCTTTATGATATTTTCAAGGTTGTTCCCGCGATTATCCTCCCCAAACAAGCCTGACGGGATGTCAATGGAAACAACCATGCGGGCATTCGTGTTGATGTTTCTGATTATATCGGCAATCCAACCCTCCACAGGGCGGTTAAGTCCTGAACCAAAGATCCCGTCAATCACAATCGCTTCCGGGTCAATTGTTGGAAAATCGCTTAGTGAACCCGAGTCAAGAATGATAGGATTTGTATAGGCTTTTAATCGCTCGAGATTGATGGCGCAGTCAGGAGATAAGAATGAACCGGTTGGAAGCAGATACACCCGAACCTGATACTGCCTCCCGATAAGGATTCGGGAAATTGCCAGTGCATCCCCTCCGTTATTTCCTGAACCAGCGAATACAACAACAGGATAGGAGGTATCGAATTTTCCTGTGAACCATTGGGTGAATTTCATAGAAGCTCTTTCCATCAGATTGATGGAGATGACGGGCTCATTCTCAATAGTGAGTTTATCAATTTCTCTTACTTGCGATGAGCTGAATAGTTTCATCAAGTGGATGTTTGGTTCAAAGTTAAGTGAATTTAAGGACGAAAGAAAAAAAAGTAGAGGCGTACGGCAAGTTAAACGGAACGGTTTAAAAATCAACTGATCATGTTAAACATAGTTTCAGGGCTGTTGTCAATTGAAAAAGATTTCTATATTTGGGAGCTAAAAATTTCACAACTAAAAAAACAAATATGTTCAAAGGGCATCCAAAGGGTTTGTATGTAGCATTTTTCTCCAATATGGGGGAGCGTTTTGGTTTTTACACCATGATGGCTATTCTGGTTTTATTTCTTCAGGCAAAATTTGGTCTTTCCGTTGAGGAAGCCGGAAGCTATTACAGTTGGTTCTACTTCGGTATTTACGGTTTGGCCCTCCTAGGTGGTATTCTGGCTGATGCCACCAACAAATACAAGTTGGTTATCCTTGCGGGAATCGTGGTGATGTTCGGCGGTTATGCGATGATAGCCATTCCGGGCATGTCTTTGGAACTCACACTCATCGGCCTTTTTGTAATAGCCTTTGGTAATGGCCTTTTTAAAGGGAATCTTCAAGCCGTGGTTGGACAGATGTACGATAACGAAAAATACTCCAAAGTCCGCGACTCCGCTTACATGATTTTTTATATGGGTATAAACGTGGGCGCATTCTTTGCCCCCTTTGTAGCCACCAGTGTAAGAAACTGGTTCCTCAAGACCCAGGGATTTATCCACGACGGGAGTCTTCCTGAAATGTGCCATGCGCTGATGCGCGGTGAGCTTACAAACATTGCCGAGTTTCAGGCAGTTGCTGACAGGGTAAGCGGGCAGCCGGTTCCTGACCTTATGGCATTTGCACAAAACTATATCGACGCATTCGCAAAAGGATACAATTACGCTTTTGGAATAGCTGCAGGAGCAATGATTCTTTCACTTCTCGTGTATGTGATTTTCAACAAACATCTCCCTGCAAAAGAAAGATCCCTCAAACAAGCGGTGGCAGAAGGCATGGTTGACACTTCAGTGAGAAAACCTATTGCCATTCTATCGGCGTTGGGACTGGGAGCAGCTGTAACAGCAATTTTCTTCTACCTAACCGAAAACATTGACCTTTCATTCCCGTTTGGCCTCTTTGCTGCCTTCGCAGTTTACATTGCCAGCATCTCAACAAAAGAAGAACGGCCCAGAATTATTTCCCTCCTGCTTGTATTCGTGGTTGTGATTTTCTTCTGGATGTCGTTTCACCAAAACGGACTTACTCTGACGATTTTCGCAAGGGATTATACCGTTAAGGAGGTCGATCCCTTTACAAATATCTTCTTTAACCTCGATGCGATTCTTGCATTCATAGGCACTCTCGCTGGATTGTTCCTGTTTTTCAGCCGAAAAGTTCTTATGGAGAGAATTTTCAGTTTAGCGATGTTTATCGGACTGGGTTATTACACCTTTCACCTTTATAGCGGCTACTCCCCCAGCAATCTTATCGCTCCTGAGGTTTTCCAGTCGTTCAACCCCTTATTCATTGTGGCACTTACATTTCCCGTAATGGCGGTTTTCGAATACCTGAGAAACAGGAACCTGGAGCCATCAACTCCCAAGAAAATTGGAATAGGAATGGTAATTGCATCCCTTGGCTTTGTAGTAATTCTGATTGCCTCACTGGACCTTGTTTCTCCGAAAGACCTCCAGTTTATTGATGAAGCAGGAAAAATAAACTATAACACTGTACCCGACTCATCCCGGGTTTTACCGTATTGGCTCATAAGCAGTTATCTGATCCTCACGATTGCCGAACTGTTTCTTAGTCCAATGGGGCTTTCCTTCGTCTCCAAAGTTGCTCCTCCCCGATTCCAGGGTCTTATGCAGGGCGGATGGCTTCTGGCAACAGCGGTTGGGAATAAACTGCTTGTAGTTGGCAGTATCGGCTGGGGAAAGATGGCTTTATGGCAACTATGGGGTGTATTTATTATTTGCTGTCTGATTTCAGCCGCGTTTATTTTCAGTATTATCAAACGCCTTGAAAAAGCATCAAACAGCTAAAAAATTCAACTCATTTAACAACTCTTGGGCTAATACCCAAAAGTTGTTAAAAAGTGATAAAAAGCAACAAATGTATATCGCTTACAGGGTTTTGCCAACCCAAAGGTATAACGAGCATAGCTATGCCAAAAGCATTGAAAAGAATAATATGCTTTTCTGATAGATTCACTGCCCGTAACAAAAGTTCAATCATTGCGTTTAACCCTCCAAATGATTTAATTTTTTGTTATAGTTATTAAAAGGAATCAACTACATTTAAAGCGTAAAATCCCGTTAAAATCTCATGCTGTTTTTAAGACAAACATTTTTTCTGGTTATATTGCTTCTCGCGGGGTTTTCAGCGCATGCCCAAAATCGAGCTATCGACAGCCTCCGGAACGAAATCAGCAAAAAAAGTGAGGGAAAGCAGGCTTCCTTGTATCTGGAATTAGTAATGCAGTATGTTGCTTTGAAGGATTTAGACAGTTCTATTTTAAATGCTGAGAAATCTTTAGCGGTTGCTTTAAAATACGATTTGAAAGCTGAGCAGGCAAAGGCTTATGGTATTCTTGGAAAATTATATAATAGCAAGGACAAACAAAAAGCGCTGCAGTTTTACAAAAACACTGTCGAAGTACACAAAGAACTCAAAGACACAGCAAATATTATTTCTTCATCCCTGGCAGTAAGCGACTACCTTACTTCCGTCAACCCTGTCGAATCCATCAAATTCGCGGAAGACGCGCTTGCTTTGGCTGTGATTACCAATGACAAGAACTCCATCGGGAAGGCCTATATGGCCATTGGCACAGCCCATTACTCACAAAGCAATTATGTGAATGCGCTCAAAGCCTGCGAAAAGGCTGTGGAGGTATTCCGTGAAACAGGCAATAAGGCGGATCTCGGGGTAGTATTAAACACAATAGGCGTAATTTACAAGAACTGGGGCGATTATCAGAAAGCCATTGAATATTACCAGCAAAACCTAAGCCTGCAGGAGAGCATCGGCGATACCATACAAATGGGCAGAGCTTATGCGAATATCGGCAATATTTATTTCTATGTAGGAATAGATCTGGATAAGGCCCTTGACAATTATGATAAAAGCATCAATTTCTTCAAAAGCAAAAAGCAATACCTGCTTGTTGCCCAGCAATATAACAGCATGGGATTGGTTTACAAGGAGAAAAAAGATTATGGGGAAGCCCTTGTTAATTTCAAAAAAGCACTGAAAGAGTTTAAAGACCAGAACTACAAACCAGGGATTGCCAGTGCCCAAAACAATATTGGCAATGTGTATCTCGAGGGAGGAAATTTTGCCGACGCCCTTCTTTATTGCAAGGAAGCACTGCGGATAAATCAGGAAACCGGAAACAAAAAAGAAGTTGGATCAAATTACAGGGACCTGGGAAGGATTTACTTCAAATGGGAAAAATACCCCGAATCTCTTCAGTATTTCAATCTGAGTCTGAAAATCAACAAGGAACTTGGACATAAGAAGGAAGTTTATGAACTTTACCGCAATATTTCAGAACTTTACGAGAAACAAGGGATTTACCGGATTGCCCTTGACAACTTCAAACAGTACAACGAGCTGAAAGACAGCACAATTTCCGAAGGCTATCTTAACCAGATCTCCGAGCTTGCCGCAAAATACGAAACCGACAAGAAAGACAAAGAACTGATCCTCCAAAAGTCCGAACTCGACAAGAAAAAAGCTGAAGCCGCTCAAAATCAGGCAGAGCTTGAAAAAAAAGAAGCTGAAAATAAACGACAGAGATTGCTCATCTATAGTTTTATTCTGGGTTTGCTTATCGTATTTGTTTTTTCGATCATTCTGTACCGACAATTCCGGGAAAAGAAACGGGCCAATATTCTACTCGAAGAGCAAAACATAGAGATAAAACATCAGCGCGACCAGATTTACACTCAAAAGCAAGAAATCACCGATAGCATTCACTATGCCAAGAGAATTCAAACGGCTATACTTCCTCCCGACCGCATTCTGGAAAAAAACCTTG
The DNA here is from genome assembly GCA_945863035.1 of Chitinophaga pinensis. GTDB lineage: Bacteria > Bacteroidota > Bacteroidia > Bacteroidales > JACJXF01. Next base: position 5,498 of record CAMAZH010000014.1, on the reverse strand, counting down.
CTGAACATTTTATTTTGTATCGCCCACGAGACATCGTAAGCGGCGATTATTACTGGATGACGGAAACAGGCAATAAAACCATCGTTCTGGCTGCCGACTGCACAGGTCATGGTGTCCCGGGAGCCTTCATGAGTATGCTTGGCGTGTCCTTCCTGAATGAAATCGTAAATAAACAAGGTGTCACCAAACCAAATATAATCCTGAATGAACTCAGGCGAACTATTGTTGGAGCATTGCACCAGACAGGCAAAGAGGGAGAGGCTCAGGACGGTATGGACATAGCCCTTGTGTGCATCGATCACGAAGCCATGAAAGTGGAATACGCTGGCGCATACAATCCCCTGTACCTCATCCGAAACAGCGAACTCATAGAATACAATGCCGACAGAATGCCCATCGGAATCCACCTTAAAGGAGCTACTGAATTTACCATTAATGAATTGGACATTGAGAAAGACGATGTGCTTTATATATTCTCAGATGGATACATCGACCAGTTCGGAGGCGACAAAGGTAAAAAATTCATGGCCAAAAGGTTCAAAGATCTCCTGATCCAAATCGTCAAAGAACCCTTAACACAACAAGCTATGATCCTAAACTCAACCATGGAGAAGTGGAAAGGAAACATTGAACAGATCGATGATATATTGGTTATTGGACTGAAAATATAAGCGTCTGTCAAAAAGTAAACAATTCGTTTTTATTATTGCAAGGGATGGTTGTATCTTGACTTCGGAATTTTCAAAAAATCCCGTAACCTGTTTTTGCTATTATCGTATTACCTTTTTGTATGTAAATAAAAACCCACAATATGAAAAAAACAATTACCCAGCTTGCTTTTTTTCTTGCAACCCTCTTTAGCAGCTTATCCGCGTATAGTCAGAATTACATTGATTTCTATGCCTATCCTGATAATAACTGTGCTCCTGCACAGCTATATATTTCTAATTACAGTTCAATTTCAAGCATCGGAACAATAGAATACAGGTGGTTTATAGACGGTACAATTGTTTCAAATGAAGCGAATCCATCTGTACCTTTCCCCATTGGTGCGGGAAATCATCCGGTGACCCTTGAGGTATGGAATCTAGACAACAACTCTCTGCTCGGGACTCAGACATACAATACATTCATCTATGATAAGGTTTCAGATTTCAACATTTCTACAGGTGACCAAATCTGTCCGGGACAAACAGTCACATTTTCAGTTAATAACGTAAACAGCACCAACTGGGATTTCGGATACTACGACTATTTCACTTCTTCAGTGTCTCAGGATTACGCACCCACATTCACATACGAAAAGCCCGGAAACTATACTGTCACCTTGATTTCCAATAACTTTTGCGGTACGGATACCGTAAAGAAAGTCATCACAGTAGCCGATGGCGCCAATCCGACGATTTCAGCATCCGACATACAGGTTTTGGCCGGTTGTGTAAACGATCCGGTTAAATTCAGTACCTATGAATCCTTTGCCTCATATTTGTGGGAATTTGGCGACGGCAAATCCTCTACCTCGGCAATGCCCCTGTATACATATGGTTCCAGCGGAGCTGAAGCATTTAATGCTCGGCTAACCGTTACAAATAAGTGCGGGGGAACCGCAACAGTTAACTTCCCTGTGCAAATACAGGAAGGCATTGGCGCAGACGCATCCTTCAATTACTACATTTTATCTGGATCCAGCGCATGTCCAGGCACCCCAATTGAGTTTAAAGCAAGTGGGGAAGGTTCATATTTATGGGACTTTGGTGATGGAAACACATCGACCGAAAGAAACAAAATCCATTATTTCTCAAATGAGGGAGAATTTCTTGTTACGCTCACCGTTACCAATGGCTGCAACAATACATCCACCCAATCCAGTTGGGTTTATATTATGTTGGATAACTATTCCAATTCACTTTACCCATATTTTAATTTCGAAACACCTACCGGGGGTAATCAGGTAAATAGCGACACGTTGTATTTGTGCCCCGGCCAAAACGCAAGTTTCCTAAACCAAACGTATGGCGAATCCGGCACCATCTACACCTGGAATTTTGGTGAAGGCCCTCTTTATAGGGCGTTTAATGCCACGCACGTATACAGCAATCCTGGAATATTTGAAGTTGTGCTCACTGCCTCAAATGTCTGTGGAGGATCTTCCAGTTATTCCAAATTCGTTAAAGTAGATAATGGAATTATCCCAAATGTTAAGCTCATGTCGAACCCAACGGTTATTTGCCCCGGGGAGGAAATTTATTTCTGGGACGATAATTACAATCCTTTAAGAAACTACACATACTCAATAATCTTTGGAGATGGTAACTCGATAAATAATGTAAAGGAAATTGAGGATCCTTATTTGGAAACACTTGCATCACATTCCTATAAAAATGTCGGATCCTATACATATAACTTTTTCGCCTCAAATGCTTGTGGAAACGCAGTGTCAGCAAATGGAGTGATAGATGTAAACAACAGTACACTAAGAGAGCCCTTTTATTTCATAGAGAACTCCACAATCGATAAGAGTATCATTGAACCTGCCGATTGGTCGGTCCGAAAAAGCCCAACCGATTTTGAGGTCAATATCCCAATAGTATGGCCAAGTTGGATTCCTGCTTACGGAAATGATTTTTATGTGTTTCTGTATTATGGGGGTTATGAACAGCATTATGAGGGCAACGTGAGCTATCCCGATGGAATTGTGCGCTTTACCTCAACAGATATTACCATGGGCACAACGGTTAAGGCATTTGTACCTACCACAAACCTCTCTGATCCAAACCTTGGAATAACTGCAGCATATTTCTGCGGAGGTGTTATAACTGAAATTCTAAATCCCGAGGCATCCGGCTCGCTCCAGCAAAATTCTTATATGCCCGTTTACAGTATTCCCATTATTCCCTCCGGCAGTTCAGATTTAGCCACTCAAAACATGAACGTCACTATTGAATTTTGGGATGGCATATGTAACTCGGAAAGAATTGAAAATCAATGGTACAGGGAAATCGAACCCGGAGTATTTGTTATATTGAGTATTTATGAATCGGGTTATGAAATATATTTCAGAGACGGTGTTACAGAATTTGATAAGTCCAAGTTTTACGAGGGTGGGCAGTTAACCAAGATCAGCAAAGACACCATCACATTGCAGTCATATTATGGTTGCAACTTATTTGGAATTTACAAAATTGTGAAACCCGATAACAATAGGATTCAATTCATTCCCTACGATGAGCAGTGTCCCGATCGCCAAACATACTTAACCGGCACTTTCCAAAAAATAGTATATACCCAAGGTGAATATTTGGCTGCATGTCCGGGCGATATGGTTCAGTTTAAAATTGCCGGAGGCACATCCTACCTTTGGAATTTTGGCGACGGTAACACTAGTACACTTCAGTACCCATTGCACTCCTACGGATCAGAAGGAATATTCAATGCCTCTGTAATAGCTACAAACAGCTGTGGGAGAAAAGACACACTATATTCTAAAGTTACGATTGTGGATAAGAAAAGCCTTCCTGCTTATTTCCACCTTTCAGAAGGCGAGAGAGCTATAGGCGACTCCATTACTTTTATTGCTGAATCGGTCCATTCCAGCAGCTTTGACAGCAATACTTACCTATGGAATTTTGGTGATGGGACAACATCAACTCTGAAGAAGCCTGTTCATGCATTCAGAAAGGCTGGCGAGTACACTATTTCGCTTACTACCACTAACGGTTGCGGAACCTCATCTTACAGTCAAATGGTATATATTAACACTAAGTTCCGCCTTTGCGATGCTCAGTTTAACTTTTATCAGGATGGGTCAGTAAGTTTTTATGATGCATCCTATGGTAATCCTACCGCCTGGGCTTGGGATTTTGGGGACGGAACTTATTCAACAGAACCAAATCCAACTTACAATTACATAAGGGATGGTATTTACATGGTAACTCTTACCATATTTAATCAGGAAACAAATTGTCTTTCATCAATATCAAAGAAAGTTGTTTCAGGAGATTTAACATGTGATTCGGAATTCGATGTGCAAATAAACACAAATAGTGGTCTTGCAAGCTTTTTCGCCAGATCGGATTCAAACACTGCCTATTATTGGGATTTTGGTGATGGGCAATTCAGCACCGAGATTAACCCCGTTCATACCTACAAAAAATCAGCAGTTTTCAAAGTATCCCTATCCGTTTACGATCAGGCAAGTGGATGCAAATCCGAATCGTCCAAAAACCTAATGCTCATTCCTGAGGATGGGGCAATGATCCAAGCTGATTTTTCTTACTACGCTGATCCTTCAGGCCTTACAGTTAACTTCAATGATCTCTCATCACAGAATACCTCAAATTGGTATTGGACCATGGGCGATGGAAAAGTAGTTAAAGCACAGCAGAATCCAGTTCACACCTATTCCAAGCCTGGCGTTTACAAAGTTTGTCTTTTGGTATATGACAACCTCTCCTCTCTGTCTCACTCTATTTGCAAAGAGATCCGTGTTGGAGATGTGGCTTGCGATGTAGAATCCGACTTCGCCTACTTTATCACCCCCGCTGATCTTAGTGTGGCATTTACCAGCCAGACAAAAGGAGCCGTTGACAATTACTTCTGGAACTTTGGGGATGGAAGTACTTCAACTCTTGAAAACCCAAATAAGAAGTATTCAGAACCAGGTTACTACAAAGTATCACTTGCCGTAAGAAACAGTTCGGATAAATGTATTGATCAATCGGTGAAGACTATAACGGTTGGAGGTTCGGATTGCAAAGCCAGATATTCCTACAGGATGGAACCCGAAAATTCCACGGTCCATTTCAAGGATAATTCATGGGGTGAAATTGATTACTATTACTGGGATTTTGGCGACGGTAGCTTTGGGGTGCTTCCCAATCCTGACCATCAGTATAAAAAAGGAGGCATGTATGAGGTCAGCCATACTGTAATCAATTTGGATAAAGGATGCATGGATATGACAGTTCAACAGATCCAACTTGGAGAGGTAAGTTGCGCCGCCGATTTCGTGACCTATATCGACTCGGCAAACTATACCGCATACTTTACGAACCGGATCCTTGGAGAGTCTACCGCTGTTCTTTGGTCGTTTGGTGACGGGAAGTATTCCACAGACCAAAACCCGATGCACAAGTTCCCTGGAGCCGGCATTTATTCGGCAGGTCTGAACACATATGACTTTAATTCCGGCTGTATGGATTATTACCATGAAATGTTACTGATCGGCGAAATAGGTATTGACTGTAATTCAGACTTCATTTACCGGGTAAATCCGCTTAGCAAGGAAGTGCTTTTCAGCAATAAGTCAACTGGAGATATTGTTGAATCGCTTTGGAACTTTGGCGACGATTCCGAAAACTCATCAGTATCAAATCCGGCGCACACTTATGAAAAAGCAGGTTACTATTACGTTAGTTTAAGCGTCATAAATTCCAAGGGGATTAAGAATATGATGGGTAAATGGGTTTTGGTTCAGCTAAATAGTGCAAACGTATGCA